>JAUCQB010000181.1 GCA_030372985.1 Phycisphaerae bacterium
CCGAGGCCGAGCATCCAGCGGGCGGTGTCCAGCATGTGGACGCACATGTCGCCGACGATTCCGTTGCCGTATTCCATGAAGGTCCGCCACCAGCGACGGTGGGGGAGGCCGTCATACGGGCGCAGCAGCGCGGGCCCGGTCCACATCTCGTAGTCCAGGTAGTCCGGTACGGGCTGGACCGGCGGGTTGTCCTTGGCCCGCATGTGGTAGTAGCAGCAGGCCTCCACGTGGCCGATCTTGCCCAGCAGGCCCGCCTCGACGATGTTCTTCTTGCAGTCGATCAGGTGCGGCGTGCTCTTGCGCTGCGTGCCGACCTGCACGACGCGGTTGTGCTTGCGGGCGGCGGCGACCATGGCGGCGCCCTCGGCCACGTCGACGCTGATCGGCTTCTGGACATAGACGTCCGCGCCTGCCTCGACGGCCGCGATCATCGGCAGGGCGTGCCAGTGGTCGGGCGTGCCGACGAGCACAATGTCCAGGTCCTTCTCCTTGAGCATTTCGCGATAGTCGCCGTAGAGGCGCGGTGTCTTCTTGGAGGCTTGCCGGTCGGCAACGAGTTCGGCTGCCTCGGCGAGCAGCTTTTTGTCGACATCGCACAACGAGACGACCTCGACCGGGGCAACCTGAATCAGGCGGAACAGGTCTGATTTGCCGTACCAACCGGTGCCGATGAGCCCGACGCGCAGGGGCTTCTGTTCCGCGCCGTGGACGAAATAGCCACCGAAGGCGGATGCGACCGATCCGGCCACACCGGCCTTGAGCAATTGGCGACGATTCATTTCAAACCTCCGTTCGCAAGGGCAACTGACCTTCCATGACTACGTACCCCAAGATCGCCGACAGGGCCAGTGGCCGTAACGGCCGGTCGCGGCGTCAGATCCGTGTCGCAGTCGGCAAAAAAGAGACAGCCCGGATCCGGAAGGGATCTGGGCTGTGCCCGAGTATCCGTATCACGACGGTGCGACGACTGTCTTATATCGCCAACGGCGGCAGTGTCACGGGCAGCACGCGCCGGATGGGCGGCTTGTGGCTTTCGAGGTCCTGGAGCAGCTTGGCCGGAATGGCGGCGTCGAGCTTGAGGACCATGAGGGCAGTGTTGTTCCGCCGCGAGAGCATCATGTCGGCGATGTTGATCCTGTTCTCGCCGAAGACGGTGCCGACGAGCCCGATCACGCCCGGCTGGTCGTCGTTGACGATCAGGACCATCGCCCCCTCGGGTATCAGGTTCATCTGGTAGCCGTTGATGGCCATGATCCTGGGTTTGCCGTCGAGGAAGACCTCGCCCACCACCTCGTGGACGCCGTCCCGCGTTTTGATCGTGACGGTCACGCTGTCGGTGACGGCGCTGGCGGTCAGGTCGGCGGTTTGCTCGAGCTTGATACCTCGCTCCTTTACGAAGCTGTCCACGTTGATCATGTTCAGCCGCGAGGTGAAATGCGGGCTGAGCACGTCGATGAGAATCTGCTTCTGAATGGTGCCGAGCAGGGGCTCCAGCGACTCGCCGTGGGTGGTAACGCTCACCGTCTCGATCACTCCGGAACCGACGTGCGAGAGGATCGCGCCCATCCGCTGGGCGAGGTCCAGGTACGCCCTGTCACGAGCGGTGATCTGGGCGGGCAGACCGGCCACGTTGCAGGCCCAGCGGATTTCGCTCTTGAGCAGGTAGTTGAGCAGGATTTCAACCGCGTCGAGGGTGACCTGTAACTGCGCTTCTTCCGTCGAGGCCCCGAGATGGGGAGCGAGGACGGTGTTCGGGGCGGTCAGCAGGGGATTGTCGGGAGCGGGAGGTTCGGTGGTATAGACGTCGATGGCGGCCCCGGCCACATGCCCGCTCTTGAGGGCCTCGGCCAGATCGGCGTCGTTGATGACGCCGCCGCGGGAGCTGTTGATGATCCGGACGCCCTTTTTCATTTTGCGATGTTGTCCTTATTGATCATCTGCCTGGTTTCGTCGCTCAGCTTGGTGTGGAGGGTGAGGTAGTCGGCGTTGGCGAAGACCTCATCTCGCGTGTGGCAGAGAACGACCTGTCCGTCGAGCGCCGTCTCGCCGGAGAAGAACGGGTCGTACGCAATCACCTTCATGTCGAATGACAAGGCGCGTCGAGCGACCGCGCTGCCCACGCGCCCCAGGCCGATGATTCCCAGCGTCTTGCCTGCCAACTGTTTTCCAGTGAAGGCCTTGCGCTCCCATTTCTTTTCGCGGACGTGGGCATCGGCCTTGGGAACATGGCGGGACAGAGCCAGCATCAGGGCCATGGTCTGCTCGGCCGTGCTGATGGTATTGGCATCCGGTGTGTTCATGACCAGAATGCCGGCCTTGGTGGCTGCCTGGAGGTCGACGTTGTCAACACCCACGCCCGCGCGTGCGATCACCCGCAGCTTGCCGGGGCTCGCCAAAACCTTGGCGGTGATCTTCACGCCGGAACGGATGATCATGCCGTCATACTCACCGACGACGGCAGCGAGTTCGTCCTCCTTCAGGCCGGTCTTCACGTCTGCCTGAATGCCCTTGGTTTCCTGGATTCTCTTCATGCCTTCTGCCGCGAGCGGATCGGCAACAAGGATCTTGATCATGTAAGTCTTACCTCTTTCATCCAATTCGTTCGAGCCACAGACTGAGCCAGGCGAGCATTCTAGCGAGATTCCGTTCTGCGTCACGTGGCCGGCCCCCTTGTGCCCAGGACATGACCGATTACCATCTGTTGGATTTCGGGAATTGACCCCCGAGAAGGAAGGAGACAAGGTGGAGCTCAACGCAGAGGCTGTGAAAGTCGCCGGCGGCTTCAAGTTCTGCGAGGGGCCGGCCTTCGATCCCAATGGTCGCCTGTGGGTTGTAAGTCTTCACGGTGGCTTTATCTCCAGGGTGACCATGGGCGGCAGAAAGACCCGCGTGGCCGAGACATCGGCTCCCAACGGCGGGCAATTTGACGCGGACGGCCATTACATCTGCTGCGAGTGCCAACGGAAGGCGATTATCCGTGTCTCGCCGCAGGGTTCTGTTTCAGTTATCGCTGAATCGTGCGACGGGAAAGCCTTTCATGGCCCCAATGACGTGGCCGTCGATGCCGATGGGGGCTTCTATTTCACGGATCCCGACGGCAGCTCCCTTGAGAACCGGATTGGGGCGGTTTATTACGTCCGGCCCGATCGGACGGTCATCCAAGCGGACTCGGGCCTTGCCAATCCTAATGGGATTAACATCTCGGTCGATCGGTCGGCCGTTTTGATGGCCGAGACGCTGACCCACCGGATTTGCCGCTATCAGCGACGGCCAGATGGCACACTTGGGCCGCGCGAGGTTTTCTGCCAGCTATCGGGCGGGGTCGGGCCGGACGGCATGTGTTTCGATCAGGACGGCAATCTGTACGTGGCCTGGTATGGCTCGGCCTGTGTGTACGTCATTGATTCGTCCGGCAGGCCCATCGGCCGTCTCGCGACCCCTGGCGACAACCCGACCAACTGTTGCTTTGGTCCACCGGGCTCCAAGTATGCAACCTCTTTGTTCGTCACGGAGACCGTCACAAACGCGGTGTGGCGGTATGACATCGGCGTCCCGGGCATGCCGCTGCATCACCTGGCGGTGGCCAGCGAGTAGACCCCAGCGTTGCATACGGCAACGCTGGGGAATGAAGAATGGCGAATGCAGAATTGAGAATGGGGCCTGTTCAGTCGCGAACGGCGAAATGCGCTGGCGGTGCTGTTTGGGCGCAAGCCAAGAGAGCAGGGAAGAAGGCCGTCTCCAGGGCTTCAACCGACTGTTCCCGGTCGGGTTTTGTGCAAGTGAAGGGTAGACTGTCCTCCGGCGTGGCGACCGCAGTCGGAAGCATTGGTCCCGAACCCTGGTCGACAGCCCGGAAGGTTCTCAGATGGCGTCTCTTGCGGGTCGGATCGTTGAGAAGCGTGGCTGGGCCGGTACAATGTGCCCATCCCAGGCTTTCCCCTGAGCGGATGGTATCCAGATCGGTTTCTCGAGAGTTGCCGGCGAGGGTGCGTTAATGTCTCGACGATACGAGTATGGCTTCATCGGTGCCGGGAACATGGCCGAGGGGATTATCTCCGCCGCGGTCAGGAACCGGCTTTTCAGGGGCAGCCAGCTTGCAGTCTGCGACCCGGTTGAGCAGCGAAGAGACCTGATGGTTGAGAAGTTCGGTGTGGCAGCGGTCCTGGATAACTCCCAATTGGCAGCGGAGGCTCAACGTCTCGTCATCGCGGTGAAGCCCCAGAGCTTCGCCGAGGCGATCACGCCGCTTGCGGGCGACGTCCGGCAGGATCAGCTCATCGTCAGCATCATGGCCGGGGTCAACACCGCCCGGGTAGAGTCCCTTTTTCCGCAGATCAGCGTTCGTGTCGTTCGGGTGATGCCGAACCTGCCGATTCTCGTCGGCGCGGGCGTGGCGGGCATCTGTCCGGGGCGCTTTGCGACCGGTCAGGACGTCGCTGACGTGCAGGCGTTGTTCGAGGCCGGCGGGGCAAGCGTGGTGGTGAAGGACGAATCGCTCATTGACGCGGTGACGGCCGTTTCGGGTTCGGGGCCGGCGTATTTCTACTACTTCGTCGAGGCCATGGTTGCCGGCGGTGTGGCCTGCGGGCTGAGCGAGGTAGAGGCCTTCAAGCTGGCCGCACACACCTGCCTGGGGGCTGCGAGGATGATGCTGGAGACCGGCGAGCCCCCGGCCGAGCTTCGCCGCAAGGTGACCAGCAAGGGCGGCACGACCCAGGCGGCCCTGGAGGCCATGAATCTCGCCGGGGTGGACAAGGCCATTGGCGAGGCGGTGCTGGCGGCGTTCAATCGGGCGAGGGACTTGGGGAAGGGATGAAGGTAAAAATAGCTATTAGCTTGTAGCTGTTAGCTCTTAGCTTCTGGCTTTTGGGTCTTGGCCATGAGCGTCCGGCTTCTGGCCGATCGTCGTTCAGCGATAACTCGCAGCAAGCGCGAAGGAGAGATCATGAAGGGCGCCGTGAGAACCTCTCTGATCGGGATCATCCTGTTGACTTGTTTGGCGGCGACCGGTTGTGCCGAGCCCACGTGCAAGGTGCAGCGGTTCGGGGCGGTGATCGGGGTGAAGAAGGAGGCCATCCCCGAGTACAAGCGGCTGCACGCGGAGACCTGGCCCAGCGTTCTGCAGGCCATCCGCGAGTGCAACATACGCAACTATTCGATTTTTCTGAAGGAGGTGGAGAAGGACAAGTGGTACCTGTTCGCCTACTACGAATACACCGGCGAGGACATCAAGGCCGACATGGAGAAGATGAAGACTTACCAGGCCATGCAGGACTGGTGGAAGCTGACGGACCCGTTGCAGGAGCCGTTGCCGATTCGTGAGAAGGATGAGTGGTGGGCCAAGGGAGAGCAGGTGTTCTATACGGAGTGATCGGGGCCCGGGGCGCGGAGAGCGGCGGGCGGCAGGCGGCGTGCAGGAGGGGAGCGGAGACGGCGATCGCAGATTGGAGATTTGAGATTTCAGATTTGAGATCTGAGATTTCAAATTTCAGATGTTGTGCGATCTGCAATGCATTTCGGATGATGTGTGACCTGAATTGCAGCCGTCGTGCCGAGAGGCAGGGGTGATCTCCGAGGACGGTCGGGAGACGTTTGATGCTTGGGTTGCAGTTGGCGATCAAGGGCCTCGATCTGGCCATTATCATCGTCTACTTTGTGGTGATCATTGGGATCGGCTGCCTGGCCGGGTTGTATCGGCGCCGGGCGTCGGAGGGCAAGAACTACTTCCTTGCCGGCGGGACGCTGACCTGGCCGATCATTGGCTTGGCCCTGTTCTCGACGAACATCTCGACCATCCACCTGGTCAGTCAGGCCCAGGTAGGCTACCTCAGCGGCCTGGCCTACGGCAGTTTCGAGTGGATGGCCCCGTTCACGCTGATCTGTCTGGCGTTGTTCTTTGCTCCCTTCTATCTTCGATCGGGCGTGACCACGCTGCCTGATTTTCTGGAGAAGCGGTACAGCCGGGCAAGTCGCAACTGGCTTGCCCTCCTGTCGATGATCTCGGCGATCTTCATTCACATCGGATTCTCGCTGTACACCGGCGCACTGGTGCTCAACAAGATGTTCGGCATAGACACGATGCAGAGTGTCATTGCCATTTCGCTGCTCACTGGATTGTACACGATCGTCGGCGGGCTGCTGGCGGTCGTGCTGACCGAATCACTGCAAACCGTCATTCTCTTGTGCGGTGCCATCGCCATCACCGTAATCGGCCTGACGAAAGCCGGAGGGTGGAGCGGCATGGCCTCCAGCGTCGACCCCGTATACCTGAACGTGATGCGGACGGCGGAGCAGTTGCCCGAACTGCCGTGGTATGCGGTGCTGCTCGGGTATCCGGTGATCGGACTGTGGTACTGGTGTGCCGACCAGACCATCGTGCAGCGCGTTCTGGGGGCCAAGAACGAGAATCACGCCCGTGTCGGGCCGTTGTTTGCCGGTTTCATCAAGATCCTGCCGGTATTCATCTTCGTGATGCCGGGGACGATCGGTCTGGCTCTGATTCATCAGAGCAAGATGCCGGCACTGCCCGTGGCGGCGGCGCAGGAAGAGAGCGGAGAGGCGTCGCGTCCTCTGACGACGGCGGAGCAGAGGGTATATGACCATCTGACGAAGCTGAGTTCCGGACCCGAGAAGGGAATAGCCAGGGAGCAACTCGCCAAGGCGGTGGGTCTGGGCAAAGCAGAGATTGACGGGGCGGTGGCCGGACTGACCGAACTGAAACTGGTGAGGGACAAGTCCGAGGACATCTACGCCCACATGATTCAGCACCTCCTGCCGACCGGGCTGAAGGGCGTCGTTGCGGCCGCGTTATTGGCGGCACTGATGAGCACCGTTTCAGGAGCTCTTAACTCCATCGCGACGCTGTTCTGTTACGACATCTATCGGCAGTGGCGTCCCGAAGTGTCAGACCACACACTGGTGACCCTGGGGCGTGTGGTGACGTTCGTTGCGATGATTCTGTCGATTGTGTGGACACCGTACATCGCACGGTTCGAGAACATCTACAAAGGGGCCAACTCGCTGATTTGCTACATCGCCCCGCCGATCACGGTGGTGTTCCTGTGGGGCGTATTCTGGCGCCGGGCATCGGCCAAGGGGGCGTTCGCCACGCTGGTTGCTGGTTCGGTGCTGGGCCTGACGGTGTTTCTGCTCGATTGGTTCAAGGAGTACACCGGCTGGTCGGTGAATTTCATGATGGCGGCGTTCTATCTGTTTGTCGTGTGCTCCGTGGTTCTGGTGGTGGTCTCGGTGCTGAGGCCGCAGCCTGCCGATCATCCCGGCAACGCCCTGGTGTGGAAGCATCCGCTTGAAGCTCTGCAGGGGGAGGCCTGGCGGGGGATCGGCAACTACAGGTTCCTGGCCGGGTTGCTGTTTATCACCATGGTCGCTCTGTATATCATCTTCCGCTGAGGCGGCGCGCGATCGGCCAAGCGTGAAGAGGCAGGTGTGTCTTTCGTGGACAGGACCACGGCCGGTATCGTTTTCCTGCCGTTCATGGGGAGTGAACATGAGAATCGCCGACGTCATATTGATTCTGGCCGCAGGGCTGGTGATTGCCGGATGTGACAAGTCCGAATCGTCGCAGAGCGGCGGGGTTTCGGGGCTTCGCTTCGCGGTGATCCCCAAAGGCATGACCCACGAGCACTGGAAGGCGGTCGAGGCTGGGGCGAAGAAAGCCGCCGCCGAGGCCGGGAACGTTGAAATCATCTACAAGTCGGCACCCAAGGAGGATGACACGCTGCTGCAGGTCAATCTGGTCCAAAGCTTCGTCAGCTCTCGGGTTGACGGGATTATTCTGGCGCCCCTCAGCGACCAGGCCCTGGTGGCTCCCGTGCGGCTGGCGGCCCAGGCGAAGATACCGGTCATCATCTTTGATTCGCCGTTGGCCGGGCAGATCGGTAAGGACTTCGTCTGCTACATCGGGACGGACAACTATAGGGCCGGCGTTTTGGCCGGTAAGCGGCTTGGCGAGGTCATGGAGGGCAAGGGGACTGTTCTTTTGCTGCGTTACGCCGAAAGCTCGGCCAGCACCCGCGAGCGCGAGCAGGGCTTCCTCGACGCCTTGAAGAAGGACTTTGCTGCGATTGCCGTGATCGACCCGCCGCAATACGCCGGGGCGGAGGTCAACAGCGCCAAGAAGGCCGCTGAGAACATGATCACCGCTCACCTCGGCAAGTTCGACGGGGTTTTCTGTCCGAACGAGACCAGTGCCGCCGGGATGCTGATCGCCCTGGAAGACCGTCAACTGGCGGGCAAGGTCCGCTTCGTCGGTTTTGACGCCAACCCACGGGTGATTGCCGGTCTTCGGGCTCGCAAGCTCGACGGCGTGGTCTTGCAGGACCCGTTCAAGATGGGGTATCAGAGCGTCAAACAGATGCTGGACCGCCTCGCGGGCGAGCCGGTGCCACCCACCACGGATACCGGGGCGGCCGTGGCCACGCCGGGGAACGTGGACAGTCCGGAGATCTATCGGCTGCTTCATCCGCTTGAAGCCGCCGCCTCGCAGGGATCGTAAGAGTGACAGAGTTCATGGTCGCAACGCGCTGCAGAACGGCCTTCAACGTCGGTGTTCTCCTCGATTTCTGGGTCAGGCAGAAATGGGTGACTCCGGCCGTCGGACTGCTGGCGGTGGTCGTCTTCTTTGCCCTCAAGTCTGACCATTTTGCCTTCCTCGGGTCCGACAACATGAGAATCGTTGCAGCCCAGACGGTCCAGGTGGGGGTCTGTGCGATCGGCATGACCTTCATCATGATCGGCGGCGGCATCGATTTGAGTGTCGGCTCGGTGATGGCACTGGCCGCAGTGGCCACGGCGCTGACGTTGAAGGCCGGCTACTCGCCCCCGGCGGCCGTGGCCGTGGCGATGATGACCGGTGCCCTGTGCGGTCTGATGAATGCTCTCCTCGTTACGGGGCTCAGAATCGTCCCGTTCATCGCGACATTGGGTACGTTAAGCGCTATCCGCGGCCTGACACGCAAGCTGGCCGACAACCAGGTCGTTCGCCCGGTGGAGGAGCCGGAAAGCCTGGTCAGCTTCGTGCAGCCGCTTGGCTCGGCCACGTGGCTGGCCCCCGCAGTGTGGATGACGCTGGCCTTGGGCGTCGCGGCGGCGGTGATGCTCAACTGGACGGTTTTCGGGCGGCGAACCTTCGCTTTGGGCTCAAATGAGCTGGCCGCCAGGCTGAGCGGCATACGTGTCAATCGTCAGAAGATCTATCTGTACACGCTTGGGGGGCTGTTCGCCGGTTTGGCGGGCCTGCTTACCTTTGCGAACATGCGCGAGGGCGATCCGACCGCCTCGGCCGGCATCGAGCTTCAGGTGATCGCCGCTGTCGTGGTGGGCGGCGGTTCGCTGATGGGCGGCCAGGGGAGCATCCTGGGGACGCTGGTGGGCGCATTCATGTTGACCAGCCTGGTCAACGGCTGCACCCTTGCCGGCTGGGAGAACTACGTCCAGGAAATCGCAATCGGGGCGATCATCGTTCTGGCGGTGGCCCTGGATTACTTCCGCAGAAAACGGTTGACCGAGAACTGAAGCCATGAGCATCGGTCCAATGCTCATCGTTCCAGTCGGACGGTTACCAGTTTGAACGGTTTCATTTCGAGTTGCATGGAACGGTCACTGATGGGCAGGGGGGATGGCCTGCGTTCGAGGAGGTTGACGAGCTGGGCTTTGACGAAGCCCTCGCGAATCTGCAACTCGATCTTCTCGCCGCGCCCGGCATATTCGTAGAGGCGGACGATCAGGGCATCGCCGTCTTCGGCTCGTTTCACCGTGCTGATCATCGTGCCCTTGGCTGACACACCTAGTCCCATCGAGGGCACCGCTGGAGTGCAGTCTGCGACGGCCGGGAGCGGGGCGTTGTAGTTCCATGCCTGCTGCGTGACGTCGCTGTCCTGCCATGGTCCCTTGAAAGGAAACATCGCCAGTCGGAATTCGTGCTTTCCGGCGTCGCGCATGCCATCGAACAGCGGCATGCGGTAAAACTGCGGCTCGTGCAAACACCAGGGTGATCCCGGGCTGCGCAGCAGCGACACCAGCACTGTGCCGTCTTCGATTTGATAACTGCATTCGCCCCGGTTGATGATGGCTGCACGAGTGCCTTTGCCGGCCGGGGCGGCCCAGTGAGCGGCGGGCCAGTCGCCGTTGACGCCATTGGTCTCATAGGTCGGCTCGTACCGGCCTCGGCGGATGGTGCCGTACGGGATCTCGTAGTCACCCTCATCGCCGCGAGCAGTCGTAGGAAAGGCGATGCGGATCCGACGGTTGTAGGTGTCCCAGTCGACTTCAGTGATGAACTCGACGTAGGGCAAGCCGTCGCGGAGGAGCACGCGTTGCTTCCAGGTCAGCCATACCACCTCGAAGTCATCCGCGTTGTCCAGGGGTTGGCCTTCAAAGACGATTTCAGAGCCTCCGGGGATGCGCCGCACCGCAATTCGTTGGGTCAGCGGGCCGAGCCGCCGGCGATGATGATCCGGTCGTCGCGTGGCCCAGGGGTCGCCATAGTCGTGCTCCAGGATCAGTTCACCGGCATAGAGCGGGTCCGGCCTGATGAGTTCATCGCCGGTTGATTTGTCGACGATTCTGACGATGCCGTGCTCGTCGGAGGTGATGCGAAAGCGGTCATTTTCGATCGAGTCGCCTTCGAGAGTCTCGACCGCAGCTGCCCGGGTGGCCGGAGAGAGGCGAATGCCGCGAGATCCCAGTGCGGGCACATCACGACCGAGGGTGTGGATCACGGCCGTGTCGTCCTGCCGCCGGTCGATGCCATATACCGGCAACGGGCCCTGGTCGTCACAGGCAGTCGCCCACGCCGTCGGCCAGCCGGCGATTTCGATGCTCACCGGGGCAGTCCGATTCCAACTGAGCGTATTGAAGACAGTTGCCGGTCGGTCATGGCCGTCGGCGGCCGATCGCCTGGTTATCGCATGAGCGGCACGGACGGTGAACGCCTGGGTGTCGGCATCGAGCCAGTCGTAGAGGTTCATCAGCTCGGCGTAGGCGGGGTCGATGTGCGTTGCGGTGATGGCGTCGTGGAATTGTGTGAAAACCAGCGAACGCCATGTGTCGGCGAGCAGGTCGGTCGGGTACTGTTCGCCGCGCAGCCACGCCCAAGCCGCCAGGGTTTCGGCGGCCAGAAGGGTGTGTTCGGCACGGCGGTTTCGCTGCTTGAGCTTGATGCGCGTGACCCAGCAGCCGGCCGACGACAGGGCGATGTCCGGCTCGGCGGCGACGCGCTCGGGCGGAGGGTTGTCAACGGCCTCCAGCTCGGCCGCGATGTGCGGCAGCAGGTCCTGATAGATGCCGAAGCGGTACTCGATGGCGTTCGCATTTGCGGTTCGCTCCGCCACCTGCTTTTCGAGGTCCATGCACGGCAGCGTTTCCTCTCCGCCGAGGCTGATCAGACCGAAGGGCTCGTTGCCGGTGTCCGCAAGCCAATCGGTCAGCTCGACACGGCCGTTCTGATCGAAGCCGCGATCCTGGCAGGCCTTGCAGCCCTTGCCCTTGCAGGCGTTGCACGGCGCCAGTTTGACATTTGAGCCGAGCACTAGCCTGGCCTGCGGCGGACGGACATAAAGCGTCGAACCATCCAGGCCTCGCCAGTAGTCGCCGGCCGGGGCCCTGTAGCTCAAGAAGGGCAGCCAGCGGATCTCGCATTGGCGGAAGATCTGCGGGATCTGGGCCGAAGATCCGAAGCCGTCGTTCCGGCAGCCAATGTTCACCGGGATGCCCAGCGTCTTTTCGGCCCACAGAATGCCATACAGGAGGTTGCGGACCAGCGACTCGCCCAGGGGCATGTTCGCATCCGGGATCACCTCGCCGCCGGCCAGGATTTCGATGCGTCGCTCGCGGGCCAGGCGTCTCAGCGTGCCGTAGTGTTCGGGATGACGTTCGATGTACTTGCGAAGTGAGACGGTCTGCTCCAGCACGAATGTCGTTTTGCCGCGATCGGCCGTCCTGATCCAATCGCTGATAATGGCCTCTTGCAGATCGGCATAGCTGGCGAAGGTCCGGCCCTCATACTCGAACCGGCGGTCCCAGCAGCGCCGCCAGATCGGGTCGAAGTGGTTCATCTGGATCAGGTAGACGGGTTTGCGCGCTCTGCTCATTTATCCATCTCGAGGCGACGTGCGGAAGCATGCGGCCGAGTTGAGGGAGATGAACCGACGATAGTGGTGGATCTCGACCGGGCTGAGGCCGAGGTCGGAGGTCAGATCCAGCAGATCAGATGTCCGGATGGCGCCGCCCAGTTTCGGGCGGGTGCGGAAGCATTTCTGGGCAATCGTCTGGGTCCACCAGGTCAGGCAGGCCCGGTCGTAGAAGGACATGATCAGGTACTTGCCGGCCACACGAGCCGCCTGGTGAAGCACCACGCGGCGGTCGTCCCACGAACGCAGGTGATGGAAGATCCGCCAGAGGATCATGATGTCGACCCCGCCGTCCGGGAAAGGGGGGTGGGCCAGATCGCAGCAGAGATTGCCGAGGACGTGTTCATTGGGCCCGTGATTACGAGCCTGGACGAGCATGGCGGGCGAGCGGTCCGCCCGGATCAGCCGGTGGCCGCATTGGCGGGTCAGGTCACTGAATCGGCCGGTGCCGCAGGGGAAGTCCAGAACGGTCGCCCCGGGGGCGCACAGGGTGAGCCACTTTCCGACCAGCTTCTGCTCCATGTCGTAGTGCTTGTAGCGGTCCGGACGGCGGGAGACGACGTAGCGGGCGGCCTGCTCGTCGGACATCCAGTCTTTGGCGTAACGGCCGAGGCCGGGGCGCTGGTCGGGTCGGGCTTCTGTTGTCTGGTCGCTGGTCTGGTTCATTTCTGCATCCGTCTTCTGGCAGCCCGGTCGGGAGGCGGGTATTGTAGCAGGGAACGACGCACTATGCAGTGCTCACGGAGCAGTGGCACACGGGACGCAGTATGACGCACGGCAACAGTCCGAGTCTGACAGGTGGGCCGGGATCGGGTGACCGGTACTGTCGGCAGGTGCTGTTTGCGCCGCTGGGGCCGGAGGGGCAGCGGCGTTTGTCGGGTTCGCGGGTACTGCTGGTCGGGTGCGGGGCGCTGGGGAGCACCTTGGCGAATCTGATCGTGCGGGCGGGGGTCGGGTTTCTGCGAATTGCCGACCGCGACGTGGTCGAACTGGACAACCTGCATCGGCTGGTGCTCTTTGACGAGGATGACGTTCGCGAGGGGCTGCCCAAGGCCGAGGCCGCGCGGCGCAAGCTGGCGCGGATCAACAGCGAAGTGACCGTCGAGGCGGTGGTGGATGACGTGAACCACCGCAACATCGGTGAGCTGGCCGAGGGGGCGGACCTGCTGCTGGACGGGACGGACAACTTCGAGACGCGATTCCTGATGAACGATCTGGCGGTCAAGACCGGCCGGCCGTGGGTGTACGGGGCGTGCGTGGGCTCGACGGGTTTGTCGATGCCCATTCTACCGGGCGAGACGCCGTGTTTGCGGTGCGTGTTCGAGGACCCGCCATCGCTGGAGATGAGCCCGACGTGCGATACGGTCGGGATCTTGGGGCCGGTGGTCGGGCTTGTGGCCAACCATCAGGCGATGGAGGCGATCAAGATCCTCAGCGGGCACCGGGAGGCGGTCGACCGGCACCTGTTGAGCTTCGACGCATGGTCGGGCCGGCTGGCACGGCTGGATGTCCGGAAGGCGTATGAGCAGGGTGATTGTCCGTGCTGCAAGGGCGGGCGGTTCGAGTGGCTCGAGGGCAGGGTGGCGTCGCGCACGGTGACGCTTTGCGGGCGGAACGCGGTGCAGGTCTATCCGAGCCGGGCGGGGGCGATCGATCTGCCCGCCCTGGCCGCGAGGCTGCGGCCGGTGGCGCGGAGCGAGCCCAAGTTTAACCCCCTGCTGCTCAAGGCGCTGGTTGATGACTATGAGATCACCGTCTTTGCCGACGGGCGGGCGTTGATCAGGGGGACGAGCAAGCCCGAGGAGGCCCGAGCGGTGTATGCGCGGTATGTCGGGGGGTGAGGGGGCGGCGACGCTCCTGTCGGTTTGCTGGGTCAGTAGTGAACGTGAGCCGGAAGCAGGCCGCTTTAGCGGTCTTTCCCGCAGGGCAGATAGGCCAGTCGTTCCACGACTGGTCTGCAGTCGGGCATTCTCTCCTCTTTTCTTTCTCCCAGAGAGAGCCCGTTTCAACGGGCTTCTCTGGATGAGGTAAGCCCGTTGAAACGGGCTGCGACCATAGAGAGGAAGAATGGTCATGGACGACCACGAACCGGCCGTACAACGGCCGGCCTATCAGCCCGCCTACAGCGGGAAAACCCCCTGAAGGAGGTTGGCTGCGCCCCCTGGGCGAACGGGCGCACCCCGCTCGTTTCGTCAAGGACCCAGTGCTACCCGACCCGGGGCGGCGCTTCTGGCTTGTTGGCGACTTCTCAGTACATTGAGTAAACTTACTCAGGACGTTGAGTAAATTGTAAACGGCGGTGGGGCCGGAGATGACAAGGAGCAGATGATGAAAGGTATCACTCGCAGGCGGTTTCTTGAAGATTCGATGTTTGCGGCGGCGGCGGCAGCCGGTGTGGCGGGGGGTCGTGGAGCCTTTGCCGCCGAGCCGAAACGGGTCAGGAAGGCCGGGCCGAACGATCAGATCCGCATTGCCTGTATCGGCTTTCGCGGCCAGGGGCAGAATCACATCAAGGCTTACCTTGGGATGGCTGACGTGACGGTCGCCACCTTGTGCGACGTCGACTCCAACCTGTTCGCCAACGGTGTGAAGATGTGCGAGGACAAGGGCAAGAAGGCCCCCAAGTGCGAGCAGAACCTTCGCCGTGTTCTCGAAGACAAGTCGATCGACGCGGTCTCGATCGCCACGCCCAACCACTGGCACTCGCTGGCCGCGATCTGGGCGATGCAGGCGGGCAAGGATGTGTACGTGGAGAAGCCGATCAGCCACAACGTCTGGGAGGGGCGGCGGCTGGTCGAGATCGCCCGGCAGCACGATCGCATCTGCCAGGCCGGAACGCAGTGCCGGTCGCAGAAGGGGATGAGGGATGCGATCCAGTACGTCCAGACGGGCAAGATCGGCAAGGTGAGCCTGGCGCACGGGCTCTGCTACCGCGATCGCGGCAGCATCGGGATCGCCGGCGGCGAGCAGCCGATCCCGCCCGGGATCGATTACGACCTCTGGCTCGGGCCGGCGCCGAAGGTGCCGCTGACGCGAAAGCAACTGCACTACGACTGGCACTGGTTCTGGGCGTACGGCAACGGCGACCTGGGCAACCAGGGGATTCACCAGATGGACATCGCCCGCTGGGGGCTGAAGAAGGACCGGCTGGCCGACAGCGTGGTGTGCCTGGGCGGGCGATTCGGCTACAAGGACGACGGCGAGACGCCGAACACGCAATTGACGCTGCTGGACTACGGCGACAGCCAGATTCTCTTCGAGTGCCGCGGGCTCAAGACGCAGCCCCACAAGGGGGCAAAGGTCGGCGTGGTCTTTTACGGCGAGGAGGGGTATGTGGTGGTGCCCAAGTACGAGGGCGGGGCGGCGTTTGACTTGAACGGCAAGGTGGTCAAGGAGTTCGGGGGCGGCGGCGACCATCACCGCAACTTCATCGATGCCGTGCGCAGCCGTAAGCATACCGATCTCACCGGAGACTGCCTCGAAGGGCACCTGTCGAGTGCGCTGTGCCACCTCGGCAACATCTCCTATCGGCTGGGCACCGACGAGCCGTTTGACTCGGCAAACAAGGCCTTCGGCGACAACAAAGAGGCCCACGAGACCTTCGCGCGGATCCAGGAGCATCTGAAGGACAACGCTGTGCCGATCGAGGGGCTGAAGTACCACGTCGGGCCGACACTGGCGTTCGACTCGAAGGCCGAGCGGTTCGTCGGAAACGAGAAGGCCAACGCGATGCTGACCCGCAAGTATCGCGAGGGGTTTGTGGTGCCGGCGTAGCCTCAACGTTGCTGCTGCGATGTGGGGGTATTGCAGATCGCGGATTGCAGATTGCAGATCGGGAATGCGGGGGCTGAGTCGGGCAGGTCGGGCTTTGCCCGACAGGCTCAGAGCGATACGGTCCGGGACAGAGAGTGTAATGGACGATTGGTCAACCGCGACCGAACAGAGATCAAGTGCATGTGAACCACTAAGCCACGAATGACGGCAAGATGAGACGGGAAGTGAGGTGCGCGAGGAGGCTCGAAATCAGATGCCCGACTATTTGCGCGACCGGGCGCGGCCGTTGGTGCGGGGTTTGAGGCTGGTGACAAGGAGCAGATCGACGATCTCGATAGTGCCGTCGTCGAGGCCAACACCGATGGTACGACCTGGCGGAGTGATGGCCAGACACTCAGGATGACTGACGAGCAGAGAGCGACCGTCTGCCAGATGAATCTCAAACGGATGGAAAGGCCGTGCCTGGTGCATCTTGCGCAACTGTTCGACGGTCATGCATGTATTCTATGTCAACGACACAGTCCGGGCAAGTCCGACACTTCAGGCCTTGGTGAGCGAGGTTTTCATGGTCTGGTCTGACGGGTCGGATTGAGGGCGGGCTGGACCAGGAAGTCCGGGGATCACTGCGGGAAGCGGAAAGAACGGATCGCCGCGAAGAGGCTCAAGAGACGCAAGACGGGGATGGCAGCCGTCCTGCAACCTTGAGCTTCTTGTGCTTCTTCGCGGCCTTTTCACCGTCTCTGCTGTGAGCGGAGGAGCTGTAAACCGCGAATGGCTCGAATGAAGGAGAAGTCGGCAGTTGCCGCCTAATGCCGTCGCGGTAGACTGTCACCATGGCTCGGCTGGGACGAAAAGCGCGAATAGCTAAGTGGGCGGGAGTGATCGTGTCGATCCTTATCGCCATTACCTGGGCTGTATCCTTGCGATGGGTACTGGCCTACACCAGACAAACACATCCGGCTGTCATAGCCAAGACAGGCACGACGCTTGCCTCTGGGCGGGTCATGTGGCTGCGCTGTGGGTGCGTGATGTGCGACGCAAACAGGCCCCTTGACCCCAGACGGGGATGGCATACATTCTGGACCCGGGAACCGCCCCAATGGCGTCCGGTCATGCAACTCGGCTTCATACGATTGCCCTTGTGGATCCCATTCCTGTTCTTTGCCATCCCTACCGTTTACTTGTGGTGGATTGATCGTCGCCGCATACCACCCGGTCATTGTCAGAAGTGCGGCTACAACCTGACCGGCAACGTGAGCGGCGTGTGTCCCGAGTGCGGCGAGAAGGCGGATGCTCAAGTCGCTCCGAAGGGGTAGGATGTCGCCATGGCTCGGCTGGGACGAAAAGGGCGGATACTTAAATGGGCGGGGCTGGTCATCATCGCGCTGATCACTGTCTCATGGGCGGTATCCATCAGGTGGATGGTGTGGTATCACAGGGTCGATCTAAACGCCCCAGCACCGCCTGGCATGAACGCCAGTGGTTTCTTCGGTTCCATGGGCAGCGTGTATCTATGCAGGGGGCGAGTGGTGTGCGCTGACTTTTGTTCTGCTCGCAGACCCTATCCTCAGTATGCGAGACCGGGTCCGGGGATCGGTCGAGCGTCGACGTTCAACTTGCCGCTGATGCGCAAGAGCAGGCAAATCAACGCTGAGTGTCCTCTCTGGATGCCCTTGGTCTTTTTTGCGATCCCCACCGTTTATCTGTTCTGGCATGACCGCCGCATCCCGCCCGGCCACTGCCAGAGCTGTGGCTACAACCTGACCGGCAACGTGAGCGGCGTGTGTCCGGAGTGCGGGGAGAAGGTCATCGCCGGCGCCCGCAAGGCGTAGATGGCGCTTGAGCCACGGAAAGCTTGGATACCCAGGCGGGACGACAAATGCTCGTGAACGGATCCAGTCTTCTGTCGCCCCTTCGGGGCTGATTAGCCCTGGCGATCTTCCTACCAGAGGCTCGCGCCTCTGGCTACATACCTGAGCCCCTTCGGGGCAGCACGTGTTTAGCGTGCAAGAGGCCGCTGGCCCCAGAATCCCTTCTGGGGCCTTTCGTGTGGAGGATTCCTATCCTCATCCTCATCAAACGCGGAACGGATTCCGCCACGCGAGGCGGCCCGGAAGGGATTCCGGGCCGAGCAGCCCACGCCGCACATGCCAAATACGTACTTGGGGCACGAAGGCCGTCAGTAGCCCGTTTCTATTCCAGCTTCGGCCTTGTCCTGAACAAGAAGACACTGGCGGGCAAGCCCCTCGATCCATGCTCGGGATGGAAACCGCCAGTGGCACCCGCCCAGAGTCTCATGCACCCGACTTCGGCAGCGTCAGTCCACCGTCGGGTCGTAGAACACCTGGATCTCGCTGCAACTGGCGGAGTTCTGGGCGGGTTTGTTGCCGGCGGCGGGGGTGCCGGTTACCCGGACTCGGAAGGCGGGCTCGCGCTTGTCCTTGGGGATGACCACGCGGAAGGCCTGGCCGTCGGTCAGTGTGCTGGGGTTCTCCGCAGTCGTGGCGGGGTAGTCAGTGATCGAGGCCACTTCCGTGTAGTCGTGCCAGCTCTTGAACAGGATCTTCGGCTTGCCCTTGCTGGTGTCGAACCATCCGCCGGTGGGCGTGGCTTTGCCGTGGCGGAAGATGATGACGTTGAACTTGGTGTGCCAGCCGGCGTCGACCTCGAACCAGTCCTGGTCACGCTTCTCGCCGTTGTCGGTGTTGGTGAAGGTGGCCGTGGAGTTGTCGGCAAAGGATCCGCGGTTGGACCCCAGCCGTGAGGTGTTTTCGTGGACCTGGGTGAAGAGGGAGATGCCGTTGGGGTTGTGGCGGGCGCGGTCGACCAGCCAGACGCTGAAGTAGTCCCTCACGCCGGCATCTGCGAAGGGCAGCAGTGTGATCTGGGCGGGCTTCCACGAGCCGTCGGCTTGGCGGATATGGCCGTTGACCTTCGCCATCCACTGATCGCCCGTCTTGACCAGCTGCGGGGCCAGCGACTTGAGATCCATGTCGAAGGCGCAGTTGATCGCTCCGGGCACGTCGCGGTTGGCATGGAGATCAAACGCATAGATCATCGGGCCATACTGCAGAGCGAACAGGCCGGTGTTGGCGCTGGTGCCCTCGATGATTCGCCAGGAGAGGTGGAGGTCGATATCCATTTCGAGCGGAGTGCCCCGTACGAGGACGTTGAACATCTTCTCAGACAATGCGTCGAGGGGTACCGGCTGCCCGTTGGTACTGATCGCTGGCTTGGAGGCCGAGGCGGGCAGACGCACGGACAAGCTGTAGCCCTTCCATCCCTCGGTGGTCGCCTTGATGCGGACTGTGCTTGAGAAGGGGTAATCAGTGTGCTGCTCGATACGGGCCTTCTGGCTGTTGGGCAGGGTGGTTTCCAGCGTGCTTTCGCCGATCAGGTTCACGAGCACTCTGTCCTGCGTCGGCGGAGCGCTCCATCGAAGGTAGTACATTGACGGGATGATGGCCAACGCCCGCGGGCCGCTGGAGATGCAGCAGCCGAGAAGATCCATGTAGAACTTGTGACCCCACATGGGCGTGTAGTAGCAGATCTGCTCGCCGTCGGGCCGCTGGCAGGCGAGGAGGTGATTGAAGATGAGGTTCTCGGCCGCGCCGACGTATTTCACGTCACCAGTGCTGATTGTGCGTTGCAGATCGCGATAGAGCTGCATCAGGCTCATGGTGACGCAGGTTTCGGCAACATGGCCGGCGTTGGGCAGGTATCCTTCGTCCCTGAAGTGCTCGCCGAATGTGCAGCCGCCGGTGATGCAGAGGCGGTGCCGGATAATGTCGTCGCCGGCCGCCGTCACGGCTTGCAGCAGCCGGTCATCGCCGCTGATGCGGTATAGATCGATCATTCCGATGATGTCCGACAGCATCTCGTAGGCCTTGGCGTTGGCCACCTGCTGGACATTGCCGTTCTGAAGGAGAGTGCTGACGATCCTCGGCCCGTCGGGTCGCTCGGTGGCCTCCACGATGTACTTGGCGAAGTCAAGATACCGCTGTTCCTCGGTCCGGCGGTACAACATTAATACCGGCTGCAGAACGCTGGCGGAGGCCATGCCCGAGTGCTCGCCGGCCTTGAGGATGTCGCGTTTGCCGGGGCCAAAGGTGCCGACGAGCAGGTCGCCCATCTTTCGGCATGCTCCTATCGCGGCGACGTCGCCGGTCACGTCGTAGTAGTCGAGCAGCCCGAGCATGTTGTATTTGTGGATCCAGACGTCCCAGCCCGTCCAGCGGTCCTGCTCCGCGTAGGTGCCGAGGTAACCGTCGGGCATCTGGGTGGCGATCAGGCCGCCGGCCACACGCTTGAGTTTGGCGAGCATCTGCTCGTCACGCGAGTAAGCGTACGTCCATGACGCGGCCGAGAGCCACTTGCCGATGTGCTCGCCGATCCAGGCGCTCTGCTTGGGGCTGCGCTCGCGGAACGGCTGCAGCAGGGCGTTTTCGTCCTTGTGCATCAGGATGCCGCGAAGATTGCGGTCGAGGCGATGGCCGACGTAACCGCCGATCTTGACGTCGGCCGGGGGGACCGGTTCCATGGCATTGGGACGCTCCTCGCGCACAGGGGCAGCATACAGGTTTCCCGGCACGGTCAACAGGGCGATCATCGCGACGGATTGTGACATGACATCGTCTCCCGGTTCGTCGATTTCGCAGGTTGTGGCTCTTGGAATCTCTCGTGTGATTCCGGTTTCTCAGCGGCAGGTCTGCGCCACCCCCGGTGGCTCCGACCGTGCCCCACATCGGCTCCGACCATGTCGTACATGGGCGTCGATCGTGCCCTGCCGTTTTCGCGCTCGCGAGATCACGATTCGGCAGCGGTGGCTTCTCGCCGGGCGGCCTGTCTGCGGGCATTCTCGTCGAGCAGGCGCTTGCGCAGGCGGAGCCCATCGGGCGTGACCTCGACCAACTCGTCGTCCTCAATGAACTCCAGGGCCATCTCCAGGGTCATCTCTCGTGGAGGTTTGAGTACGACGGTCTTGTCGGCGGAAGCCGCCCGGATGTTGGTCATCCGTTTGGCCCGACAGACGTTCACCTCGATATCCTTGTCTTTGCAGTGCTCGCCGACGATCTGGCCCGCGTAGACCTGGTCGGTCGGCTTGACGAAGAACGCTCCGCGGTCTGCCAGGTTGTCCAGGGCGTAGGCGGTGACCTGGCCGGCGTCGCTGGCGATGAGCGATCCGCTGCTGCGTCCGGGAATGCTGCCGCGGAAGGGCTCATATTCATGGAAGTTGTGGTGCATGATGACGGTGCCGTTGGTGGCGGTGAGCAGCCGGTTGCGGGCCCCGATCAGGCCCCGGGCAGGGACGGTGAACTCGATGTGCGTGTACTCGCCCCGTGTTTCCATCTTCGCGCACACGGCCCGGCGGCCGCCCATGAGTTCCATCACCGACCCGACATACTTCGGCGGCACCTCGATCGCACACAGCTCGATCGGCTCGGTCATCTTGCCATCGCGTTCGTGGAAGATGACCTTGGGTTTGCCCACCGCCAGCTCGTAGCCTTCGCGGCGCATGTTCTCGACAAGCACGGAAAGGTGCAGCAGCCCGCGACCGGAGACGTGGAACTCCTCGGGCGTGAGGCCCGGCTCGACGCGGAGGGATACGTTGCTCTGCAGTTCTTTGTCCAGACGGTCGCGCAGATGGCGGCTGGTAAGGAACTTGCCCGACCGGCCGGCGAACGGCGAGTCGTTGACCCGGAAGGTCATGTGGAGGGTCGGCTCGTCGACGCGGATCAGGGGCAGCGGTTCGGGGTGATCGGGGTCAACGATGGTGTTGCCGATGTCCACCGAGTCGAGCCCGACGATCGCGCAGATGTCGCCGGCAGTCACCTCGTCGACCCGGCGGCGCCCGAGGCCGTCAAAGGCGTAGATTTCGCCGATCTTCTCGGGTTTCTGCTCGCCGTTTCGGCAGAGGACCGTCACCGGCTGCCCGGCTTTCAGGCGTCCGCGGAAGACGCGTCCGATGCCGATGCGGCCGACGTAGTCGCTGTAGTCCAGCGTGGTGATGAGCATCTGCAGGGGGCCGCCCAGGTCGACCTCAGCAGGGGGGACCTGTTTGAGGATCATCTCGAACAGAGGGTAGATGTCGTTCGGGTGCTCGTCGGGCGAAGTCGAGGCCCAGCCGTGCGTGGCGGAGGTGTAGATGACCGGAAAGTCGGCGGTCTCATCATTTGCTCCGAGCTCCAGGAAGAGGTCAAGCGTCTCGTGGTGGACGTCGTGAGGGCGGGCGTCGGGCCGGTCCATCTTGTTGATCACGACCAGCGGTTTCAGGCCGTATTCGAAGGCTTTGCGGAGCACGAAACGCGTCTGCGGCATGGGGCCCTCGAAGGCGTCGATCAGCAGCAGGGCCCCGTCCGCCATTTTCAGAACTCGTTCGACCTCGCCGCCGAAATCGGCGTGGCCGGGAGTGTCGATGAGGTTGATCTTGGTGTCCTTGTAGCGGATGGCGATGTTCTTGGCGAGGATGGTGATGCCCCGCTCGCGCTCCAGGTCGGTGGAGTCGAGGATGCGCTCGCCCTTGAGCTCGGCGTCGCGGAACTGCCCGCACTGACGGAGCATCTGGTCGACGAGGGTGGTTTTGCCGTGATCCACGTGGGCGATGATCGCCACGTTACGAATGTCGTCTCTCTTCACAGTGTTTCCCTTTGGCGGAAGGCAGTGCCGGGCGCGTCTCGTGTCCACCGGCCCGAGTCCGTGTGCCACTGCTCTATGAGCAGTGCCGGCTTGTGTCTCCGCTGCTGACACGGCTCGACTCAGCTCGCCGAAATCCGCAGTGGCACACAATCTACCGACAGCCTTGGCCGAGTCCGCCAGCGTCTGTCGCATGCACCCGGCTAATGCCCGCTGGTTTGACCCTTGTTACAGGCAATCATTATACCTGCCCGGCGTCGATCTTCCATGCCTGCAGGGGGCGGCGTGGGCATGGCCCCGAACCCGGCGCCCGGCCAACCACCGGCGTCTTCGCTGGACCCGGATTCCCATCTGGGTCCAACTGATTTGGGGATTCCTATCCCCGTTTGCTGAATGCATAGACCTCAACCGGCGGCGCGCCCCGAAACGGATTCCGGGGCGAGCGAAGTCACTTGGATAGGACGTTCCGGTCAGGCAGGGAGATTGTGCCGCACCGCGTGGCAACTGCCGGTCCGGCGAATTTGCCCTTGATCGCCTCGATGTTGACGGTGGCGCCGGTTGTGGCCTCGATCTGACCCAGATCCGTAAGAAACCGGCCCACGAACATCGAGCCGCTGCTGGCCCAGATGCAGTATTCGAATTGGCCGCGAAGCTCGATATCGTTGCAGGTGAAGGTGCTGGCCTTCTGGAGGGCAATGGCCATGCTGTTGTTGCCCTCGATGGTGACCTGCGCACCCTCGCCGAGGATGTGCCCGTCGTGCTCCAGGCCGATGGGCGTGTTCCGCTTCTGCCGGGCGCGGAGCACCAGCTTGGAGTTGTGCAGATCAATCCTCCCGCCGTTGTTGATCGCCAGGTTGTTCGACTGCTCGCTCCAGTTGGTGATCCGGGCGGTCTCGCAGCCCAGCCGGATACAGCCGTAGTAGCTGGCCGACAGGCTGCCGTTGCCCATGTCGAGCGATGAACCGTCGCGCTGCGCGAATTGCACGAGGCCGTGGTCGGTGGCGATGATTCCACAGAAGGATTCCTCGCCGGTCTGCTCATGGAGGTGCTCGTTGAGCCGGATGGCTCCGTACAGCAGGACCTTGCCGCCGCGGTCAGCGTAAATACCCGCGTCCGTCACGCTGCGCGTCCGGAACGTGACGTTCTTCAGGCCGGCAAGTCCGGGTCCGGTGACCATCACGCCTCGTCGCTGGCTGGTCGAGCCGGACCCGATCTGGACGTCTTCCAGGCGCCATTCTCCCTCACGGACGTCGATCATGAGATCCTGGCCTTCCCAGGCCAGCACAGTGGCACCGCCCTTGTCGTCGCGCCGGCCGACGATGTCCACGCGGACGCCGGGCCGCATTCTGCGCATCAAGTGAAGTCTGGCGGGAGGCATTTCGACGCCGCCGGTGTCGGTGTAGGTTCCCGGAGCCAGTTTGATCGTGACCGAACGAAGCAGCGGGTCAGGCAGCAAGGTGATCGCCGCGGAGATGGATCGCTTGGGACGCTCCTCTGTGCCGGGATTGCGGTCCTCGCCGTGAGTCGCGTCCACGTGGATGACCTCCGGCACGTTGACCTTCGCCGGTGAGACTGGCCGCACTCCGGGCGTGGCGGCCGGGCGCTGGGCCCCGGCGGACACGACGAGGATCAGGATGAGCGACAAGAAAAGCAAGAATCTCGACATGGTTGACCTCCTATTCGGGCTCGGCTGGGGTCCGCGGGCTGGCGGTCTCAAATACGAGTCTAACCGACACCGACAGCCACGTTTAGATCCGGTTGGGGTTGGAGGTCTATGCTGGAAGTGGTTCTCCAAGCCACCGATGGCGTCTCCAGGTTGTGGTTCAGGTCCGGATAAATCGACTTGACATCGGTGGCAGGGGAGACTAGACTAGTCATAGACTAGTTCATCCGATGGTGGAAGCATGGCAAGACACGAGCAAACGAATCTTGTGGGGGCGTACGACGCCAAGGCCCATTTCTCCGAGCTGCTGGAACGTGTCGAAAACGGCGAGGAGGTCACGATCACGCGTCATGGTTCGCCGGTGGCGAAGATGGTGCCCGTTAAGAAGTCCATGACGCCAGAAGAACGAATGGCGGCCATTCGCCGATGGCAGGAGTCTTCCAAGGGTCTCACGCTGGGTGGCCTGAAGGTTCGGGATCTGATCAACGAGGGGCGTCCATGAGAGCGAGCTTCGTAGTGGATTCCTCGATGGCAATGGCGTGGTGTTTCGAGGACGAGGCGACGCCCGCCACCAGGCGGCTGCTTGAGCAGATGGGGATAGAGGCGGCGGCCGTGCCGGCGTGGTGGTATCTGGAGATCACGAACGTCCTGGTGCTGGCCCAACGTAAGAAACGGATCAGTCCCGCCAAGGTCGCGCAATTCATCGCATTGGTTGAGAGCTTTGACCTAGAGGTCGACGACCAGGCGCCCAGCCGGGCGTTCGGTCATCTTCTCCCATTGTGCCGGAGTCACGAGCTGACCAGTTATGACGCGATGTACCTGGATCTCGCGCTGCGCCGCCAACTCCCGCTCGCCTCACTGGACGACGACCTTCGCGCTGCGGCGAAAGCTGTGGGCATCAGAGTTCTCGGCAAGTAGTCGATTCCGTCCCCCACCGCTTCGCGATGGGGCACCCACGGCAGTAGCCCGTCTGTGGTTTGAACGCGGTCGCGAGAGGACGTATAGTGATGCGGCGTGATTGCCGATCCCATTGCGTCGACTTGCGAACGGATGCGCCCATGCCGCAGATACACGTCCTGCCCGACCTTCTGGTGAACAAGATCGCCGCCGGCGAGGTGATCGAGCGCCCGGCCAGCGTGGTGAAGGAACTTATCGAGAACAGCCTCGATGCCGGGGCCAAGCGGATCGAGGTCACCATCGAGCAGGGGGGGCGCAAGCTGATCCGGGTGGCCGACGACGGCGGGGGGATGGACGTCGACGATCTTGCCCTGGCCGTCCAGCCGCATGCGACCTCGAAGATTACCCGCGAGGAAGACCTCTTCGGGATTCGGACCATGGGTTTCCGGGGCGAGGCGTTGCCCAGCATCGGGGCGGTCTCGCAGTTGCGGATCGTGTCCCGGCAGCCGAGCTCGGACGCCGCCCACGAGATCCGCGTGACTGCCGACCGAATCGAGCTGGTGACGGCCGCCTCGGGTCCGGTGGGTACCACGGTCGAGATCCGAGAGCTGTTCTTCAATGTGCCCGCCCGGCAGAAGTTCCTCCGCACGCCGCAGACCGAAATGGGCCACATCACCGAGCAACTGGCCCGGATTGCCCTGGTCTACCCGCAGATCGAGTTCCGCCTGACGCACAACGGACGGCCGGTCCACCAGCTTCGCCCGGCCGGCTCCGTTCGCGAGCGGATCGCCGATTTCTTCGGCAAGGAGATGTCCGACAGCTTGCTGGAAGTCGCCCGCGACGAACGCGGCCTGAAGATCCACGGCTACGTGGGCCGGCCGTCGGACAG
Source organism: Phycisphaerae bacterium (assembly GCA_030372985.1). Lineage (GTDB taxonomy): Bacteria > Planctomycetota > Phycisphaerae > UBA1845 > PWPN01 > JAUCQB01. The sequence goes on from JAUCQB010000181.1 coordinate 26,006, forward strand.
CCGGTCGAGTGCCCGCTGGCAGTACTTCTTCCTCAACGGCCGGTACATTCGCGATCGGTTCGTCGGTCACGCGGTTCGGGAGGCCTATCGCGGGCTGATGGAGGCCCACCGATATCCGGTGGTCTTTCTGGCCCTTGAGCTGCCGCCCGACAGCGTCGACGTGAACGTTCATCCGACCAAGATCGAGGTGCGCTGGCGCGATTCGAACATGCTGTATTCGCAGATTCTCTCGGTCATCCGGGATCGATTCCTGAATACGGATCTGACACCGGGGCTGATGGCCGTGCGGTCGCCGCAGATTGCCGATCCGACGGGCGAATTCAGCGGAGAGTTGCTCGATGCCGGCGATACGGCAACAACTGGCACTGACAGCGAGGCCGAGCGGCGGCACCGGGAGATTCGAGATTCGATCGCCGATTTCTTCAAACGCAATCCTCGTCCGGCATCGCCGGGCTTCGGCGAGCCGCCGGCGATCCGGTCGGAATATGGTGCCGCATCGCCGATCGCGGCTTATCAGCCGGTGGGGACCGTTGACCCGGGCGGAATGGTAGAGTCCACAGAGCCGCCGGGTCTGCTGCCACCGGGTCCGCCCTCGCGGCTGGGCGAAGGTGAGCCCGATCGCATCGACCTGGGCACGGTGTTGCAGGTTCATCGCAGTTACCTGGTGGCCGAGACGGCCGACGGGCTGGTGATTATCGATCAGCACGCACTGCACGAGCGGATTCTTTTTGAGCAGTTGTCGCAGGAGATCACCCGCGGTCCGCTCGAGTCGCAGCGTCTGCTTCTTCCGGACATGATCGACGTTGCCCCGGACCAGGTGGCGGTCATCGAGGCTCACGCCGATACGCTGGCCAAGCTCGGTTTTGAGATGACCCCCTACGGCCCGAGCACCATCGCGGTTCACGCCGTCCCGAGCATTCTCAGACCCGAGCGGGTGACCGCGTTCGTCCGCGACATGCTCGATCGGCTGGCGGTGCGTTCCGGCCCGGCCACCGGCGAGATCCTGATCAACGACCTGCTGAGCATGATGGCCTGCAAGGCGGCGGTGAAAGCCGGCGACCCGCTCGACCCGGCCGAGATCCGCTCCCTGCTGTCCAAACGCCACCACGTCGAGCGGTCCACCAACTGCCCCCACGGCCGGCCGACCTCGCTGCGGTTCACGCTCCGCGATCTCGAGCGGCAGTTCAAGAGGGTGTAGCCGGGGTCTGGCTCCTTTTTGCCTGGCGAGGCTTACCGCGTGACCTGGGGATGCTCAGTGAGGCCAGTAGACATGGGATAAGCGGAAGAGCCCGCAAAAAGGTGCCTGACCCCCTCTCTCGCCGTAAGGCGGTCGGGCCGCTCTTGACGAGCCGAGGGGCTTGTCCCCTTGGTCTGCCTGGCCCGGAAACGGCTCGGGCGATGGAAATAGGCAGTATCTCATTAATTGGGCAATGAATCATGTAATGTGCCGTCCAGGGTTGCCGTCCCATTGTGGGGTACCCCACGGTGGAGCGTGCGCTGGCCGATCTGCGGCGAGCCAACGCCGTGCGGTGCCTCGGCCGACGTCCGGACGCCCAATGGGAGCGGATCGAGACCTCATGTCATGATTTTGTCATGGAGGACGCGACCATGGCCAAGACCCAGAGAGCCACGCCCAAGCCCACGGGAGTCACGTTCAAGGACAAATACGCTTTGTGGCACGAATGCCTCGCTGGAAGGGATCAGAACAGCGTCCAGCAGCAGGTTCTCCGGATAGTCTGGGATGGTCCGGGATGGGTACAGGGGGACTGGCAGAAAAGGGATGACTGGTAGTGCGTCGACGGGCCAGGCCTTCTACGTTTTTCGTGCCTTTTCGCGGCCGACTCTCTTCTCTTATCAGCGGCAATGGCGGGTCGCGCCGGTTGCGTCGACAATCTCTGTTTGGCAGCGGGCATTCGCCGTCCATCATCGTGTTCCCCACCCTCGCCGCGGCGAGGATGGGCTACCCGGCCGGATCATCGTTACCCCACCTCGAAAACGAGGTGGGACACACGCACGAGAAGCGAGGGCCGGCAGTCAGATTTCGTGGTGCAGTTCGGCGGGCAGGGACTTGAGCCATCCGATGCTGACCAGGCCCCACAGGCCGATCAGGATGGCCTCGGCTGCGTCATGTCGAAGCGAAGTGGGGCGACGGGCCTGCGACCAGGCGATGATCCTGCGAGCTACGATGTCGGCGGAGTGCTTGGCTTGAGGGCCGTTGCGGTGCTGACGGGGATAGAGCAGCGAGTCTCGCCAATCCTCGGCACTGATTGTTCGAACGATGACATCCCGGCGCTGAGCCTCGTGCGTCCAGATTTCGGCCAGCGGCCCGCCTCCCTCGAGAACAAGGCATTCGAGGTCCGGCGTCTCGCGAAGCACGGCCTGTACGCCGCCTCGCAGCCGCGTGGAGTTGCCGAAGTTTCGCGAGCGGTACCAGTGCAGCCGGCCGTCGCGTCCGTACAAGGCCAGGCCGGTTCTCAGTCCCACGTCGACGGCCAGCAGAGATGACATTGGAATCCTATCCTGTTCTCTCCGCAGTTCCCGCTCGGCCGGGCGCAGCACGCACAGTCATTGACTCCCGGCGTGACGAACCTGAGCAGCCTGGAGCGAGTGGTGCAGCCTACCCGTGTGGGTCGCCGGCAAGGCAGTCTCCGACGGCTCCAGGCCAGGGGCGGCGGGCAGGCTGATGCGGAACCGAGTGCCCTTGCCGACCTCACTCTGGATCTCGACCGTCCCGCCGTGAGCCTTCACAATTCGCGATACGACCGCCAGGCCCAGCCCGGTGCCACCGCCCTTGCTCTTGGTCGTGTAGAACGGCTCGAAAATGTGCGGCAGGTGTTCGGGAGCTATTCCGCTGCCGGTGTCGATCACATCCAGCAGGAGTGTGCGGCCATAATCGCCTGAGCGGCAGCGAACGGTCAATGTGCCGCCGTTGGGCATCGCGTCTGCCGCGTTGAACAGAAGGTTGATCAGGACCTGGGCCGTCTGCACTCTGTCAACCACTGCAAAGAGCGGCGATTCCGGGAAATCGCGGACCAGCTGGACCCGCCGCCGGTTCAGCTTCGGCTGGGCGAACATGAGGGCGTCGTCGAGCACCTCTTCGATGCGTGTCGGTGCCGGCGACAGCGGCTCATCCCGCGACATGGTCAGCAGCCGGCGCATGATCATCTCGATGCGGTACAGCCCGTTGTCCATGAGATCGAGCAGTTGCCGGGCCTGGTCGGGATCATCCACGCCTCGCCGGAGGATGCGAATGCTGTTTTGCAGGCCGTCGAGCGGGTTGTTGACCTCATGGGCGACGGTTGCGGCCAGTTCACCGATCAGCGCGAGCTTTTCGCGGTGGGTCAACTGACGTCGCAGTCGCTCGTGTTCGCGGTAGTTTTCCCTGAGCTGACCAAGGACTCGTTCGACCGAGTCGCTCAGCTTCAGGAAGTCGTCGTCCGGTGGATGATCGATGCAGGTTGCCAGATCGCCGCGGGCGAGGGCGTCGACCGCCTCGCGCAACCGATGAAGCCGTCGGCGGGCCTGGCGGCAGGCGATACCGGCCGTGGCCCAGGCGGCGGCGAGAGCGATTGTCGCTACAACCAGCACGGCCCAGGGCTGCGGCACACCGGCCGCAAGGGTGATTCCAGTGGCCGCCCCAAGAATGAGGGCGTAGAGGAGCACGTATCGCTGTCTTGTTCGTATTCGACTCAGCATGCCTGTCATGATTCAGGCCTATTGTACCCAGGCTGTGGGGGCTTGTCTTGAGGAAATCCGGAGTTGGCCAACCCACGCCATGGCGGTTGTTGAGAACCGCCGGTCGGCAATAGAATGAGGCCGTTTCGTTGGTCTCGACGGCGAACGATCTTGAAGGCGTCGGTTGCCAGGGAGGTTGTGACGACGATGCAGTATCCGCGATGGATAGGACTGTTGAGTCTGGCCGCTTTCTTGCCGCTGGTGGGGGCCTGCGGCAAGTCGCGTCCGGGCCCTTCGCCCGTTCGCGAATTGACGGTCGCGGCCGTGTCGTGTGAGAGCCGGATTCATCAGGTTGATTTCAACCTGTCGCGGATCGAACACTGGGCCGGGCAGGCCGCGGCTGCCGGGGCGGACGTCGCGCTGTTTCCGGAGACGGGCATCAGTGCGTGGTGGGCCAGCCGGGAGGTCCGGGCGTTTGCCGAGCCGATTGACGGCCCGGCGATCACACGGTTAAGGAAGCTGGCGGATGAGCTGGGGATCGTTCTGGCCGTTGGCATGACCGAGCGAGATGGCGACAGGGCTCATATCACGCACGTTGTGATTGACGGAAACGGCGTGATCGGCATGCACCGCAAGACGAGCCTGGCACCGGGCGAAGAGAAGACGTGGGATCCGGGCAATGATGCCAACGTGTTCGAGGTGAAAGGGGTTCGGGTGGGGATTGCGATCTGTTTTGAATCCGTGCATCCGCCGACTTGTGCGAAGCTTCGGGAGAACGGGGCGGAGATCATCCTGGCCCCTTATGCCAACGGCACCGATCCGGAGGAACTGCTCAACGGCAAGCGGCCGTACCCATACGCACGAGCGAAGGAGAACCGCGTGTGGTACGTTGCCTGTGACGCCCCGGCACGCGACGAGCAGAAGCACCTCAAGCGTGGTGCGGCGTACGTCATCAGTCCAGAGGGTGAGTTGAAGACGATCACCGCCCCGGACGCGGTAGGCGAGACCATGGTGGTCTACACCATTCGAGTGGCGACTTGAGAGTTGCGAATTGAGAATCGCGGATTGAGTATTTGGTTCTTTGCCGCGGAAGCTCCGCGTATTTTGCACGTTTTTGAGTGCCGCATCATCGTTTGTCGGGTGGCCCGCCGCTTCAGCGGTGGGGGAGCGAACTGGGGAGAGAGTTGGCGACGCCAAGGCTAGAGGCGCAGAGTCGCCCGCGTGAAGACGACCACTCCCGTACCTTCGGGCGTTGGGTGCCAACACAACATCGAAACGCAGCTCGGGACTCTCCACTTCTTCGACGGCTTCCGGGACGATGCCAGCATCGGTCCGGCTCCCTGGTCAGAGCGCTACATCCCGACTGCCCAGTCTGGACGCAGCGTCTGGCTTCCGTCGCAGGGTCTCCGATGGCAACTCGCCGAAGCATTCCTTGTAGGCCCGAGAGAAATCGCCGGGATGCCAGAAGCCCCACCGCAGCGCCTCGGCGGTCGCCGTGGTCGTGCCGTGAGTCGCCGCCCGCAAGGCCTGCCGCACCCGATGAAGCCGGAGTCGGGTCAGGTACGCCACCGGGGTGATTCCCATCAACTCCTTGAATGCGTACTGCAAGGTCCGCTCGCTCACCCCAGCCGCCATGCACAGGTCGGTCACATATAGACGCTCCGCGGCGTGTGCAAGGGCATAATCCTCAGCGATCTGCACGACCCGACTGTAAGCCTGGCGTGTCAGGTCGCGAGCCGCGAACTCGACGTTGGCGGCCGAACCGAGCGTCGCCAGAAGGGTCTCGAGGAGTTCGACTTGAGCGGCGGTCTGCGTCTGCGGTATGTCAAACACCTGGGGCTGTCTCGCGGCCAGGTCGATGAGGTGTCGCCCCCAGTCGTATAGGGCGTGGGCGGCGGCGGGATTCGGCTGTAACAACTCGACACCGCGTGGAAGGCGAAACTCACTCTCCCGCTGCCGGCCGCGGAGGTGCGCCAGGATGTCATCGGGCGGTACGAGAAAGGAGACGCTCTCGTAGCCAGCCGCAACGACGAACTCCACCTCGATCCCAGACCCCGTAGCCAACACCCGGTCAGGGCCGACGGGCAGCCCATTCAACGTCCCCGTTGCTCGTGGGCCGAAGGCGACGTATGCCACGAAACCGCTCTGCAATGTTGTGCGTGTGCGGATGGGCCGGTTGGTCGAGTGGAACAAGAGAACGCTTGTACCAGTGCGAACGACGATTCGCCTCGCTCGCAGCGGCCTGGATTGCAGCTGTACTGCATCCTGCTCGATCACCTCGATGCCTTCGCCAACCGCCGTTGAGTCGCTGATCTCGATGATGGTGACGGATGGCCGACAGTTGGGGGTGGCGGTCACAGTGGGCATGAGCGGTTTCTTCACGGTTTGCGGAAATCCGATAGACGCCGACACCCCTCTGGCAGCATAATACTCCGCGCGTTCGCCCTGTCTTCCTGCCGAAGGCAGCGAACCAAGGAGCCACGGATATGCCGAGCAGACGGTCAATAGCCGCCGTGACCCTTACTGCCATGCTTGGGTTCGGGCAGTCTTTTATTGTAGCGGCCGACAGCCCGAAGGGTAAACCCAACATCTTGCTCATCATCGCCGATGACATGGGCTACTCGGATATCGGCTGCTTCGGCGGCGAGATCAAGACGCCGCGCATCGATTCACTCGCCAAGAGCGGCATCCGAGCGACGAATTTCTACGTCGCCCCCACCTGCTCGCCCACCCGCTCGATGTTGCTCAGTGGCTGCGATCACCATGTCGCGGGCTTTGGCAATATGGATGAACTCGTCGGGCCGAAGCAGAAGGGGAAACCCGGCTACGAAGGCTATTTGAATGATCGCGTCGTGCCGGTGGCGAAGGTGCTGCGCGAGGCGGGCTATCACACATACTGGGCGGGGAAATCCCACATGGGATACGAACCTTCGCAATGGCCTGCGGCGATGGGTTTTGAGCGGGATTTCTCCCTCTTGCAAGGTGGCGGCAGTAACTGGAGCGACATGACGTATCCCAACCCCGCCCACCCGAAGCTGACCTTCACGCTCAACGGCAAGCCGCTCGACAAACTGCCCGACGATCACTTTTCATCGGAGGCCTACACGGACTTCATCATCAAGAGCAACGAGGAGCACAAGGCGGACGGCAAACCCTTCTTCGCCTACCTTAGCTTCCAGGCGGTGCATTCGCCCTTCGCCGCGCCGGACGACTGGCTGGACAAATACAAGGGCGTTTATGACAGGGGCTACGATGCCGTCCGTGCGGAGCGCCTGGAGCGGATGAAGGAATTGGGCATCGTCAGCAAGGATACGGCGCTCTCGCCGAGGTTGCCGACGATTCCCGCGTGGGACGCACTCACGCCGGAGCAGAAAAAACTCTCCGCCCGCCGCATGGAGGTCTATGCCGCGATGCTGGCGAACATGGATCATCACATCGGGCGCTTGGTGGATCATCTCAAGCAAACGGGGCAGTATGAAAACACGGTGGTGGTTTTCCTCTCGGACAACGGGGCGGAACCCGTGGAACTCGCCACGCTGGTCGATACGGTATTCAGCGCGGACGCCAAAAAATGGTTTTTCGAGAACTTCGACACCCGCCCCGAGAACTGGGGTCGCAAGGGATCGGCGACGGACTACGGTGCCGCGTGGGCGCAGGTCGGCTCGACGCCGTTCCGCTTCTACAAGGCCTGGACCGCCGAGGGCGGCATCCGCTCGCCCATGGTCATCGCGGGAGCCGGTGTGAAAAACGCGGGTGCCATCAAAACCGCCGTCATGCACGCGACCGATCTCGTGCCCACGTTCCTCGAACTCGCAGGAGCGAAGCATCCGTCCGAGACCGATAAGAAACTCGCGCCCCTGCGCGGCAAATCGCTCACCCCGTTGCTCACCGGCAAGACCGAATCGGTGCGCACGGAAGAGGACTGGATCGGCGAGGAACTTTTCGGAAACCGCATGATACGCCAGGGCGACTGGAAAATCTGCCGCATCCTCAAAGGTGCCGGCGGCACAGGCGAGTGGGAGCTTTTCAACCTTAAGCACGATCCCGGCGAAACCAAGGATCTCGCCAAACAGGAGCCTGAGAAGACGAAAACGCTGCTCGCCCTGTGGGACAAATACGTCGAGGAGAACGGAGTGATCCTAACCGATGATGGCCCCTTCAAAGCGAAGGCCGCACCTCAAAAATAACGAAGATCCTGAAACCTCTCCTACCCAGCAGAGCTTTCGGAGAATCGAAATGAAACAAAACCGAGATTCCACCGCGAAGGTGAACGCAGACACGGTACGGATCGACCAACTGAAGGCAACCCCTTTTCTCCCGGTCTCCGAACCGCTCTTTCGCCCCTCATGCGCACCAACCCGGGAAAGCAATTTCCTAGCAATCAAAGTGCAGCTTGCGGCCCTGTTGTCTGTCTTCATCTTTAGTCCGTTGTCTGCGGAAGAAGCACAAATAGGCGGTGAAGCCACTGTCAATGCTGTTGCGACCCGGCCAGCTGTTGCGACCCGGCCAGCCAGTTGGATGGAACGTGATACGCTCACCGGCGATTGGGGCGGCCTCCGGACTCGGTTGAAAGAACATGGCATCACACTCGCCCCTCGACTGACACAATTCTATCAGGGGCTGGCTGCCGGCGACGGTGATCGCGATTTTGAATATGGCAGCAAGGCAGACCTCATGCTCAATGCCGACCTCAGCAAGCTGGGGTTTTGGAATGGCTTCTCGGTAACCGTCCACACCGAGTATAATTTTGGTGAGAGTATCAACGGGGCTGGGGGTACGTTGGTCCCGCCCAATACGGCGCTCCTTTTTCCAGGGATGGAGGACGACGATGCCTTTGACCTGTCGAGCGTTTATTTTACGCAGCACTTCAGCAAATCTGTTTCCCTGTTGGTCGGCAAGATCAACATGATGGATCTCGCTGCCATGAAGCCGTTCATGGGCGGTGCCGGCATCGACGCGTTCCAGAACCTTACCTTCGTTGCTCCTCCCACCGGCCTTGTCCCGCCCTATCTCTTCGGTGCCTTGCTGAGTGTGCGAACTGAGCCCGCCAATTTCGGCTTGTGGTTCTATGATCCTGCCAGCGTGGTCAACAAGACAGGTTTCGAAGAGCCTTTCGCCAACGGAGCCACGATCCGCGGGAGCGTTGATTTCCCCGTCACCATAGGTGGTCTCAGCGGGCATCAAGGACTTGTCGCCTTGTACAGTAACGAGGAAGGCACCGACCAGAACGACATCGGCGACACCTTCCTTCCACCGTGGCCTCCAGATTCACCTGACATCAAGGATAATAATTACTACTTCGCCTATTCGTTCGACCAATATCTTTATCGGGTGAGCGAAAACTCTATGGAGGGCTTCGGGCTCTTTGGCCAGTTCGGCATCTCGGACGGCAACCCCAGCCGGCTATACTGGTCGGCCCTCGTGGGCATAGGCGGCAATGGATTGATTCCGGGCCGGAGCCGGGACAACTGGGGAATCGGTTATTATTACGATGTCCCGAGCCCGGATTTGAAGGAGTCCCTTTCGCGCCGTCTGACGATCAGAGACGAACAGGGGGTGGAAATTTTTTACAACTTCGCAGTGACACCGTGGTTCACTGTGGGTGTGGACTTGCAGGTTATCAATCCTTCTCTAGGAGAAGACACCGCTATCCTTCCCGGGCTCCGTTCCGTCATAAGGTTCTGAAGCCACGGAAAAAAGGGAAGGGAAGTTAGATATCGGTATCGCTCCTTGATCGCGGCTTGAACGGTTCGATTGATGGGAGTCGGAGGAAGGGGTCAGGAGTCGATTCTTGACAAAACTATGGAAATTGCTTTTCATCGTAATGTCGAAGAAACCCCCACCGAAGCGGACAGGCCGCGATCGCTCTACACCTCTACGAAGAGCGTTGTTCACAAGCCGGCTCATTTCGGCCTTGGCAGCCGATCGGATATACCGGTCCTGCTCCTTAGTGTTCCATTCGTCAGCCGCAGCTGCGTGTCGACAGAATGGACAAAACGCATGAAAGGGGCAGGGGGCACGGGCGACTGGCAGTTGTTCAACCTGCAGGGCGACCCGGGCGAAATGGACGACCTCTCCGGGACGCGCCCCGAGAAACGAGACGCGATGCTCGAGCTCTGGGATGAGTACGTGAAGGCTAACGGCGTGATCGTGTCCGACGCCGGGCCATATGCGAAGCCTTAACCGTGATCCCGCTAAGGACATGAAGCAAGTTGAAAGAAAAAACAATACAGTATCCCGCTGCTTGTCGCCTTGCTGCTGTTTCGGGCCTCGGGTATAGCAGGGGCAGCCGAGATCGTTGCAGTCGACAATTTCGTCCGGGTAGACGAAGTTCCATGAGGTGCATTGCCGTGCGACGCAGATTCCGACCCGTCTCTGCTGCCAAGCTGATTTGTCAACAGTCCGCGTTGCTTGTCGGGCTGCTGGCGTGCACGCTCGGTTCGTGTTGTCCTTCGGTGACGACTCCCCCCGCTGGTGTGTATCAGGTCGAAGTCGAGCAGGGTCGACGCCCGACGACTTCGGGCAAGCGCGTACGCTACAACCTCTTCATCCCGCAGCCGGACGCTGCGCTGCCGCCGCCGCCCTGGCCGGCCGTCGTTCTGAGCCATGGTTTTGCGCGCGACCGCACGCGTCATCGGGATAACGCCATGTACCTGGCCCAGCGTGGCATCGTGGTGCTGACGCCGGATATGGCCGGTCTTCTCGGCGGTGAGGCTGCCCAATTGAACTGCATCGCCGATCTGGTGAGTGACGTGGCCTGGCTGGCCGAACGCAGCACCTCGCCCGATGACCCACTGACCGGGCTGGTGGATCCGGCGCGGATCGGCCTGGCCGGGCATAGCGCGGGTGGCGCGATATCGTTCGAGGCGGCCATCGATGCCCAGAACACGACGACACCAGTAGCTGCCGTTGCCCTGTTGGACGCTGTACCGTGGGATCGCACCATCGCCCGGGCCGACGGCTTTCCGACGAAACCCTCTGCGAGCTGGCGCTCCGAGCCGGGGCCCTGTAACGCCGATGGTTCAGTTCGGTCTTTGCTTAGCGGTCTGCCATTCCCCACGGAAGATGTGCTGATCGTCGGCGGGACGCATTGCGACCCCGAGAACCCCTCCGACGTGCTTTGCGCGTTGGCCTGCTGCCGCAGCACGACTGCACGGCAGGCCCTTTACCAGCAGTTCCTCTATCTCTTCGTCCGTGATGCTCTGCAGGCTCCGTTCGTTCCGGGTGAGCCTGAGGAGTACGAAGCAGCCCTCGACGCGGCCGCCACGCTGGGCTTGATCGTGCGCACAGCCGGCGGCAAAACAGGTGAGCTACCCGTGAGCCTGGGAGCAAATGGCCAGTCCTATGTCGAAGGCCCGGACGGCGCCCCGACCGGGGTATCCGGTCTGCGATGACATTCCTTGTTTCGAAGTGAGTACCGCCGGCGTGTCCGGCATGGAGACGGTCGAAATGGCACATTCAGGCAGTCAAGTTCGGTACGGTTTGCGGCTCATTGTTCTGGCTGCGGTGTCGGCGGCGGCCGGTTGTGCGGGGGCGGTTCGCCAACGGGCCGTGCCGCCCGAACTGAAGGATCGGGCGGTGATCAGTGGCTTGTCACCGGCGGTGCGGACCTGGGGGTCGGCCGTAAACCCGGAGTTCCAGGAGGCATTGCTCGAATCGGTGCGCCGCGAGCGAGAGTTCCTGAGGAGTTCCGGTCAGACCGGCCCGCTGCCTGTGGCGGAGTTCCTGGCCATCTCCGGCGGCGGTGCGAACGGGGCCTTTACGGCCGGGCTGTTGAACGGCTGGACCGCCGCCGGCAACCGCCCGCAGTTCAAGGCGGTCACCGGGATCAGCACGGGAGCGCTCATCGCCCCGTTCGCTTTCCTGGGCCCGGCCTACGATGAGACGCTGCGGAAGTTTTACACCGGGATCACGACGAAGGATGTCCTCACCGAACGCAGCAAGCTCGCAGCCATCTTCGATGATGCACTGACGGACAACGCGCCGCTTCGGCGGCTGATTGCGTCGCTGGTTGACCAGAAGCTGCTGGATGCCATCGCCGCGGAATACCGCAAGGGCCGCCTCCTGATGATCGGAACCACGAACCTGGACGCCCAGCGGGAAATGGTCTGGAACGTGGGTGCCATTGCGGCGAGCGGGCATCCGCGTGCCGTGGAATTGGTTCGAGACATCATGATCGCCTCCGCCGCCATTCCCGCCGCCTTCCCGCCCGTGATGATCGATGTGGAGGTCGACGGACAGCACTATCAGGAGATGCATGTGGATGGCGGAACGGTCACGCAGGTGTTCCTCTACCCGCCTTCGCTCAAAATCAAAGAGGCCTCCGAGGCCGCCGGCTTTAAGCGAGACCGCCGTGTCTACATCATCCGCAATGCCCGATTCGAGCCGGAATATGTGGAGACGCAGCGCCGCACGCTGAGCATCGCCGGCCGTGCGGTCTCTTCGCTGATTGCCACTCAGGGGATCGGCGACCTGTACCGGACCTACCTGAATGCCCGGCGCGACGGTATCGACTACAACCTGGTTGCCATACCCGATGACTTCAGGCTTCAGCCCCGGGAAGTTTTCGACCGGGAGTATATGCAGAAGCTGTTTGATGTCGGCCACGACATGGGCAGGAAGGGATATCCTTGGCAGAAGTTTCCCCCAGGATTCGATGAACCAGGCCTCACGAAACCTTGATGGATGTGATCTGAGCAGTATGATCCTGACCACAGAATGCTCACTGAAAGGATATGATATGACCATTCGTATCATCATCGCCACCTTCTTGATTGCATCGACGGCCTTCGGTCAGGAGGCCGGCTCGCCTCCGGCAACCCAGCCGGCGGGTATGCCCTCC
>JAUCQB010000182.1 GCA_030372985.1 Phycisphaerae bacterium
GGGGGGGGGGGGGGGGGTGACCGCCCAAACGGAGCACCGGCCGAAGCGCCTGCCCGGTGTATGATGCCTCGCAATCGGCGACTCGCTCGGGCGTCCCGGCTGCAACAATGTACCCGCCCGCTTCGCCGCCTTCGGGGCCAAGGTCGATGACCCAATCGGCCGTCTTGATCACGTCGAGGTTGTGTTCGATCACCACCACGGTATTGCCGCTGTCCACGAAACCGTGAAGCACATCAAGAAGACGCCGAATGTCTTCGAAGTGCAGCCCTGTTGTCGGTTCATCGAGAATATAAAGCGTGCGGCCTGTGCTCCTTCGGACCAATTCGCGACCGAGCTTGATCCGCTGGGCCTCGCCGCCCGAGAGCGTCGTCGATGACTGACCGAGCTTGATGTAGTCCAAGCCGACGTCGTGCAGCGTCTGGAGCATGCCCGCGATCTTCGGGATGTTCGCAAAGTGCTGGAGAGCTTCCTGCACATCCATATCCAGGACGTCGGCGATGCTCTTGCCGCGAAAGTGGATGGCGAGCGTCTCGCGGTTGAAGCGGCGTCCGTCGCAGACCGGGCAGGGAACCCAGATATCGGCGAGAAACTCCATGTCCAGGCGGTTGGCCCCGTTGCCTTCGCAGGCCTCGCACCGGCCGCCGCCCTCCTCGCCGCTCGGCACGTTGAAACTGAACCGCCCCGGCTTATAGCCGCGCACTTTCGAATCTGGCAGCTTGGCGTAGAGGTCGCGGATTTCGTCGAACACCTTGATATAGGTGGCCGGGTTGCTTCGCGGAGTACGGCCGATCGGCTGCTGATCGATATCAATGACCTTGTCGAGGTGTTCAAGACCGTCGATGCCGTCGCAATCGCCGGGACTGACCTCCTCGGCTCCGTTCAGGTCGCGGGCCAGACGCTCGCGGACAACGTCGATGACCAGGGAACTCTTGCCGCTGCCGGAGACACCGGTCACACAGATGAACCGCCCGAGCGGGAAATGAACGTCGATATTCTTGAGATTGTTGTGCCTCGCCCCGCGCACGGTGAGCCAGCGCTGACCATTGGCGTCTGGGACTTCCCGGTCCGATGCCTTGGCTCGGTATGTACGAGGTGATTTGGTTCTCATGGCTGACCGATAACAGGGTAGGCGTCAAGGACCGCCTCAAGCTGTCGCTGAAGGGCTTGCAGGTCCGCCCGATCGATCCCGAACTCGTATTTGTGGATGGAGCGCGAGGAGCCGGGACCGCCAGGAGGACACATTTCACTGTGAATAGTCACCGAAGCCACGAAATCCTCGGAGCCATCGCGCTTCTCAAATGAGAGCCGCAGAATGGGCTCGATGGTTGGCAACGTGAACTGTGAAATCCGCCCTGCTGTGAGATCGCGGGCGCCATCGAGCAAACTGCGCAACTCGGATGTGAGGAGGTACGGTCCGCAAACACCGACCTTGCTGACCGCATCCTTCGCGGAAAAGCGGACTATCAGCCAATTCCGATCGTAGAAATCGGTCGCGTCGGAAAACTCACGCCGGAGAGCTTCGATACGAAAATGGTCCCGGATTTCGAGCCTGTGTTCACATTCGTTCACGTTCTGCCTCCCGCGCAGCACGATGGAGCGTCAACACTAATCGCCTCATCCCGCAGAGCATCTTGAAATAGGCCATCGGTCCGCTTGCCGCACCCGCCAGGATCTTGGTGAACTCGTCCGCCATCCAAGGCGGCATCTCTGCAAGGCGTTTGCCGAAGAGACGCCAGAGGAACTCTATCCGGGCACCAAACTCCTCCGGGCTTGGGCGAAAGCGCAATGCTCGCTGTCCTGCAGATATCCAAGGTCGAAGGGATTCATCCGCTTTCATTCGGGTACCTTCCTCGCTTCGCGCTTCCCGGAAAGTGTTGTTACATCCACCGGTCGTCGCTGCGCCGGGATCTCGATCCGCTTACGGTCAGAGAGATACGCACCTGTCACCGACTTCTCGTTTGCCGCGATCTCGTCGATCGTGCCCGTGGCCACCACCTCTCCGCCGCGAACCCCCGGGCCGGGCCCAAAATCGACGATCAGGTCGGCGGTGCGCATGGTCTCTTCATCATGCTCGACGACCACGACGGTGTTACCCATGTCCCGCAACCGTTCGAGGCTGGCCAGGAGCCGCCGGTTGTCGCGGGGGTGCAAGCCGATCGACGGCTCATCGAGCACATAGAGCACCCCCACCAGCCCGGAGCCGATCTGCCCGGCCAGACGAATGCGCTGCGACTCGCCTCCGGCCAGCGTCGGGGCCGCGCGATCAAGAGTCAGGTAGTCGAGGCCCACGTTCGACAAAAACGAGAGCCGCCCGCCGACCTCCTTGAGCACCTCGGTGGCAATCAGCCGTTCAGTCGCGTCGAGCTGCAGCGTGGCAAAGAACTCGCGCACCTGGAGCACGGACAACGCACACAATTCGTGCAGAGCCTTCCCGCCGATCAGGATATGACGCGCCTGGGGATTGAGCCGGTCCCCCCGACAGTCGGGGCACTCTCTGCGGCTCATGTACTTCTCATAGTAAGTACGTACAAACTGCGCCTTCGCCTGTCGATATTTCGCGCGAAGATCCGCCAGAACACCCTCAAACGTGCCCCCGTGTTTCCACACCCCACCGCGATAACGCCACTCGAAGGTGATGTGCTCGCTACCGGTGCCGTCGAGCAGGGCATCGCGGGCCCGTTGCGGCAATCGGCCCCACGGCAGTTGAATGTCGAACCCCACGTGCCGGGCAACTCCTTCATAGATGTGCCGCCGCCAGCGCCCGGGGCGCTTTCGCAGTGGTGCAATGCAGGGATCGAAGAAACTCAGCGACGGGTCCGGAACGAGAAGATCGGGGTCAAAGTCGTAGATCGCACCCATCCCGTCGCAGGTCAGACACATGCCGGTCGGCGAGTTGAAGCTGAACAACTGCGGCGACGGTGTCTCGAAGCCGATTCCGCACTTGACGCAAGCGTACCTGGAGGACAGAAGCAGATCACCGGCCACGCCGCCTCCATCGCCCGGCACAGACTCCGACGTCGCCGACTCGACCGGTGCCACAATGACCGTACCATCGCCCAGGGCCAGCGCGTTTTCAACCGCCTCCGCGAGGCGAGGCCGTACCTCGGGATCGATGACCAGTCGATCGATAACCACCTCAATGTCGTGCCGATTATGACGGCCGAGTGCGGGCGCCTGGTCCAGGTGAACAACCTTCCCATCAATCCGAGCCCGGATATAACCTCGCCTGCGAAGGTCCTCCAGAAGCTCGACGTGTTCGCCTTTCTGCCCTCGCACCACCGGGGCGAGCATCAATATGCGCGATCCGGCCTGCGAACTCAGGATGCGTCCAACGATGGCCTCGGACGTCTGGGCGGTGATCGGCTTTCCGCAGTGGGGACAGTGCTGACGGCCGATCCTGGCGTAGAGGACTCGAAGAAAATCGTAGATGCCGGTCACCGTGCCCACCGTGCTGCGGGGGTTCCAGCCGGATGTTTTTTGGTGGATGGCGATGGCCGGGCTCAGGCCGGTGATCTGGTCCACATCCGGCTTGGCGAGCGTTCCCAAAAACTGGCGGGCATAAGCACTCAGCGATTCGATGTAGCGGCGCTGGCCTTCGGCGTACAGCGTGTCGAACGCCAAGCTGCTCTTGCCGCTTCCGGAAACGCCGGTGAAGCAGATCATTCGGTTCCGCGGCAGATCCAGGGAGACATTCCGCAGGTTGTGCTCCCGCGCACCCCGTACTGATATGACTGGCCGACCCATCCGAAATCCCTTTCTCGCCGCCCGGCAGAGCCAACCGGCCGGGAAGAAGCCGACCCAGCATTGTAATTCAGCGAGGGACTCCGAACCAAGCGAAAGCCCCTGAGGTCGCCCAACGCCCGACGTGCCCCATCACGAAAAGTCGTCAACACATAACTTCATTGACAACAAGCATTTGTCGATCCCCCATTCAGCCGGGCCGCCGACGCTTGCCGTCCGATCCGCACGCCGATCTGAAGGCCGCCCCAAACCTTCTTGGGCGAGTCCTGTCTGGTATTCGTAGACGAGGACTTGAGTCGCAGCTACGCTTGTCGTGTGCGGGAGGCGTGCCGACTCATCGGAAAGACAAGGAGGCGTCTCTCTCATGAATACAATCCGAAGCCGCGTAATGATGGTTCTGCTGATCGTCGCGTCCCTCTTGCTGCCCGGTGCAAGCGCGGAATGCGATTGTGAAGATGGCGAGTTTGAATTCGACCTTGATGGTCTCTTCTGCGGCGATGATGACCACGACTGCGGCGGTGGCTGCCATGACGACGACTGTGGCGGGTTCGTCTTCGATTTCTGGTTCGACGATTAAACAGACATTCACACGAAAGCCCACCCCCAAAGGCCCAAGCCCCCGACATGCACGAAAGCCGCAACACCCCGGGAGCACCCCCAGGCACTCACGTGTGATATGCCCTGGCGCAGACCCATCGGACCTCATGACCGAGCGTCTGTCAGCAGGTGCGTTCCTGCGTAGCCTGTCCTTCGTCTCGATCCGCAAGCTTTAAGTCACTGCCTCTACATGGCTTGAGGTCGAAAAAGTACAGGCCACAATCAATGTCAGACGAATTCCGGGTATCCACCCCATCGGCTTGGCAAAGGGCCAGACCAGCCTGACATACACTGATATCCCAAAACAGTTGTATTCCGGGTCCGATTGGGGTATGGTCGGTATACTGAGGAGACAACCAGAGGAGTGCCCCCCTTGTCACTGGCGGATGAGTTGCGAACACTGCGGCCAGAGTACATGGCCGCCCCGTTTTGGTTCTGGAATGACGTGATGGACCCCAAGGAGGTCCGGCGCCAGATCGCCGAGATGGCGGGCCAGAACATCGGCGGGTTCTTCATGCATGCCCGGATGGGCCGCGTGACCCCCTATATGTCCCAGGAATGGATGACGGCGGTCAAGGCGGCGGTCGACGAAGCCCGGCAACGGGGCATGTTCGCCTGGATTTATGACGAAGACGGCTGGCCAAGCGGTTTCGGCGGGGGGGCGGTCAACGCCCTGGGAGAGGAGTACCTGCAACAGTACGCCACGGCCGAAATCATTCCCTGCGACGGATCCCTCGGACCGAAGCTGGAGCGGCCGAAACACATCATCGCCGCTTACGCGACCGGCAAGAAGGTCAATGGTTTCGACGACTGCCACCGGCTGGATCCAAACGATCTGCCCGGGAGCTGGTCCCGGTTGCCGCCCACCTGCCGCGAGCGGCTGGTGGTCTTTCGCCGGGAGCTGCACAACTACCGCCGCCATTTCTCGCCTGAGGCCTGGGCTGACGGCTACGTGGATGTGCTCAATCCCAAGGTCACCCGAGCTTTTATCCAGAGCATCTACGAGGCCTATCGGCACGAGATCGGCCGGGAGTTTGGCAAGAATGTTCCCGGTGTGTTCACCGATGAGCCCTCATACCATGAGCTCGGCTGGAGCGAGCCGGTGGTCCGGCTGCCCATGTCGCCGGTTCTGGAGCGGGAATTCGAGAAGCGTTACGGCGCTCCCCTGCTCGACAACCTGATGACCATCGCATTCGGCGGGCCCGACGCCATCCGTGCCCGCTGGTGCTTTTACTCCTGTCTCGCGCACCTGTTCTCGCAGAACTACACCCGAATCCTGGCCGAATGGTGCGAGCGACACAAAATGATCTTCACCGGTCACTATCTGCTGGAAGAGCACCCCCGCTGCGCCACCCATGTGATCGGTGACCCGATGCTGCACTACTACCACCAGCAGTATCCAGGCATCGACCATCTGGGCAAGGACCTCGATCTGAAGGACTTCTGGTCGTCGGCGAGGGTACTGGTGAAGCAGGCATCAAGCATCGCCCACCAGTTCAACAAAGCTCGCGTCATGTGCGAAACGTTCGCCGGCGGGGGATGGCATTTCGGCATCCGCGAGCAGAAATGGATGGCCGACTGGCAGTATGCCATGGGTCTGAACCTCGTCTGCCAGCATGCATTCCACTATTCGCTGCGGGGTTTCCGAAAACGCGACTATCCGCCCAGCCTGTCGTTCCAGCAGCCCTGGTGGTCCTTCAGCAGGAATCTTGGGGCTCATTTCGCCCGGCTGGGGTACCTGGTGACCCGAGGTCGGCGGGTGGTTAACGTTCTGGTGATGCACCCGATCGAGAGCTTCTTCGCCACCCATGAACCGGGGGGGTACCCATGGCCCAACGACCTGATGAATGAAGCTTTGAAGAAGCTGGTGGAGTATCTGCTGGCCCACCAGATCGACTTCGATTTCGGCAACGAGGTGCTGCTCAAGCGGCATGGCCAGCTCCGCGGCGCGAGCCTCAAGCTGGGGTCGGCGGCCTACGACGCGGTCATCATCCCCCACAGCCTGACCTGGCGCAAGTCCACCGTGGCCATGCTGCGGAAGTTCGCGGCCTCCGGAGGACGGCTCTACTTCGTGGAGCCCGCTCCGACGCACATCGAGGGTGAGCCCACCGAGGCCTACGGGTCGCTGCTGGACGAGGCCATGAGCCTCGGACACTGGCAAGCCCCCGAATTCAGGCAATGTATCGCCGACCTGGTGGGTCCGGCGGCCAGAAGGGCCTGTCGCGTGCTGGGCAACGATCCGCACAACCAGGACATCATGGTCATGCACCGGCGCGCCGAGGAGCAGGATATCTTCTTCCTGGCCAGCGCGGCCAAGACCGCTCACACCGCCAGCGTGGTCTTCGATGTGCCGGGTACGCCGATGCTGGTCGACACCGTCAGCGGGCACATTTCGCCCGCACCGCACACCCGCGAAAACGGCGAGTGCCGCATCGAGTTGCCGTTCGACTTCGCCAAGTCTCATGCCATCTGCTTCAGACGCGGCCGTCGAGCATCGGTGCCCGCCACGGAGGTTCAGGTCTTCCAGCAAACGCTCTGCCGGAAGGGCGACCTGCTGCCCTATCAGATGGACCGCGACAACGCCTTCATTCTGGACACCGGCGAGTTGTTCATTGACGGCCGCTCTGCCGGAATCATGTCCACCCTCAATGCCGAGCAGGCCCTGGCCCGGCACGGCAACGCCCCACAGGCGTTCATGCGATTCACCGCCACCAGCGAAACCAAAGTCGCCAGTGCCGAGCTGCTTCTTGAGACGCCGGAGAGCTTCGAAATCAGGATGGACGGCCGGAACGTTCCGGTGCCGACGCAACCGGCCTGGTTCATCGACCCGTGCCTTCGCAGGATCCCGATCCCCGGCGGACTCAAGGCCGGCGTGAACACCGTCGAGATCCATTTCCGCTGGCAGCCGGGTCTGGAAATCGAGCCGATGTACCTGCTCGGCCGATTCGGGGCCTACGTGGAGCACGACAAGTGCCGCATTGCCCCCCTGCCGAAGAAGCTGGCCGTCGGGTCGTGGCACGACCAGGGTCTGGCCTTCTATGCCGGCATCACTACCTACACGCTCGATGCCTATGTGGACCTCACGGCCGACCGCTGGGAACTGCGCTGTCCCGAGTTCCACAGCGCCATCCGTGTAACCGTCAACGGCGTCGATGCCGGCCATATCCTGTGGGCCCCCTACACGCTCGATATCACCGCCCACCTGCGTCGGGGACGGAACCAGATCGGCCTGCAGGTGGCCAACTGCCTGCGGAACTTCCTCGGCCCGCACCACATGGGTAACGAGGACGAGATCGACTGCCTCGGTCCGCACAATTTCTTCAACACCAGGCACCGCGTGCCCGAATACCGCCTCAAACCGGCCGGCCTGCTCGGAGAGGTCGTCCTTACCGGCTACCGGACGGACCGTTAGAATATCCACATGGCTCGACGGCGACGTTCCGGGAACCAGCGCTACCACGACCGCGTCGCGGGAAGGTACGAGTCCATCTATGACGACGCGTACTGGCAGTGGCATGACACCCTGACATGGGAGCATCTCAAGAGGTTGATCCCGGCGGATCTGAGTTCACCGGTTGCCGACCTGGGTTGCGGCTCGGGAAAATGGGGCCGACGTCTTCTCAAGAGCGGCTACCGGGTCACCTTTGTAGACCTGTCGGCCAAGATGCTCGACGAGGCCCGGCGACAGGTTGAAGAGATGGGGGTAGCCGATAAGGCGGAGTTCATTCAGGCTGACCTGGCAGACCTGTCGGCCCTGCCCGAGGGACACTTTGGGTTAGCGATGGCTATGGGGGAACCGATCGGACTGACGGAGTCGCCTCAGCACGCGATGAGACAGATTACCCGGTGTCTGGCGAGCGGCGGCGTTCTGGTTGCCACGCTCGACAACCGCGTGCCCTGCGTCGACTACTACCTGGAGAAGGGCGACCGCGAGGGATTGGAGCGGTTCGTTCGCAGCGGACGCACCCACTGGCTGACCCGTGATCCGTCGGAGCAATTCGAGATCCACACGTTTGAGCCCAAAGGCGTCGAACGTCTGGTGGCCGAGGCGGGTCTCACGATGCTGGACATGATCGGCAAGACGGTGTTGCCGATGCGGCACCACCGGGAGCTGATCGAGGATGCGACGGAGCGGCGCCGGTGGGTCAAGATCGAGCAGCGTCTGGCCGGCGACCCAGCGAACTTCGGCCGTTGCGCGCATCTGCAGTTCGCGGCGCGCAAGCCGTGATGCCGCGACGCGATCCGCCAAGTCAGCCCCACCGCAAGCGGGCTCTCTCCGCCATAACAGCCTTGGACAATCGCCACAGG
Organism: Phycisphaerae bacterium; assembly: GCA_030372985.1. Classification (GTDB taxonomy): domain Bacteria; phylum Planctomycetota; class Phycisphaerae; order UBA1845; family PWPN01; genus JAUCQB01. The sequence goes on from JAUCQB010000182.1 coordinate 8,647, forward strand.
TCTCCCGGCCTCACCTCGTTGCATCCGCACACCGCGCGGGTACCATGACTTGGCAGGTGCTTCTCAAAGAGACTCATCCCTCAGCGGTTTTCCGGGAGCAGAATCGCCCGCAACGCGTCTAACGTTGCAGGAACAGGGGCAAAACGTGGAACTGCCCGACGCGGAAGCGGTCAAGCTGGCGGCCAAGGGTGATGCCGACGCCTTCATGACGTTGGTTCAGCGATACCGCGCCCCGCTGATCGCTTACGTGCACGGCAAAACCCGGCGGCGTGACGAGGCCGAGGATCTGGCCCAGGAGGTCTTCTGCAAAGCATGGCAGCACCTGCCAGGGCTGAGGGAACCGGCGGCGTTCCCGGGGTGGCTGTTCAGGATGGCGCATAATGCGATCCTGACGGCGGCCCGGCGGCCTCGGCCGGCACAACTTGAAGACGATCCTGCGGACGGCAGCCCTGCCAGCAATGAGAACAGCGTCGAGGTTCACGCGGCCGTCGCGGCTTTGTCGGAGGAGTGCCGGATCACGGTTTCGCTTCGGCATTTTTCGGGGATGAGTACGGATGAGGTCGCCAGAACACTGGGAATTCCGCCTGGGACCGTGCGAAGCCGATTGTCGCGGGCGTATGCCCAGCTTCGCCGGCGGCTCATCTCGCGTGTGGAGGTCTGATCGGTGTCCAGCGACCTGGATCGACAAGTCGAACAGCTTCTGGACCAGGCCGGGGCCGACGCCCAGCCCCGCCGGCCCTCCTGGGACCAGATGCGCGACCGGATCACGGCCACCCCGCAGGTCCGAGGCCGGCGGCTGGTCCTGCCCCGCCGGTTGGTGGCTGTCGTGGGGGTGGCGGCCATGATCGCGATTGTCGTCGGCATCATCTTCCACCTGCCCCTCGGCCCCATCGCCCAGGCCGGGAGCCCGCCGATCCGCGTGATCCAGAAAGACATCGAGCTCACCGTATTCAACCAGTTCGAGAGCGATCGTCCGACGCTGTTCATGCCGACGTCGCCGCCCGTGGGCCAGCCGGTCAAAATGGGCATGGCCCTGGTGAAGGACCACCGCATCGTCATGAACCTGCAGCCGGGCGATAATCTGGTCTACTTCACGGATGTCGCGGCCACCATCGACCCGACCAGCGTGCGATTCTGGAGCGAAACCGACCCTGTCGGTACAAAGGTCGTCGAGCAGAACTTCGAGTATGACCTGGCGACCGCCGGGGCGATCCTCAAACGCTACCTCGACCGCAAGATCACCTGTGTGCTGAAGGACGGCAAGCAGCACGAAGGCTTCCTCTGCTCGCACGACGGGGACATCGTGCTGGCCGACAAGCCGCCGTCGGATTCGGGCGAGATGCGCAAGACCGAGTCGATCTCCCGCGATCAGATCCGGGCCGTGCAGATGCCCGATGTTCCCAAGGATCTGTTCGTCAAGCCTACCCTGGTCTGGAAGATCCGCACACAACGTCCAGGTCAGCATGAAACGACGCTCATGTACGCCTGCGGCCATGCCGACTGGCAGGCGGATTACGTGGTCGCGGTCACGCCCGGTGGCCGTGGGGAGAAGGATCAGCTTGACCTGCAGGGCTGGGTGACCATCGATAACCGCACCGGCTCGACCTACAAGGACGCGGGGATCAAGCTGATCGCCGGCGACGTCAACCGGGTGCCGGATCCGTGGGCGATAGGTCCGTCAGTCCTTGGGGACATGCTATTCTCGATGAACGGGCCCGTCGTCGGCGCGAGAATCCTGGGACAGACCTCCTCCTCGAAGGAGTTCATCGAGAAAGCCTTCTTCGAATACCACTTGTACACGCTCTCGGCCCCCAGCACGCTGAAGGATCAGCAGATCAAGCAACTCAAGCTGCTCAAGGCTGAGGGTGCCAAGGCAATTCGGCGCTATGTCTTCGATTCGCCGCCGGGCACTGATGAGACTCAGCGGCAGGTGGCCGTCGTGCTTGAGTTCAAAAACGAGAAGGACAACAAGCTGGGCATGCCGCTGCCCAAGGGACGGGTCCGTGTCATGCAGCGGGATCCGGACGGCGACATGCAGTTGATCAACACCGCCGAGATCGACCACACCGCCAAGGATGAGGAGATGAAGCTGACTGTCGGGACGGCGTTCGACGTGGCTGCCGAGCGGGCGGAGATGAACATGACACGACCGGGCCACCGGCAGGAGACCCGAACCATCCGACTGCGGATGCACAACCACAAGGCCGAACCGATCGAGGCCCGCTTCGTCGAGCGGCTGGTGCCGAATCGGAATTGGGAGATCACGCTGACAAGCAACCCGTGGACGCGCGAGGATGTGAGCACGATTCACTTTGATTTCACGCTGGAACCTGACGCGGAAAAGGAAATCACATACACGGTGGATTACCAATGGTGACACGTTCAGAACACGAGACGCATCGCGATTTCCTTCCCCCCTTACCAGGGGGGGATCGCTTTCTTCCCCCCTAAACACGGGGGGATAAAGGGGGGTCGGCACCCTGCTCTCCTACCCCCCCCTGCCCCCCCTTGGTAAGGGGGGGAGAAGGACACCCCCCGTTGGTTAGGGGGGGAGAGAGACTCCGCTCGGCCCGGAGCTTCTTCCGCTCGGCCCGGAATCCTTTCCGGGCCGTATCTCGCGGCGGAATCCCTTCCGCATTCGGTGAGAATGAGGATAGGAATCCTCCACGCAAGAGGCCCCAGAAAGGATTCTGCGGCCAGCGAGCAACCCGTCTGCACTGCTCACAGAGCAGTGGCACACCGAGGGCTACCCGTCTGCACTGCTCGCAGAGCAGTGGCACACGGGGACAGAGCAACGGTACACGGAGAGCCACCGGGCCAACCCTGGCCCTGCTGGCGGTTCTGCTGGGAGCACCCCTCGCATCAGCCCAGACGACACAGCCTGCGGACTTGACGGAAGGCGTCGGCCTGACGGTCTACAACCAGGATTTCGCCATCGTCCGCGAACGGCGGACGATGCCGCTGGCGGCCGGGCGGTCGGAGGTGAAATTCAAGGACGTGGCCGCGACCATTGTGGCCGACACGGTGCATTTCCTGAGCCTCAGGCCGGCCGGTGATGCCACGGTCATCGAGCAGAACTACGAGTTCGACCTGGTCAGCGCCAACAAGCTGCTGGACAAGTACATCGACAAGGACATCGGCCTGATCACCCGCGATGGAAGCCTGATCGAGGGCAAACTGATGAGCTTCGACGACGGCCAGGTTGTCCTGGCGGCCAAGGACGGGATTCAGATGGTCCCGCGGGGCAAGAACGTCCGCGACATCCGCTTCTCGGCCCTGCCCGGTGGCCTGCTGACCCGCCCGACGCTGGTCTGGCTGGTCAACGCCAAGCAGGCCGGCGATCACCTGGTCGAGGTCTCGTACCGAGCCAACGGGGTCAACTGGCGGGTGGACTACCGGGCGCTGGCCGATGCCGACGGCAAGATGCTCGACCTGTCGGGCTGGGTGACCATCGACAACCGCTCCGGGCGGACCTACGAGGACGCCCGCCTCAAGCTGATGGCCGGCGAGGTGCACGTGGTCAAGAAACAGGAAGACCGGCTCAGAGGTAGATACGCTCTGGGGTTCGAGGCGGCGCCAGCCGCCGGCCGCCCGGCGTTCGAGGAGAAGGCTTTCGCTGAATACCACCTCTACGAACTGTCACGCCCGGCAACGATCAAGGACCAGCAGGTCAAGCAGATCGAGTTGATCAACATCGAGCAGATCCCCGTAACGCGAAAGTACCAGTATCGCGGCGAAGGGGACAACGTGCACGTGCTCCTGGAGTTCAAGAACGCCAAGGAGACGCGCGAAGGACTGGGCATCCCGCTGCCCAAGGGACCGATCCGCGTGTACCAGATGGATGCCGACAAGCAGAACGAGTTCATCGGCTTGGACTCCATCGAGCACACCCCCAAGAACGAGGACATCAAGATCAGGATCGGCACGGCCTTTGACATCAAGGGCGAACGGGTGCAGACGACCCTGAAGAAGCCCGGCGAGCGCGTCGAGGACAAGGACTGGCGGATCCGCCTGAGAAACCACAAGGACCAGCCGGTGAAGGTCGAGGTGCTCGAACGACTCGAGGTCGGTGGCCGCAACTGGGAGATCCGCGAAGCCAGTCACGAATGGAAGAAGAAGGATTTCCAGACGATCACCTTTGAGGTGAACGTGCCCGCCAACGGCGAGGTCACGATCACCTATAGCGTGGAGTACACATGGTGAGAAGGTAGGGCATGGTCGGAGTCGCCAAAGGCGACGGAGACCTGCCGATTGTGGGTTCGGGGTTCAGTATTCAGGATTCAGGAGAGCCAAGAGCTAAAAGCTAACAGCTAAGAGCTAATAGCTTCCAAAGATTTGGAGAGCATCATCATGACACGTCGCACATTCGAACTACTCATCACCGTGACCGTCGCCATCCCGGCCTTCGCTCAGGAGTCCGCCAAGCCGGAGGCGGGCGTGAGGCTGACCGTCTACAACGACAACCACGCCCTGGTGAAAGACCGGCGCATGCTCGATGAGCCGCTCAAGGCGGGGATCAACCTCATCCGCTTCCGCGACGTAGCCAGCACTATCGACGCTACCAGCGTGTACTTCCGCTCGCTGACCGACGCGTTGGCCTCGGTGGTCGAGCAGAACTACGAGTTCGACCTGGTCAACGCCGACAAGTTGCTCCGCAAGTACATCGACAAGCCGATCACCGCCCACACGGCCGACGGCCAGGTGTACGAGGGCACCCTGATGAGCTTCGACCAGCGACAACTGGTGCTGGCCAAGGACAGGGAGAAGGGCCCGATCTTCATGGTCGAACGTGGCGAGAACATCAAACGCATCCAGTTCAGCTCGCTGCCCGAGGGCCTGCTGACCCGCCCGACGCTGGTCTGGGAGCTGGCCACCGGCAAGGAGGGCAAGCACACCGTCGAGGTCAGCTACATCGCCAACAACATCCGGTGGCGGGCGGACTACAACCTCGTTCTGAACCCCGATGACACCAAGATCGACGTCTCCGGCTGGGTGACCCTCGAAAACAACACCGGCACGGCCTACAAGGATGCGGCGGTCAAGCTGCTGGCCGGCGACCCGAGGATCGATTTCCGCAACTTCAACTTCGGCTTCGGCCAGGACTACTACAAGATCATGATGACCAAGCTCGCCCCGACAACGCAGAAGGGCGACGACGTCAGCCGGGCGTTCGGCGAGTACCGGATGTACACGCTGCCCGAGGCCACCACGGTCAACAACAACCAGATCAAGCAGATCGAGCTGATCAACACGCCCGGCGTGGCGGTGACCAAGACCTTCCTGTACGACGGTGCGAAGATGCAGTGGCAGTGGATCGGCTGGTACGAGGACCCCGGCTTCGGCCGCGAGGAGAACAAGAAGGTCAACGTTCTGATCGAGATCGAAAACCGGGCCGATCGCAACCTGGGCATCGCCCTGCCCAAGGGCAAGTGCCGGGTGTACAAGAAAGACACCGACGGGGCGCTGGAATTCATTGGCGAAGACCAGATCGACCACACCTCGCGCGACGAGCGGGTGGTGCTCTACATCGGCGACGCCTTCGATATCGTCGGCGAGCGCAAGCAGACCGACTTCCGCAAGATCTCCAGGACCGTGTTCGAGGAGGCCTTCGAGATCAAGGTCCGCAACCACAAGAAGGAAGCGGTGACGGTCAAGGTTCTCGAGAAGCTCTACCGGTGGAGCGAGTGGGAGATCATCAAGAAGAGTTCGGATTTCGAGAAGCTCAACTCGCGAACGGTGATCTTCCCCGTCGAAATCAAGCCCGACGGCGAGGCGGTGGTCACCTACCGGGTAAGATATCGGCATCCCTAAGGGATCACCCTGCTCCTGGTCACGATTCGGGCCACTCTGCCACCTCTCCTCTCGGCGCAGGCCGCCTGAGCATCTATAATCGCACCTTCCACAAGCACCGGTGATCCTGCCGGGTGGAGGAGCCATGGCAGCAATGATCATTGACGGCAAGAGGCTCGCCGAGCGCATACGGGCGGACACTCGGCAGCAGGTGAAGATCATGGCGTCCGAGGGGCACCGCCCCAAGCTCGCGGCGATCATCGTCGGCGAGCCGGCCGCGGGCATGGTCTACGCCCGCTCGCAGGCCCGACAATGCGCGGACATGGGCATCGAGTATGAGCTGGTCCAGACACCCTCCACGTGCGGTACCGGGTGTATCTGCGAACAAATCGACCGGCTGAATCGCGACGACAGCGTCACCGGCATCATGCTGCATTTGCCGTTGCCCCCGCAGATCGACGCCCCTTCGGTGCAGTATCGCATCGACCCCTATAAGGACGTGGAGGGCGTGAACCCGGCGAACATCGGCATGGTTTTCTACGGCCGGCCGATCATCGCACCCTGTACCGCCCTGGCGGTCGTCGAGCTGATCAAAGAGACCGGCATGCAGCTCCGCGGAGCCAACGCGGTGGTCGTCGGCCAGGGTGCCATCGTGGGTTTGCCTATTAGCGTTTTCCTCCTCCAGCAGTTCGCCACCGTCACCGGCTGCCACGTGGCCACCCGCGACCTGGCGGCCCACACCCGGCAGGCGGACCTGCTCGTCGTCGCGGTCGGTAAGGCCGGGCTGATCGGTGCCGAGCACGTCAAACCGGGAGCGGTGGTGATCGATGTCGGAATCAACCGCGTACAAACCATCGGCGGGGACGGCAAGGCCGTCTCCAAGACGGTTGGCGACGTCGATTGTGACGCCGTCTGCCGGGTCGCGTCGGCCGTTACCCCCGTGCCCGGCGGCGTCGGCCCGGTAACCGTCGCCATGCTGCTGCGAAACACGGTCGAGGCCACCCGAAAACAGTTGGCCCGGCGGCGAGGGACGAATCCCCAGAGCACCACTGGACAATCCTCATGCGCGGCATCCTTGAATCTCTGACTCCGCGAACCGTTTTCTCGGTTCTCGCCGCTCTGCTGTTCTTGACGTCGGTGTTTTCCGATCGCGCTGTTGCCGAGCAGTTGACGGAAAGCCGCCCAGCAGCACCAACGCCCCAACCCAGGATCGTGGACTATCAGCGCGGGGTGCGCATCAACTGGCAAAATCGAGAGGCGGAGTTGGACGGGCAAGTCGTCTTGCGCGAGGGAGCGCTTGAACTATTCGCTTGCTCGCCGCTGACACGCGAACACGAAAGCATCGTGTGCATTGATGCCCGCCCTCTGCACGTCTTCCAGGCACTTGGGCTGATCGGCTTGACTCCCGGGAGACCAAGCGACTTTGACCCCGATACCGGCCGCTATTACCCCGCCAGCGGCGATCCCGTGGAGATCGATGTCCAGTATCTTCAGAATGGGCGAATCCGGCGCGAGCCGATCGAGAGATGGATGCGTCGTGCCAAGCCGGGTGACAAGCCGGGAAGCGGCTCCGACCTCGAACCTCAGCCCTGGGTCTTTGCCGGATCATACGCGACCGAGAATGGGACCTTCGCGGCCGACCCGGAAGGCACCGTCATCTCCGTGGTTGACTTCGGCAGTTCGATTGTCGCTCTGCAGGACTACCACTCCGACAGTAACGCCGAATTGTGGCTGGTGCCGGCGACGGAACGCGTCCCCCCCCTCTACACCCGCTGTACGCTGATTCTTCGGCATGGGCCGGTGCGTATGCGACTCGATTCGGCTGGGCGGGTCGAGATATCCCAGAGGATGATGACCATGGCCGAGGCAAGCCGGACCATTCAGCGAATTCGGGGTGAAAACCCGAACGTCCGATTCCGGCTCACGATCGATCCGCAATGCCCTGCTGACCGTGAGACCGGATTCCGCACGCTCCTGGATCGGCTCACAGTTCCCGCAGAATCGATCATTATCACCCGGCCGTCCACCTCGCGCCCGGCCGATCACGATCCGCAGGCGATGCCTCGTTGGCTTCGCGAAACGGCTTCATCAGCCGCCGAGACCTCAACGACGCAACCCGCCTGGGCCGCAGCGGCTCACAAGGTCCTCGCCGAGTTGGTTACCCGCACACGAATCTTCCAAGCCAGGACCGAGGATTGGGCCGGTTATCTGGAGCAGCTCGGTTCCGGCCTCGGCACGATGCCGATCACCGCAACCGCGCCAAATACGCAGCCAAATCAATGATTTCAGGACGTAGACGGCGCGACCCGGCATAACAACTCACAGGCCCGAGCCGAGCCATGAAGTGCAGAATGAAGGAAATCGGTCGGACCGATCCATCCGGAAAGAAGCGAGCACGCAGTAACAAGCAGACCGATAATCACGCCCCCTTGGCTCGCAATGCCGGGTTGCGGCACGCGGGAAAAACGATGAACGTCAAAAAAGTTGATCGGAAAACGCAAAAAGACACCAAATGGATGTTGCGTTTGTCCGATACATATATTAGATTCCTCCGGTGACCGATTGAACAGTATTGGTACGGGGTTCCAAGCACACATGTCCGCCGTCAGTAAACCGCGGGACCAGCACAAGCGTCTGGCAAAGATGTTAGGGTGCCTGGTCGCTTCCATGACTCTCGGGGCAGCCTTCCTCGACTGGTTCCAGCCGAACCAGTCTGATTCGGAAACCCCCCGCCGGCAACTGATCGCCCAGATTCGCGACGCCATACATCCAACGGCCGAAGGGGCCATCCCCGCGGAGAAGTGGCAGGTGATCCGGGCCGTGGCGGCCCTGCCCGGGGACGGCGCTCGTGTCCATTTTGTCGTGGACCGCAACGGAGACTGGATCGCTACTCCGTTCTGGCAGGATCAGAGAATGCTCGGAGAAGCGGGCGTGATCCGCATCGGGCTTCTGACCGAAGGGAAGTCGGGTGAAGTCACGATATCCCAATGGAAAGCCGCCTGTCAGCTACGCAGCAACCTCCAGGAGATGTACAAGATCACCCTTGAGCGTTTCATCCCAAGCCCGAGCCTGCGATTGCCCTCGGAAGCTGGGAACGCAAGCGTGGCGCGATAACCTTCGTTCTTTCTCTCGCCCAAGCAAGACGCCTTCCGGACAAACGGTCCGGCAAGGCGTTTTCCGTCTGTGGCGATAATCCGACATCTGCTAACAACCAGTAACAGTCTCGCCGATATATGAACCTGCGCCGTGTCCGGAGACAACCGGGTGATACACAGACGTGGCCCACGGTCAACGACCATCATGGGGGGCTGGAGTCCATCGGTGCTGCCAACCACACCGTCGTTTTGCCCCGTTGACGGTCAGTAAGCTGCGTACTTACAATAGGTCCGGAAGGGCAGGCTTCCATCGAATCGGTCTCTTCGCCCCGCGCAGTATGTGACCATTGCGCTTTGTGTTAGGGGATTGTTAGGTGAGCTTTCTGGTGCCTGGCTACGTCGTTCACGAGCGTCTCGGCACCGGTGCGCGGGCGACCATTTGGCTGGTCGCGAACCAGCACACCAACGAGCTCTTCGCCCTCAAGCGAGTGACCCGCCGGACCACCGATGACAACCGCTATCTCAATCAGGCCAGGAATGATTTTCGCATATCGTCCATGCTGGACAACCCCTACCTGCGTCGGAGCTTCGAGCTCCGGCGGATCAGGCGGCTGTTCCAGTTGCGTGAACTGCACATTGTCATGGAATATGTCGATGGCCGGACTTTGGAGGAGATCGGGCCGCTCGGTACACACGGGTTGGTCGGAATCTTCACCAAGGTGGCCAAGGGGCTGCAGGCCCTGCACCAGATGGGCTATGTCCACGCCGACATCAAGCCCAACAATATCATCCTTGACGTGAACGGGGATCCGAAGATTATCGATTTCGGCCAGAGTTGCCCGATCGGACACATCAAAAACCGCATACAAGGAACGCCTGACTACATTGCACCCGAGCAGGTCGAGCGAGGCATGCCGCTGGATCAGCGCACCGATGTCTACAACTTGGGCGCAACGCTCTATTGGGCGATCACCGGTCAGGCCTTTCCGACCGTCATGCCGAGCAGGAAGCGTAGAGCCGGCATTGATCTCGTGGGGCCGCGAGACGCGACGATGCCGCACGAGTTGAATCCGAATATCCCCGCCGCCCTGAGTCGTCTGGTCATGGATTGTTGCCGCCCCAACCCGAAGGATCGTCCGGCCGACATGCGAGAGGTGATTCACCGCCTCGAGCTCAGTCAGCAGATCATGAACAAGAACGAGGCGACATTGACCGGACCGGTGGTGCGGCGAAAGGATTCACTCGGACAGTTGTCCGCCTCAAACGGTAAGACGGCCAGATGACAACCGTTAGCGCCGCCATTGACACGTTCCGCCGGGCCACGGACCTCAATCTCGATGATCCGATTCGCTCCGGTTCCCTGCTCTGTCCGCCCGATTACACCCAGGTCGTTATGACCGGTGACATGCACGGGCACCGCCGCAATTTCGAGAAACTCATCAAGTACTGTCAATTGGAATGTACCCCCACGCGGCACGTGCTGCTCCATGAACTGATCCATGAACAACCTCAGCAGGAGGGGTGCGCCGACCACTCGGTCGAGCTTCTGCTGGACGCGGCGAAGTGGAAAACCTTCTTTCCCGATCAAGTCCATTTCCTCCAGAGCAATCACGAACTGGCCCAACTCCAGAATCACGAGATCACCAAGGGCGGCCGGATGGTGACCGACGACTTCGAGCGCGGGGTGGCGGAGGTCCTCGACTCCAACGACATCGACGAAGTGCTGAACGCCATCGACGACTTTATCGCCTCCTATCCCCTGGCAGCTCGGTCTCCCAACGGCGTGTTCTTCTCCCACTCGCTGCCGAACGTCTCGCACATGGACGAGTTTGACCCGACCCTGGTGCACGAGCCGGCCGATAACCTCGACTTGTCGGAGGGAGGCATGGTCTACCAGATGGTCTGGGGGCGACGCCATACGCCCGCTCTCCTGGAACGCCTGGCACACGCCTTCGATGTCCAGCACTTCATCACCGGACATCAGCCCCAGGAGTTCGGCTACGAGGTCCGCTTCGACCGCATGATCATCCTGGCCAGCGACCATAATCACGGCGTGTTTCTACCGGTAGACTGCCGCAAGCACTACACCATCGAAGAGCTGGTCCAGCGGATCCGCCCCTTCGCGGGAGTGATCTGATCCGGTCGCTCCCCCCCTGCGGTCACCCGCACCCCTTGCTTGCAGCCGGTCGAACGGCGCGGTCAAATAGATGCCGTATCATGATCGATTTCTTCCTCACTGCCCTGATATCCATCCTCTTCGTGGTCGATCCACCCGGGGCGATACCGACCTACCTGGTCATCAGCGCCAATCAGAATCCCGAGCAGCGCCGTCGCACGGCCCTGCGAGCCAGCATCGTGGCAACGCTGACCCTGGCGGCATTCGCCGGAGGCGGGCAATTCATCTTCCACTATCTCGGCCTGACGCTGCCGGCGTTCCAGATCGCCGGCGGGCTGATACTCTTCCTGGTGGCTCTCGACATGATCCGCGCTCAACGCCCCACCCAGGAGGAGCCGGGAGAAGTCAGTGAAGGACTGGCCAAGCAGGACGTCGCCGTCACGCCCTTGGCGATTCCGATGCTCGCGGGACCGGCCGCGATGGCCAGCGTTTCCGTCCAGATCTACCGCGCCGACTCCCCTACCAGAACGCTGGTGGTATTCGTTGCCATTGCCATTACCGGCACGGTCAGCTATATCACGCTGCGGCTGGCCGATCTCCTTTACAGGGGCCTCGGCCGAACCGGGATCCACATCTTCAGCCGAATCCTCGGCCTTATCCTCGCCGGCGTCTCCGTTCAGTTCGTTCTGGACGGTCTGCGAGCGGGCAACTACATCAGTGCGGGATGACCTGTCTGCCTCCGAGGCAGAACCTCGATCGACGCTCTGCGGGGCAATCTGAAGTCGTCGGGCTTGCAGGAGTCCGGGTTTAAGTCACGCGAACGGAAAGGGAGTTCTGCAATTCGACGCTATGAACCTGCCAGGCGGACCACCTCCCCAACCAGCCCCTTGATTCCTTCGAACACCTCCGCTGGCCCTTTGGCAAGCATGTAGGCCGGTGTGGTCACAACCCGGTGCGACGAATCAACGACAAACGACGTGCAGACACAATCGAGGTGACGGACTCCCATCTTCTCGATCGCCGAGGCGGTCTGGGGATCGGTACCGATGGTCACCTGGGCCGCCAGCCCTCGGTTGCCAAGAACGCGTGCCAGCGTCGCGGGGGCGATGCAGATTGCTCCGATGGGTTTGCCCGCATCGATCATCTCTCCAACCAGGCGCTCCACCTCAGGATGCACCCTGCAGTCCGCCCCATCGACGGCAAAGGAGGACAGGTTTCTGGCCGCGCCGAAGCCGCCCGGAAAAATGAGCGCATCGACGTCGCAGGCATGGACGCTGGCAAGGTCCTGTATCTCACCTCTCGCAATTCGGGCCGATTCGACCAGAACGTTGCGTCGTTCACCCGGGGCAGGGTTGCGGGTCAAGTGATTGACCACGACCGGCTGCTCCAGGTTGGGGGCACAGCAGAGGTACCTGGCCCCGGCCTGATCGATGGCCAGCAGAGTCAGCACCGCCTCGTGGATCTCCGACCCGTCAAAAACACCGCACCCCGACAGACAGACCGCCACCTTCGCCATGATCTCGCTCCTTTACGCCGGGCTCCGCCGCCCGAAAAGGTCAAGACGCCTTTCGACGACCGACGACTGAGAACTGAGTACGGATTACTTCTTTGTACTGGCTCGCCGCCGAAGCTCGGCTTCGATGAACATCTGCAGATCGCCGTCCAGAACCCGTTCCACGTTGCCCGTCTCGACGCCGTTGCGATGATCCTTGACCCGGCGGTCGTCCAGCACGTAACTTCGGATCTGGTTGCCCCAGGCGACTTCGCCTTTGTCGCCATAGAGGCTCTGTATTTCCTGGTCGCGCTCGGCCTGTTTGAGGGTCTCGATCTTGGCCTGCAATATCGAGAACGCCATTCGCTTGTTCTGCTGCTGGCTGCGCTCGTTGACACATTCGACGACGACACCCGTCGGGATATGCCGCACGCGAACCGCCGTCGCCACCTTGTTGACGTTCTGGCCGCCGGCGCCGCTGGCCCGCCGGAAGTAGACAACGTCCAGCTCTTCTTCCTTCAGATCGACGTCGAGGTCCTCGAGGACCGGCAGCACGTCGACGGCCGCAAAGCTCGTGTGGCGTCGCTTGTTGGCATCAAAGGGACTGATCCGCACCAGGCGATGGACACCCCGCTCGCACGAGAGGTAGCCCATGGCATAGTAGCCGGCGACCTTGAGGGTGATACTGCGGATGCCGGCCTCTTCGCCGTCGGTCCGGGCGAGTTCCTCGACCTTGTAGTCGTTGTTCTCGAAGTAGCGAAGATACATCCGCAGCAGCATCTCGGCCCAATCGCAGGCCTCGGTGCCGCCGGCCCCGGCCTGGATGCTGAAAAAGCAATCGCGGGCGTCATTCTTGCCGGACAGCAGGGCCATCAGCTCGACACGCTCAAGCTGCTGCTGGACTGCGTACAGCTCCTTGTCCAGTTCCTCAAAAGAGGCGGCGTCGTTGGCCTCTTTGGCCAGTTCGAGCAGCGCCTCGGCATCTTCGACCTTGGCCAGCAAGGCTTGCACCGGCTCGACCAGCCCCTTGAGGGCCTTCAGTTCGCCGACCACCTCGCGTGCCCGCTCCGGGACGTCCCAGAAGCCGGGCTTGGCCATTTTCTCGTCAAGCTCGGAAAGCCGTCTGATCTTGCCCGGCAAGTCAAAGAGAATCCCGGATCGTGATGACACGGGTGGACAGGTCCTTCAAGGTTCCCGTGGGGTCTTCGTAGCGCATCATACACATCCTCTCTGCGGCATCCAAGCCGCAACTCATGTGACTATACTCCCGGACCCGGCCGGGGACAACTGACGCAGAGCCGGAGCAGCCTCACGGCGTCCGACACGGAGTAGGCACAACGGGACAACCCCTGGTACAATGGCCCCGCGCGGCCCGGCTAAGTAGCTGGGCCAGATCAGCCGGGAAACACTGGACAGGAGCCCTTCCCCGGAGACGATCGAGGTCCATGCCGCCAGAGCACACCCACGAGGTCGCGTCCTCCCAACCGGAGTCGAACACGGTGGAACGTTCCCTTCCCAAGGATGCTCAGCCTGCGGGGCAACGGCTCGGGCGGGCGTCACTGGCCGCTCTGTCCCTCGGGGCGCTGGGCGTGGTATATGGCGACATCGGCACCTCGCCTCTCTACGCACTGAGGGAGTGTTTCCACCCCCTGTTTGGGGTGCAGGCTGAGCCGCGGAATGTCTTCGGGCTGCTGTCTCTGTTCTTCTGGTCGCTGACTCTTGTGGTGGTGGTCAAGTACATCGGGTTCGTGCTGCGGGCGGACAACCGGGGCGAAGGCGGCATCCTGTCGCTCATGTCATTGGCAGTACCGCAGAGTACTCGTCCTTCAAGCCTCTGGTCCAAAGCGGGGATCGCCATTGCCCTGGGACTATTCGGCTCGGCTCTCCTGTTCGCCGATGGGATGATCACGCCGGCCATTTCGGTCCTCAGCGCGATTGAAGGGCTGGGCGTCTCCACCCCGGCACTCAAACCGTTCATTGTGCCGATCACGCTGGTCATCCTCGTCGCGTTGTTCATGGTCCAGAAACGCGGAACCGGCTTCGTGGGAGCGATGTTCGGTCCGGTGATGCTGGTGTGGTTCGCGACCATCGCAATTCTGGGACTGCGGTGGATCGTACAGGAACCCCTGGTACTGACGGCCGTCAACCCCTGGTATGCCATCCGCCATCTCATCGAGCATGGTCGGCACGGCTTCCTCGTGCTCGGAGCCGTGGTGCTGTGCATCACGGGAACCGAGGCGTTATACGCGGATCTGGGCCATTTCGGGAGAAAACCGATTCGGCTGACCTGGTACGTCGTGGTTTTCCCCGCCCTGCTGCTGAACTACTTCGGCCAGGGGGCGGTGGTGATCCACACGCAGGGAGCTGCGAAGGACAACCCGTTTTACGCAATGGCCATGGGCCCCCTGCACTACCCGCTCGTCGGCATCGCCACGGCGGCGACAGTGATCGCCTCGCAAGCCCTGATCTCGGGCGCGTTCTCCCTCGCTCGACAGGCGGTGCAACTCGGTTACTGTCCCCGATTGACCGTGGTTCACACGTCGAGTCGCACCATCGGACAGATCTATGTCCCCGAGATCAACGGCGCGTTGATGGTCGCCTGCTGCGGACTGGTGCTCGCCTTCGGGTCGTCGTCGCGGCTCGCGGCGGCATACGGCGTCGCAGTCGTCGGTACGATGACCATCACATCGATGCTCTTCTTCCTGATGGCTCACCGGCATTGGGGATGGAGCCTCCTCAAGGCGGGCGGGCTGGCAGGGGCATTCCTGGTCATCGATCTGACCTTCCTCGCGCCCAACCTGGCCAAGCTTTTCCACGGAGGGTGGTTCCCGCTTTTCTTTGCCGCGGGAGTCTTCGGCCTCATGACCACGTGGAAACGCGGGCGATCGCTGCTGGGGGCATCCCTGGCCAAGGCCCGGCTGCCGCTGAACATCTTCCTGCAGAATCTGGCCAGCGGAACACAGGTGGTACGCGTACCGGGAACGGCCGTGTTCATGACCTCCGATCCGACCGGCACGCCGGTCGTGCTGATGCACCATGTTAAACACAACAAGGTGCTGCACGAGCGGGTCATCCTGCTGAGCGTCTCCACGAAAGAGCTGCCGACGGTACCTGCGTCCGAGCGGGTACATGTGCAGGACCTTGGTCAGGGGTTCTTCCAGATCAGAGCCTCGTACGGATACATGCAAACGCCGACCGTGGCCGACATCTTCAAGTGTTGTGAATCAGCGGGGCTGAAGGCGGACCCCACACAGGTGAGCTTCTATCTCGGCAAGGAAACGCTGATCACCACCCGCAAGCCGGGCATGTCACAGTGGCGCAAGACCTTGTTCTCGTTGATGTCACGAAACGCCATTTCCGCGGTGGCCTACTTTGACATTCCGCCCAATCGCGTCGTGGAACTGGGCACGCAAATCGAGTTGTGACCTGCGGGCGACAGCGCGTGGCCGTGAGGGCCGACGTCGCGGTCATATCTCGCAGAGCCGATCAGTAGAATCGGTATTTGATGAGGAAGAATGAGAAACTGCGGGCATCCATCTTGCCTTCCCGCACACCGGCCACCGAGCGGTCCGGGCGGAAGATCACAAAAGTGGGCACCGTCCGCACGTTCAGCTCCTTGGCAAGTTTGTTGTGGATCAGGTAGTCGATCCGAACACGCACAAAGGAGTTCAGAGCGTTCTGAACTTGCGGATCGGAAAACACCTCCTCGTCCATCTCCATGCAATCCGGGCTCATCGCGGAGCTGAACATCACCAGAGCGGGCCGCCTCTCACTTGCCGCCCTCGACAAGCCCGCCTCAAAGCTGGTTTCCCAGCCCGCGGGTCCGCACCCGACGGCCGCAACCGCCAGGAGGATCGCAATGGCCAACCATGTCCCTTTGAGCGCTGTCATAGCCTGTTCCCGGCATGTCGCAACACGAACCGAATCGTCCTGTCCGGGCATTCTGCCACATTGCCCGGCCGATGCAAGTCCCAGGGTACCGAGCACGCCCGTCTGGTGCCGGCGGCCGCTGTCAGAGAGGTTGGTCCGTCCGCTGACGCCCCCGAAAAACCGCCAGCAGCTCGACGCCCTGCCGTTTGAGCATCGCGGCCGCCTCCGCAACGCCCGTTCCAACGTGCTCGGGCCGATGGGCATCGCTTCC
The DNA here is from genome assembly GCA_030372985.1 of Phycisphaerae bacterium. Taxonomy (GTDB): domain Bacteria; phylum Planctomycetota; class Phycisphaerae; order UBA1845; family PWPN01; genus JAUCQB01. The sequence continues at coordinate 25,281 of JAUCQB010000182.1, forward strand.
CAGCGTCATGGCTCGCCCGCCCAACTTCACATAGCGGCCGACGATCCACTCCGCGGGAGACGGCTCCGGCAGCGACTGACGCAGCGTACTCAGATTGACCTCCGGTACCAGGTCCGCCTCGATACAGGTCCGAAGGATCTCATCAACCACGTCCTGACAGGGGCGGATATCGAACGTGTTGAAATACCGCATCGTGTATCGCTTGACCAGATCGAGGTGTCCGAGGACGTCAAACGGTCTGCGGCCCTGCCGTTTCAGATCAAGCGCGAACCGGGCCGCCTCAAGAACCGTCTCCAGGTACTGCCGCGTCGCGGTGACCGGGTCCAGCCCAGTCCAATACTGCCGCTCATGCAGGGCCTTGCCGTAAAACCAGTGCACACTCAGAAGCACGAGGTCGAATCGATGGGAGTCGAGATAGTCGAAGATCTTGGCCGTCTGCTCCGGCTGGTAGCAGACCTCGATGCCGTGCCCGATGAAGAAGTTGTCACCGTGTTCCTTCCGCAGAGCGGACACCGCCGCGGCGATTCCGTCATAGTCGTATTTGCACAACGGCCACTCGGTGGGATGGCTGTCAAAATGGTCCGTGAAGGTCAAGCCCGCCAATCCCCTGCTGACGGCCTGCCGGACGTTCTCCGCCGGCTCGGCCTGCGAGTCGTTTGAAAACCACGTGTGTACATGCTGATCGTGCAGCGTCACATCGCACCCGGTCCTGCTTTACCGCCGTTCTGACGCCCACCGTAGGCGGCTTTCATCACATCTCGCCGCCATCCGCCGGCGGCAGCGAAGCAACAGTGTACCGGGACCTGCCGCCGGGATAAAGCCTTGCGCAGAGCGAACACCATTTTCGATCATTGCGGAGGTGCGCCGACGAAGTATACTGTCAGCCATTGAATTATGTGCGTAGACAATACAAGTGTCGTGAACGGCGGGTCATCCGGCACACTCTCGGAAAAAGAGGCCGAGGTCGGTACGCTCGCTCGCCTGAAATACGAGCTGGTCAGAGGGTTCCTTTGGGCCTGGGCCAGATGCTTTTCGCTGCGCGGGTTGTACCTGCTCGGGGCGGGGTTCGCCCTTTGTGAATGGCTCATCAATTACAAGCGCCGGCGACGATTCAGAAAGCACCTGAAAACGGGATTCGGACGAGGAACCAAGGTCATCAGCCGCGCGGCCGCCCGCCGAGCCTGCCTCCGGCACTTCATCCGCACCCGATGCGACAAACTCTTCTACCTCATCTTCGACAAATTGCCCAAGGAGCAGATTCTCTCTCGTGTCCGGTTCCCTCGCGAGGCCGACATGGCCGAGTCACTCAAGGGCGGCAAGGGCGTTTATGTGTGCCTCAGCCACATTGGCTCACACCACGTTCTGGCCCTGATTATCGCCTTGAAGGGCTATCGCGTGGCTGGCGTGCGCGACCCCAACGAAGGGGCCCTGCGCCGATACATCAACCGCAAATACGACGAGACGTTCCCCGAGTTTCGAGCTCATCTCCGGATGCTCTACTCCAACACGTATCCGCGGGATATCTACCGCTGTTTCCAGGAGGGTTACGTTCTGGGCAGCACGCTGGACATCGGCCGGGAACGAGGGGCCCATCTGCGCATGGTCACCGCGGAGATATTCGGCAAGCCCAGGGACTTCCTGGCCGGGCCGGTTCAGATCGCCCTCCGCTGCGAAGCCCCGATTTACCAAGCTTTCGTCGTGTCCCGGCCCAACTTCTATTTCGACATCGTTCTCAAAGGGCCGCTGGCCGACCCCAACACCGCGGAAGACACCCCCGAGACGCTCAAGGCCATCGTTCAGCGCTACGCCGACAACATCGCCGAGCACTTGACCGATAATCCCGATCATATCAGCAGAACGTGATTGAGACCAACACAAACTATTCTTGTTCAAGAAGTTGCGACAGACAGACGCCTGGCCGTCAGATAATCATCTTGGCCCTCAGGCAGTTATCTTCTCGCTCGGTGTCACCGATCGACCGGTTCGCGAAGCCAGTGCGTCCGGAGAGGCCTACAATGCCGGGTAAGCCAACAAGGCTTAGCCGACAGGGTTGCCTGGGTATGCGCCGGGTACGGCCGGGCCATCTGAAGATGGCAGCCAAAGAGAATGTGAATCCGGAGCACGACGGCCATGCGGACTCGAATTACCAATCATTTGACACACAGGATTCTGATCTTTTCGCCCCTTGTGGCTGTAGGCTGCAGTACGACCCGCATCGCAGCCGAACCTGATCGGGAACACGAGATCGTCTACTATGTGGATGGGGCCGGCGGTGGCGGACCGATTGCGAATTGGAGCCATGGCGTCCGGGAGGGACTGCGCGAGGCGGGTTATCGCGGTGCGTTCGTCAACTACGTTTGGCAGACGGGACTGGGGGCGCTGGCCGACCAGCAAACCAGCACGGGGTACAAGCGATCAAGGGCAGCCGCCCTCGCCCGACTCATTCAGCAGCACCTCGACCAACACCCAAACGCGGACGTCAGCGTCATTGCCCTGTCCGCCGGGACCGCGATTGCCGTTTTTGCACTCGAGGCCCTGCCTCAAGAGCAGCAAATACACGATGTGTTCCTCCTCAGTTCGTCTATGAGCGCCAACTATGACCTCACGGCGGCCCTGAGGCGGGCCCAACACCACATGTACGTCTTCACCTCTCCAGATGACCCGGTTCTGCGCATTTTCGTCCCTCTCACGGGCACGGCGGACCGTCAATTCTGCGGCCAGTGCTCCGCAGGCCTCTATGGCTTCCACCTGCCCGCCAACGCCAGCGCCGAAACGAGGTATCTGTACTCCAAGGTGGAGAACATCTCGTCGGGGCCTCTTGCGGCAGACGAAGAAGACAACGGCGGGCATACCGATAAAGTCCGCGTCGCTTTCGTCCGTGATCGAATCGCGCCCCTGCTCCTCCATGCGGGTCCAAGATTCACTGTCGCGAAGGGCGCCGGGCAAGACGAGAAGATCGAGGCTGTGAGCACCCGCCCATCCTGAGGCCCGCGACGACCGGTCGCACCCGGCCTTCACGGGGGCATCGATGCCGACTAATGCCCAGGTGACGCTTTGTCGTCGGACGCCATCCCGACGGTAACCCGTTTGATCGCCTGATTCGCAATGGCCCCAATGACTGCAACGGCCAGTAGCGCCCCGGCGACCCAGACGATGTAGAGCCATCTCTGCGATGGCATGGCGAAATCGGTGGATTGGGCGCGCGCTCCCAGGTAGACGGCCAGCAACGTGCGGGGGGCAATGCCAACGACCGTTCCCACGGCATAGATCCATAGCGGCACGCGGCATGAAGCCATGACCAGATTGGTGATGGCAAAGGGCGAGTTGTGCGGAATGCGTAGCAGGGTGACCGTAAGCAGTGCCCTGCCAGACCCCGACCGGACCAGAGCGTCGTAAACCGCCCGCCATTTGGGTTGCTCATCAATCAGTTTGACGAGCCGGTCGCCGGCCCCACGGCGAGCAACCGCATAGCCGATCAGAGAGGCCCCCGCGATACCGGCCATGGCAGCAACCGAGCCGGTGGCCATGCCGAATGCCCATCCGGCCAGCACCGACTGAGCGTAGGTCGGCAGCAGAGCCAGCCCCGCCAATACCGCAAAAGCAGTTACGAACACCCCCACGCCCAGGGTCCCATGATCGCGCAACCAAGCACCTATCGGGCCCATCGTCCCCAGTACCACGAAGCCCCCGATCGCCGGCAGGCTGGCCGCGATAATCGCCATCGGACCCATGGGGCCCAGACGCCGGAAACCGCGTTTCAGGTCTTCGAAGGTGTACGGCTGGTCGTTCTTCTGACCGGCGTGCGCAACCGGATCTGATTCCCCCGGCTGAGGGTCGTCTGGAATGGGAGGCTGCTCGTCCATCCCGTGAGGGTAGACGGAGCGAGCGGTTGCGTCAATCGGCTCGATCCTTTGACGCGGATGGCACGTCTGCTAACCTTTCTTGCTCCCGGAGTCACGCTGTCGCCGCCGGATGGCCGATTTCAACAGGATATCGCGTGTTCATCGTGGCGTGAGCCTCTGTCTGCGGTGCACAAACGAAAGGACGTGCCTGCGTGCCTATCATTGCAGATCTTCCGCAACAATCGAGCGATTTTCTGAGATCGATCGAGAGCTTTTTGTCGGCGGCAGTCGATTGGATCTGGGGACCGTGGCTGCTGATCCTGCTGCTGGGGACCCACCTGTTTCTGACCATTCGGCTGCGGTTCATCCAAAGGTACCTCTTCAAGGCCATCCGCCTGTCTTTCGCCCGAAAGCGGGAGGGCAGCGGCGATATCAGCCACTTCGGGGCACTGATGACCGCCCTGGCCGCGACGGTCGGAACGGGGAATATCGTGGGCGTGGCCACGGCGGTGTCGCTGGGCGGCCCGGGCGCCGTTTTCTGGATGTGGTTGACCGGCGTCTTCGGTATCGCGACCAAATACGCGGAGGGCGTCCTTGCGGTGAAGTACCGTATCACGACGCCCGACGGGCAGATGGCCGGCGGCCCCATGTACGTTCTGGAACGGGGCCTGAAGCAACGGTGGCTCGGGATCCTGTTCGCGTTTTTTACGGCGGTTGCGGCCTTCGGGATCGGCAACATGGTCCAGGCCAATTCCATCTCCGAAATGCTCGCCGAGCCCATGCACCTGCCGGTTTTGCTGGGCAGCGCCGAGGTCAGCATACCGAAGTGGGCCACCGGTGTCGTCATGACTGTGCTGACAGGCGTGGTCATCCTCGGCGGGATTCGATCCATTGCCCGTGTATGCGGCCTCCTCGTTCCGATCATGGCGGTCTGCTACGTCGCCGGATGCCTGGGCATCCTGATCACGCGGTACCACGCCGTCCCGGAGGCATTGGTGCTGATTGTCAGATCCGCATTCACACCCCATGCGGCGTTGGGGGGCGCAGTCGGCGTCGGCATCCTCCAGACAATGCGTTACGGCGTGGCTCGCGGCCTCTTCTCGAATGAATCAGGATTGGGCAGCGCTCCCATCGTCGCCGCCGCCGCACAAACGAAGAACCCGGTGCGGCAGGCACTGGTCTCCTCGACCGGCACCTTCTGGGACACGGTGGTGATCTGCCTCCTGACCGGCCTGGTCATCGTCACTTCCGGACATTGGCAGCAAGGCGTCGAGGGCCCGGCCCTGACCAAGACGGCCTTCCATGCTCTCGGACGCATCGGACCGCTGATTCTGTCGGTGGGCTTGCTGACATTCGTGTTTTCCACCATTCTCGGCTGGTCATACTATGGTGAGAAGGCATGCGAGTACCTGCTGGGCAGCCGAGCGGTACTCCCCTACCGTATCTTCTGGGTCATTGCCGTCATGATCGGTTCGGTGGTTAAGCTGCAAGCGGTGTGGAACTTCGCCGACATCGCCAATGGTCTGATGGCCGTTCCCAACCTGATCGCGCTGCTGTTTCTGAGCGGCGTCGTCATCGCGGAGACGCGCAAGTACCTCTGGGAGGACCGCCTCGACGAGCATGCCGAGGCAGTCGCCCCCGCGGGCGTCCCCGTGACGACTGTACCATCCGCCGAGAACGACGGCACCCGGTAATGAACCCTTGGGTTGCGTAAAACCGACCAGGAACCATCGGATGGAGCCCTGACAACAGCCTTCTTCCCGCGTTTCCGAAACATCACCGCCAGTGCATTTCGCCGTTGGCGACAGAACAAGCCCCATTCTCCATTCAGCATTCGCCATTCTTCATTCCCCGGCGTTGCCGTATGCAGCCGCCGGGGGTGAAGTGGTCGCTCAGCAGGCCGCGCCAGGACGTCAATAGCGGGCCTCCACCCGGATCGCCTTGTCCGCAGGAACAACTCGCACCGTCTTCTTGTTCGGATCGAAGTCGGCATGCGAACGGCCGTCGACGCTGACCGATTTGATCGCCTTGCCCTCCGGATGCCGCAGGCGAAGAACGATGGCCTTCGGCTTTGTCCGCGCCGGCGGCTCGATCACGGCGTCAATGTGCCCGCTGCCGACAGACGAGACGATCTCATAGCTGACCGGTCCGAAGAATGTCGGGGCATTCTTCACGCTGATCCTCATCCCATCCTTCAGCCAGTTGTCCGTCACGAAGGGCGCCAGCCAGAGCTCGTCGCCCCGCTCGGTCAGCAGCATGGTCCGCGACTGGTGCAGGAAGTAGCCCGTCTCGTGCGTCTTGTTGTAGCAGAAGTTCGAGAAGTGCTCGAAGATCGACAGGCAGGTCCCGTCGATCAGCGCGGCCAGGGTATTGAAGTAGCTGCGGACAAACGGCTTGACGTCGTCGCGCATCGCGCAGATTTCGGCATTGCGGGCATAGTACGGCTGCACCTTGGCGAAACCGCCCATGTCGAACCAGTCGGCGTGGTTGCGCTCGGCCGGGTAGCCGCCCCAGCCTTCCGCAAGGAATTGCACGTCCTCCATGTGGTCCATGATCCAGCCGACATCCGGCGCATCGGGCGGCATCGTCCCCAGCGGGACCATGTGATGCGGCCCCAGATCCACGTCATAGGCCCAACTGCGATTGCCATCCTGTCCCGGATAGTAATCGGCCATCGGGCCCGGCGTATACGCCGACGCGGGATAGTACGGCACCCAGGTGCCGTCGGCCAACGGAACCACCGGCGCGAGAGCCTGTGCTTGCCTGAATGACCGCAGGATCTCATCACCCAGATCCTTGGCCGCGTCCATCACCTTGTCCGCATCGGGATGCCCCACGGCTTTCAGCGCACGGCCGGTCGCCTCCAGACCCGCCTGGAAGTAACTGTTGCCATAGAAATAGTACGCGTACGCGTTCCAATCGGCCTGGACGCCCGGCGGCATAAGCCCATACTCGGGTATCTTCTGACCGTCGGGCTCAAGCCTGCGGGTCTTGGCAAGTTGAGCCATCACCCAACGGCACAACCCGGCCGGCGTTTCGGCGACCGACCTGAACCACTCGTCATCCCTGGCGAGTCTCATGTATTCGCCCAGTGCCCATAGATGCCAGCCGCTACCCATGAGCGTGTAGCCCATAGTCATGAAGCCTTCGGGCTTGTAGTGAGTGAAGAAGGATTCGAACGAGCGTTGGGCGAAATCGAAGTGCCCCCAGTACTGCATGCCGCGAATGACCGAGTTGCCCTCGCTGTCGATGGCCACCCAATACCGGTCCGATGCAATCCACGGAACGACTTGCCTGCCCTGCTGCTCGTTGCGGGCGGCCAGCAAAATATGAACCTGGTTGGCCCGGATGACGTCGGCGATCCATGGATCCGGCAGGTCGATTTGCACAGCCTTGGCCATGATCGCTTCCCAGTACGCCCTGAAGCGACCGAACAACTCGGAACCACCGGACAATTCCGCCTGCTGATCCGGCCTCATCTTCCACGCCGGCAAGTAGAAGCAGCAACGACCGCTGCCTCCGCTCGGAAGCCGGCCTGATAACAGGAGATGGCCCTTCTCTGCTCGGACCTTTCCTCCGGCGAACTCGCTGCAATCGAGTACCCCGACGAGATTGCCGTCCGATGTGATGGTCGTCCTGGCCCCGGCCGTCTGACAGACTGGCGGCCGGCCGCTGTCGCCGCCCATCGATAGGACATAGGATGCCCCTACGTCGGCCAGCTCGGCCGTGTTGTTTTTCACGCTCAGCTCGACCACGCAAAGCGGCTTCTCGTTGAGCCACAGTGGAGCCGTTGGGAGGTTCTCCTTGGCAAACGGCACGACATATGTCCGCTGCTGATACTCGATGCCGCCGACTTTCGCGGTGATCACCGGCGCGGGCAGCCATCCGCCTTCCAGATGACGCGTGAGCTTGGGCGTTTCGGTGAGCAACTCTGTGACATAGACCGACTCGGCAGCCTGCCCTTTGCCGATCAGTCGGGCCTCACACCAGTTGGCCGTGTCGAAGCCAAGACCATCGCCGGCATCGGTCAGCTTCAACGTCAATATCCGGGCCCCGGCCAGCGGCACACTGACCGGCTTGGGGTCATCCTCTTCGCGCATCACGCCGCTGTCGAACTTCTTCTCGCCGTCCACCAGTACCTGAAACACGACGCTGCCGGGTGTGCCGCCGCCCATCCACTGCACGCCGACCTCGGCCTCGAAGCGGTCATATCCTTCGCTGACGTCAACGACGATTTCACCCGGGGCATGATGCCCCAGGCCTTTGTCATAATGCTTATCCTTGATGCGCAGAGACAGGGCGCTGCCCGGGTCGGCATGGGCGGCCTTGTTGAGGCCGAGAATGCCCCAGCCTTGCGACCGGCCCAGCACGCGCCGATTGCCGAACGTCGGTGTGAGGACGTAGTCGGCCCTGGCACCCTTGGCGTCTCTGTCGAAATTCTCGAAACAGAGCATTGTCCCGTTAGCCTCGGTGACGAACTTCGCGTTGTCGCAGGCCAACGAGATCATCATCCGCCCTGCATCCAAGCGCGGATCATAGTGCGTGCTTTTCATTGCCCGTTCTCGTGTCTGGTCGGGCATCTCCCGAACCCGCTGCAGAATGGTCTTCTTCGACGCGATTTCCCGCTTGTACTCCTCCAGGCTCTTTGTCGCCGGGGACTTGCTCACGAACAGGCCCGCGTGCGAAACATAGACCGGCCCTCGTTCCAGAACATCATCGATGGCGACGGCAAACGCACCCTCCGGCAGGCGGAAGCGAATCGCCGTTCGGTCCGCTCTCACTGTTCGAGTCGCCTCGAGTTCCGTGTGGAGGACACGCAGTGTCAGCGGCGAACCCATGTCCCACAGCATCGACTCGCCCTGCTTCAGGATCTGTCCGTTGTACATTTGCAGCTGGGCCTTTCGACCCGCCTTGGCAGCGTCGCTCTGCACAAGGATCTCCGAAGTGGTCATGATCGAGGTGGTTAAGGCGTTGAGGCTCCTGACCACGACAGGCTTGCCGCCGGCAGGGATGATCCAGCGGGCCTTCCAGTGCAGGCCTCCGGGCTTGGCCGGGGTGAAGGTCCAGACGTTGTCGCCGGCGTCCATCTTGCCGTCGACATTGACCCATTTGCCCTGCCAGACGGTTTCACCTTGCCAGAGCTGAATCCTGCCCGGACCCGAGGGCGGCTCCTGGAACTCGATGGACAGCCTCACCAGGGGCCGCGCCTCCAGCCACTGCAAGCCGATGCAGGCCTCGCCATTGGCCGCCGGCGGGACGCGGTAATCGCCCTGCGGGTCGGGAACGAGATCGGTAGCCAGGAACAGGTCCTCGGCCGCGATCTCCTGCAACCGGTTGGCCCGCACACCGACGTCCCGCTGCGGGTCCCAGGTGCAGACACGGGCAAAGGGGGCGGCGTCGAGAAAATCGCCGGGTTCCACCGTTGCCTGAGCCGATCGGCAGGCACACAGAACCGAAAGGCACATGAAAACCACGATCGGACAACTGCGGCCAAGGTCATCAGTACGCATGGTTTGCCTCCAGGAAACGGAAAGACGATCACTGACATGGTAGATAAGGCAGGATGTCGGCCGTGTCCAGAGGCGACACTGGGAATGGAGAACCTGGTCACGTCTGGCGCAACGCCTCGATGGGGTCCAGGCGGGCGGCATTGGCGGCGGGGTAGATGCCGAAGAACAATCCGACGGCCAGTGCCAGGCCGAAGCTGCACAGGATCGTCCAGTTGTGGATCACCGTCGGCCAGCCCACCCAGTTGGTGATTAAATGGGCTCCGGCCGAGCCGCACACGATCCCGATCATGCCGCCGACGGTGCTCAGCATCAGCGATTCGATGAGGAACTGCATCACGATATGCCGGCGTTTGGCGCCCAGCGCCCGGCGAATGCCGATCTCGCGGGTCCGCTCGGTCACGGTTGCCAGCATGATGTTCATGATCCCGATGCCGCCGACCAGCAGCGAGATGCCGGCGATGCATCCCATGGTGATCTGCCGCCGGCGCTTCTCACTCTCGGCCAGCTTGAGCCGCTCCAGGGGGACCTTCACGGTATAGTCGGCCTTGTCGTGCAGATGGGCCAAGGCCTGCCGGACCATCTCGGATACGGGAATCACATGATCGATTTCGTCAACCTGGACATAGAAATCGCTGTAGGTCACCTGGCTTCTCTCGTAGCTGCCGCTTGCGACCCGAATCAGCAAATCACCGTACAGCTTGTCCGCGGTGCTGAGCGGGATGAAAACCTCGGAATTGATGTCCCGCTCGCCAAGCCCCTTGGCCGGCTGGCCCGCGGTTTGAGTCCGCTCCAGGATGCCAACCACCTTGTAGGGTGTGAGAGCCGTGGCGGGTCTGTCAACGTAGACGGTCTCTCCGAGAGGATCCTCGTGAGCGAACAACTTGCCTCTCAACTCGTCTCCGATGACGCATACCTTCGCGCCCTCGGCCTCATCGACCAACTGAAGCGGCCGGCCGCGGGCAATCTTGATGTGGAGGATGTCGAAAAACGCCGGCTCCGTACCAAATACGGCCGCCGGGAGTCGCACGCTGCCCCTCTGCACCTGATAAGCCACTTCACGCAGAGGTACAACGCGATTGACGTTTGGAACGGTCGCTCGGATCAGTGCCAGATCAGGTCGGGTCAGGCCGTACGTCAGTACGTATGTCCGGGTCGAGCTGACCACGCCGCTCTCCTGCGGGCGAACCGATTGAACGATCACGTTCTGCGTTCCAAGGAGACGAATCAGAGCCATTTCGGCTTCGGAAGCCCCCTCGCCGATGGAAAGCATACAGATCACCGCGCCGACGCCGCAGATGATCCCCAAGGCGGTGAGAAACGAACGCAGCTTGTGCAGGTAAAGGTTCTTGAGACCCAGCCGGACCGTCTCGAGCGTCAGTCCACGAAACATGACTCAGGATCTCCCTCCGGCGGCCGGAACAGGCGTCCGACGGTCGTTGCTCACGTCGCCGACCACCCGGCCGTCGCGGAGCGTGATCACCCGGCCGCAACGCGCCGCCACGTCCGCCTCGTGCGTGACCATGAGAATGGTCCGACCGGCGTGATGGAGCTGATCGAAGAGGGCGAGGATCACCTCACCGGTGGCGGTGTCCAGGTTCCCCGTCGGCTCGTCGGCGAGAATCAGCAGCGGATCGTTCATCAGGGCTCGGGCGATGGCCACGCGCTGCTGCTGGCCTCCGGACAGTTCCATCGGCCGATGGTAAATGCGATCGGACAGTCCCATGCGGTCGGCCAGGACGAGGGCCCTTTCCCTGCGCAGTTGGGGCGTGACCGCCTGATAGAAAAGCGGGACCTCCAGGTTCTCCAGCACGGTCAGTTGCGGTATGAGGTTGAAGCTCTGAAAGACAAAGCCGAGCCGGCGGCTCCGGATGTCGGAGAGAGCGTCGTCATCCAGTTCAGACACGTCGACCCCGCCCAGTGCATACTGCCCACTGGTCGGCCGATCGAGGCAGCCCAGCAGATTCAGAAGCGTGCTCTTGCCGGAACCGCTGTGACCGCAGATGGCCACATACTCGCCCTCGGCGAAATCCAGCGTGATGCCCCTGAGTGCCGGTACCTCGACGGAGGTGCCGGGCTTGCGGTAGATCTTGACCACGCCGTCCAGATGCGCCAGGACCCTGGCCCCTTTGCTGCCCCGGGCCGCTTCACGAGTCTGATCTGTCACAACGGGTGTCGGCATGACCATAGGCTGCTGCTGTATCCTTCGGATCCCAATGTCACTTCATCGAAGGCGCCGACGCCGGCGGAGCCCCCCTCTTCTTCGCCTCTGTCCCTTTCCCGGCCTTTTCCTCCTTCTCCTTGTCGTCGGGGAGCAACCGGTTCATCTCATCGGTGATTGCAAGGCGAACCTCCTGACCGATATCGAGACCCTTCTTGATCTCCACGTACTCGGTGCTTGCCAGTCCCGCCTCGATCTCGGTCGGGCGCGCGTTGCCGCGATCATCGACGAAGACATAGTATTTGCCGCCCTTGCCGAAAACCGCCTGAACCGGCACCGCGACGACGTCGTTCAACTGGGTGACCAGCAAGTCCACTTTCGCCGTCCCCCCGGGCTTCAAATCATTGGTCGTGCCCTCGATGAGAATCTCGGTCAGGTACTCCTTGGTGTTGGGGTTCATCCAGCGGTGGGCCGAGTCGGCCACGGTACCGATCTTGATTACCTTGCCCGGATACTGGCGCCCGCTGTAGCCTTCGAGCGTGACCGTGGCGGTCAGGCCCTCCTTCAACCGCTCGATCTGCGTCTCGTGCACACGCACCACCACCTTCATCGAACTGGTGTCCGGCAGCTCGATGATCGGCTGACGTTCGTGCAGTTCCGTCCCCGTCTTGATACGGGTCTCGTCCCACCAGTCTTCCTTGTAATAGACCACCAGCCCGTCGGCGGGAGCGACGATCCGGGTCTTCTTCTTCTGTTCACGGGCCTTGCTGAGCTTGTCCCGGACAATGCCCAACTCGTCCTTCTTGGCGTTCACTTCTGCAACGGCCTTCTCTTCCGAAGCCTTGGATGCCTTCTTCGTCCGCTCGAGTTCCGCCTCGGCCTCTTCCACGTCCGATTCCTTCTTCTGGAGATCCATCGGGATCGTCCATTTCTCCAGCACCTCGGCCCTGACCCGCATTTTCTCCAGTTCGTTCTCGGCCTTCCACGCCTCGAATTCGTCCCGCTCTCGCTCGATACGGGTAATAAAGCCCTCTTTGAAGAGCTCCTCTGAGTCCTTGAGATAGTCCTTGGCCCGCTGCAGCTCCTCCTCAGTCTGTTTGACGGCGATTTCGGATTCCTTCCTGAGCTCCTTCGATTCGCCCTTGCGATACTTCTCGAGACTCAACCTGGCAATGTCCAGAGCCAGCGCAGCTTTGCGCTCCTCGCTCTGGTTCTTGTCTTTCAGAATCTCCAGTTCTTTGACTGCCGCCTCATAGGCGGCGGCCGCCACGGTCTCCTTGATCTCCAGATCGCGGATCTTTTCGTCGATCTCGTCGCTGGCCAGCTCCACGAGGAGGTCGCCCTGCTTGACCTGCGTCCCTTCGGCGACGAGCGAGATGATGGTGGCCCGGCCTTCCACTTCAGATCGGACCTCTACGGAATTAGCCGCCTTAAGCTCCCCTGTGGTGGTCAACAAGATGGGAAAGCTTTTCCGGGTAACCGTGTAAAGCTGAATGTTCTGCACGGTGGCCGGCGCGAGCCAGCGTCTGCCGACGGCGTAGCTGCCGACGGCGGCAACGACCACGGCGGCCAGCACCAGCAACCGGACCGTCCTTCGTGACACCCGAACCGGCAGCCGGCTGGGCGCCCAGGAATGCTCGGCAGCCTCCGGAACTCCTCCTGGCAGGGTGGCTTCGGTCTCAGTCATTCCCATGCGTGGACCTCCCAGCATTGCACGGTCATCAGCAGCTTGCACACCTGTCGTACCCCGTTCCGGAAAATGTGGATCAACTCATTTTAACGTTGGGCGGCCGTCGTTGCCACCGTCGAATACCATTGGCCTTGGTCGTCCACACGGAGCGTGCCGGTATCGAGGCGGAAAGCGAGAATGGCCAGTCTCCATTGAGCCTGAGCCGCCGCCAGGTTATTCTGAGCATCCAGCAGCTCTCGTTGCGCCTCTACCACGTCTCGGTTGTTCATCTTGCCCAGGTCAAACCACAATCGGGCCGCTCGTCGGCGAGCCAAGGCCTGGTCCCTGCTCAGCATCTGAATCCGCAGCGAATCGGCCTGCTGCTGAACCTCTCGCATGGACTCGCGGACCTGGAGGCTGATGAGGTCCTTGGCCTCATCGAGGGCCCGTTGCGCCTGCTGAAACGCGATTTGCGACTTCCGCAGGGCGTTGCGCTCGGCCACGCGATCCAACGGCAGATCGAGCCTCATGCCCGTCCGGTAACCGGTGCGGTCAGTGTTGTACTTGAGAGCGCCAACACGCTCCGGCACGGTGTCCATCTGGACCGTGCCGTAGACGCTAAGATCCGGCAGCAGGTTGTTTTCGGCGATGGCCACACCCCGGCGGGCGTCGTCCACGCGGTCCAGATCATTCAGGAAATCGAGCCGGTACTTCAAGGCCACGCGGATGGCCTCTTCTTCGGTCGCATCCGGCATCCGAAGAGCGTCCTCCAGGCTATCGGGCTCCATGACGCCGCTCGCTTTCGTCGTGGAATCGGTGACCTCGGCCGGATACTCCACGTCGATCTCGGTCTCGGTCGGCATGCCGATCTCAATCTTGAAGCGGTCCAGTGCGGTTTCGTAACTTGCGATCGCGTCCACTTCCGTATTGATGGCCCTCAGGCGGTCCTGATTGGCGCGGAGCACGTCCAATTGCTCGACTCGCCCGACCCGCCAAAGGGCTTCGGCTCGTGCCATGTCGTTGGCGAACTGCTCGACGCTCTCGCGTGCGTTGACGATCTCCTGCCGAAGCCGCTGAAGATTGAAGTAGCGACCGGCAATCTCCACGGCCAGCGACCGGCGAAACTGCTCATAGGTCCGGACGGCATAGACCAGGTTCCGTTCGGCTTTGTACCGCGACTCGTAGGCCGACCGGCCGGCCCCGCGCAGCAAGGGGATATTGGCCTCCAGGATCATTGAGCCCGTCTCGCCCTCATTCACATGTTTGGACAAGTCGTTGACCAGGTTGGCCAGCACCCGAGCCGTGATCTCGCCGCCGTAGGGCAGCTTTTGTCGAACGCCCGCCTGAGCGACCGCCTCGAGGGCGTGATCCCAGACTTGGTCCGATCCCGAATTGACCAGGTCAACTCCGATGTCGCCGAAAAGCTGCGGCGTCCACAAGTGTCTTTCCAGGGTCAAATCGAGAGCGGCGAGGTAGAGGTCCTCCTTGGCATTCTGAAACTGGCGGGAGTGCTGGAAGGCGTACTTCAGGGCCTCGGACAACGTCATGATCGGTCGACCCGGTTGGGTGGTCACCGGTCGGCGGCCGGATTCGGATCGGATGAGGGTGGGCCGGGTCGTCGTTGCGTCCTCCGCCGCAGGCATCGAGTCCGCCGTCTCACCCGACCGGGAGGCCAAGCCAGCCGGCCCGGAAGTCGGCTCCTCGTTGCCCGCCGGCTCCGAAGCCGGCCGACGAAAGGCTTCTGGCACGTCACTGTCTATCGGTCGGGGGACGAAGGAATACGCCTCCCCTGGCACCGACACCGGCGAGTTCCCCCGCTCGATGCGGGCATCGCGGGTCTCCCCAAGGGCCGCTCGCTGGCGGCTGTCAATGAGGCGATAGACATCGCGGTCCGCACTGTCCGCAAACCACTGACACCCCCCCGCGACCGCCAGGAGAGCAGGCACCATCTGGCGGACAGACAAGACCGAAGAGCACCTAGACATCCGTTTCATGACTGCCCCATCGTCCGGCAGGTCACTGGCCAGGCCGGCGGGTCTCTGGTGATGCCTTATTGCCGGGCCCGCGTCACGGCCCGCATGTAAAGACGCACGGCACAGGCAGGCGTATAACCTGCACCCTCATACAGCAGGAACGCGTCCGGGCCGCATTGTAATGCAGACCGTCCTGGGATGACATCGCCGGATTGGGGCGGGCGGAACGGACGTCACCGGTCGACGAGCCCCGTCTTCCGACCCGCTGCCATCGGACTGATCGACGCGCGGGGCAGGAAATCCGTTTCCGGGTGCATGTCGCCACCTGTTCACCAGTCGGGCGCTTTCCCAACCGACCAGCACGTCGACCAGGCTGATTCCGGCATCCTTCGACGACGGACGATGCTTGAGAGGCAACAGGGCTTCGGCAACCCTCCGCTGCACCGTCTGCCACGCCAATAAGAGCGGCGTGCGGAGCGGTCTTCTCGCTTCGCACGCCGATACCTGGATGCCGCGACCGGACCGATCTGAACCGCCGTCAGTCGCAATCCCGGTCAGGATACACACCCGTCCCGCTCAGGCAATTCTTGAACACCGGCAGGTCGCCGATATGGGTGACAAACATGTCGCCGTCGAAGTCGGCGGCCGTGCAGGCACCGGACGCTTGCACCGCTCCTGTGTAGCACCGCTGGAACAGGCCGAAGTCGGCTTCATCCACGTCGCCGTCCATGTCGAGGTCCGGCTTGACTGTGGCGATGACCACGGTCACGTCAATCGTTTCGGAATTGTCCGACCCCTCGATTGTGATCCTGCCGGTGTGCGTTCCCGGTGGCAACGGATCATAGGAAACCATGTGGACGTTGGTGGTCGGCGGGTCCTGAACCGATGTGCCGTCCGGCGGCACGATGTGGATCCATGACACATCGGCGGTGACCTCATAGTTCAAATCGCCACCGGTGCCGCCGCAATTCCAGATCTCAACGTTATCCGTGGGAATCGGATCTCCGACGAAGGCCTCCTGATGCAGAGTCTCCTTATTCGTGCACACCCAGGGATGAATTGGAATCGGGAGGAGATTAACGTTGCGATAGACGCTGTCTTCGTTCATGGCCGCGTCGTAGACCGTCACGCGAAGCTCGCCTGGATATTGGCCAACCGGGAGTTGGCTCATGTCCGCCGTCAACTGCACGCCTGGGGTCGGGTTGCTCACCGCCGAGAGAACGTAGTCCTCGCTGACTTCGCGAAGCGTCACGTTGTCGAAGCAGGCCTCGACACCGCCCGCAGAGTTGCTGCCTGCCTTGAGAATCACCGTCATGGTGTTACCGGTCGCCTTGCGGCGCCCCAGACGGTGGTTCCAGTCCACCTGGTCCTTTGGCGGGGCGTACTGATAATGCGTCCAGATCCAGCCGAAGGTCGTGTCAACCGCACCGGGGAATCCGTAGGTGGCGTTGTCATAGGCAAACATGTAGTTTTTCTCGACGATCGGGCCGTTGTCCGCCTGATCCATGTCGAAAGGACCATCCACCAGGATGACCTCCCACCAGTTCGCGCTGCCCAGCCTCCTGCCATACCACTGGCAGTCCAACCGATACGTCTTGCCGGGAGTGACGGCGACCTCTTGGTACACACCGAAACTGCTGAAGGTCTCCTTGCCGGCCTCGCTGCTGCCCAAACGAAGGCATTTCGTACCATCCGTCGGGTTGACATTGTTGAAGTCGCAGACTTCGTTGACCCCCCAGTCAGCCCGCCAGCTCGTCCAGCCGGTGCCGCCATTCTCGAAGTCCCCGTTCGTCAAAAGGTTCTGCTGCCCCAGAACGGCGACCGCCAACTCGGCCCGCGTCACCCCCTTGTTGTCCATGAAACCGTTGACCGTGACCTTATCATCGTTCACGAGGCTCTGGCCCTCGACCACGGAAATGCCAAAGAGAGATGGCGGGCTGGTTTCGGCCTGCGAGCCGTTGGGGGCATAGGTGTCGTTCCAGTTGTCCTCAAACGGATACCGCCACAGGGCCACATGATCGCCCATCTGAGTGATCCTGGAGGTATCCATGGTCCCCAGCTCACGGTTGTAAGCCCAGCGGAGATAGCGTACGTACTGCGGGTCGTAGCCCATCATCAAAGCGCCGACTGTATCAACAGCGACCGAGTCCTGGCTGGCGACGATCAACTGCATGTTGGGGTTCGGCCGTTCGGCACCGCCAGCCGAGGGCGCGGGGCCATTCATGATGCCAACCAGTCCATCCACAACCGCAAAATCCTGTGGTCTCACAAGATTCTGGTCGACGAGCATGTAGTTGACGATCGAATTCTCATCGGTCGTCTCGACCGGGTAAGCATAGGTGGTGTTGGTCCGATCGATATTCCACGGTTCGCCGAACCAGGAATAGTCCCCGTGCTGACTGAAGTGCAGCCTCTGCTTCATCTGCTTGCCGTGACCGCTCACCACCTCATCGACCGTGTGATAGATGTCGGACGGGGCGCAACCGACGCGGTTCTTCAGGGCACCCGTGACGTCGCCGTTGCTGTGATTCTTCATCGTGGGAATACTGATGAGAACGTCACAATCCAGGAGAATATTGGGTACCCACAGTTGCCGGCGCATCACGGCTTTGTCGATCCACACCGCCGAGCAGTTCGGCGGAGGAGCATCCGGATCAGGTGGCGAAGTTGCCGGATAGATGTTGCCTGTTCCACAATCGTTGAGGTCGGAGAACGTCACCGAGTTGTCGTAATCGAACTTGCCGTCCGCATTCGCGTCATACCCGCACATCTGGAACGCCACCATGGTGATGTCGCGCCGTGCAGCCATGGCAGCATCATTCCAGGGTTCAGGACCGGCAGTGCCCTCGGCAATGACGATCTCCACATCCTCGCTTGCGAAACCCTTGCGGCTCGCGGCGGCCTTAACCTCCTGAACCACTGCCGCAACAACCCGCGGATCCGTGACGATGCCGTTTTCGGGATACACGTTAATGTCTATGTTGTTGACCAGGTTAGGCTTGAGGACGACCTGGAGCGTATCGTCACTGTTCTTGTCGACGAGAATATGATCCAGCCCACCCGCCAAACGAATGGCGCGCTCGACCAACTCGTTGATCTCTGCGAGAGTGAACGGATCCCGCGCGGGAACCGGATCTCCGGGCCGCCAGTTTGGATAGGGCTTATGCGCGATGCCCACGACGGCCGGAGCAGGCTCAACCGCCGGCGGAGGCACGTTGGGGAGCGTGGCCGCCGGCGCGATCAACTGGTCGGCGTACTGGTAGGTCTCGATGCCGATGACGCCAACGACGCACAGGATCACCGCGGCAATCGCCTGCCGCCGCACAATGACGGCCTTGGGCAACCTCTGGCCGTGCTTGTGCTTCCGCAAGAACAGGCTGACCGGAATAAGGGCCGCAATGAACGCACCGACGTTGACGGCCGCGACCTGCTGGCACGGGTAAGCCAATCGCCGCGGCTGCGTGCCGCTGCGATAGAGAAGCCAGAAAAGCGACGCAATAAAAATCGCCACGCGGTTGCGAAAGACGAAGTGCCAGAACCACGACCAGCCCCATTTCACCTTGGCCGTCAAACCCTCGCCCGCAGATCCAGGACAGCTTGAACGATATTTACCGCAGTGATAACGGTGGCAGGAAGAGGTCCCCCGCATGTCCGCATGCCGCTCCTCGCTCATATCTTCCCTCGCATATTCGATTTAGAATGCCGAATGGCCCAACTCCGCCAAGGCGCGACGAGACCCAATACACGGCGTCCTGTCACCGCCAACTCCGCATTCAATTATATCTGTCTCTTATACACATCTCCGAGCCCACGAGACAGCG
>JAUCQB010000183.1 GCA_030372985.1 Phycisphaerae bacterium
TGCTCTGAAGTCAAGGTCTGTTCATGATGGCTCAACCGCGTTCTTACGCTACAGGCCATGCCGGAAACCAAGGTGAGCAGCGAAATAAGTATGGTGTCCCCCGATTAGCCGGGCAACCTGGTTCTCCCTCAGAGACAACCCGCAAACCGTCACTATATCAAACCGTCCGAATGTCTCACTTGGACTGAAACACTACAACACGTCTTACGATTCTGCTCTTTCTCGACTTCGTCTCCTCGGACGGTTGGAGGTCCAGGCATCCTCTGCAAAACGCCAAGTTATGCTTGGAATCAGTGACGCCAATACGACACAGTGCTCTTTCGCTTCAGCTCGTGCCTGAGGTTCATCTCCCACCAAGCCGCCTGAAACGAGCAGGAAGCGTTTGCGTTCCTGGTCCTGGATGGAGATGGCGTATCCCCAGGCACCTCGGTGATACAGCGGGCTCACCACAAGTTCATAGTTACCGTTGGTGCTAAGGTGCCTCTGATATCGAACCCCAAAAACGCGAACCTCGCATACTCCAGATCGCACGTCAACGGTTCGTACAGAAGGCAAGCATAACGAGGCAACATACCACGTTGCCCAGCCGCAGAGCGCATCCGCAATGACGAACACGATCGCAGCCAAGAGCACGACAGTGCCAGCCCCCTCCAACACCACTCGCAGCAGCAGTACGGTAGTCCCTGTCGCTGTGCCGAACAGCACCAGCAAGACTACCAGGGCACAATACGCCGTAAAACCGGAGAACGGCGACAACGCAGTTCTAATAATGACAAGGACACCGCTTGCGTGGTCGATAGAAATACTGACGCGGCCCAATGTCAACGAGCTATGAGGCATCGTTTTATTATTGTCCACAATAGTCCTTTAGAATCGCAAGACTATTCACAGTGGCAACGCCGAAAATCCGGGGACACCATACCTATTTTCTGCTCTGAAGTCAAGGTCTGTTCATGATGGCTCAACCGCGTTCTTACGCTACAGGCCATGCCGGAAACCAAGGTGAGCAGCGAAATAAGTATGGTGTCCCCCGATTACCTGACGCGCTGCTGGAGCATCCCCAGCGGTTGCAGATAATCGTCCAGAAGAGCCGATATCCTCGGATAGACATCCCTGTCGTTCATAGTTCAGCCTCCCTGCAGCAGGAATTCGCACCTTTACTGCATCGGAGGCTTTATGCGCCAAAGTCCAATGGGGGGAGACTCCAGTGCGTTTACTGTTGACCGCCGGCGATCGCGAGCGCACAATAGAACGTCACGGCCAGACATCGGCGTGGCTTGCGCGCAGGTTTCCAGACCGCAGTGCGCTTGGGTTTGCGGCCCGCAAAAAGGCGGTTCGCCTTAGCTACTCTGGCCGCAGGTGAACGGCCGCGACTGGGGCACAAGCAGTTGGTCCCCTGGCGATGCGGTCGTCTCTCCAGTGGCGAGCGCCGTGATATGAAGGTTCGCGATCTGTTGTGGGAACAACGTTGGCATCCGCTGCGCGAAGAGTGGATCATCATCGCCGCACACCGTCAGAACCGCCCGTGGGTCGGTGAGATACGAGGCGCGAACGGCGATGCACTGCCTGAGTATGCCCCGGATTGCTATCTATGCCCCGGGAATGAGAGGGTGGGCAGCGTCAGGAATCCGAATTACACGGCGACTTTCATCTTCGACAACGACTTGCCGTGCGTGGGATCCGATGCTCCCTGCGATCTGCCTCGGCCGCCGGGTATCTATCGCAACCGGCCGGCTTCCGGGGTGGCCCGAGTGATCTGCTATACCCCCCGACACGACCTGACGCTGGCTGAATTCGGCCCTGCCGAGATCGCCGCCCTTCTGCGGATCTGGCAGGACCAGTACCGTGAGCTGGGGCAGCGGCCGGATGTCAATCATGTGCTTATCTTCGAGAACAAGGGTGAGGTGGTGGGCGTTTCAAATCCTCACCCGCACTGCCAGTTGTATGCCACAAACTTCGTCTTCAAGACCATCGAGAACGAGGTCCGGATCTCGCGTGATCACTGGAGGCAGACCGGGCACGTGCTGTTTCAGGATATCCTGGACGCCGAGCGGCAAGACGGCCGGCGAATTCTGGTTGAGAACGACTCCGCGATCGGCTTTGTTCCTTATTTTGCCCGCTATGCGTACGAAGTTGATGTTGCCCCCAAGGATACGCACCCACATCTCGCGTCCCTCTCAGATCGTGAAGTGAACGACCTCGCGTCCGTGCTCAAGCGGGTGCTGGTGCAATACGACAACCTCTGGCGGATGTCCTTCCCGTACGTGATGGCCCTTCACCAAGCTCCGACCGACGGCGGGGATCACAGCGGCTTTCACTTCCACATCGAGTTCCATCCCCCGCTGCGCAAGCCGGACCTGCTCAAATACCTGGCCGGGCCGGAGATCGGCGGGGGCAGCTTCCTGAGCGATACCTGTCCGGAGGAGAAAGCGGCGGAACTGCGAGCCCAACCTGAGGTGCATTACCGGCAGGCCAGATAGCCGTTGTTGACCACGAACCGGTTGACGCAAGGTCGCCTTATGCTGACGAAAGGCGCCACGCGGAGGTCACGGGACAGACCACGCTGCAAGCAGTGAAAGCCGCTGTCGCCAGCACACTCAGCTCTTGCGAAGTGTCATATAGATCCGACTGACCTCTTTCTGCTGATGGGCGTCATGGGCCGCGGGGGCTCACTCGATGATCCGCCCCCCAAAGCTGCGGGCGAACTGGTCGCGCACGCGAGATTCGATCCGATGCACCTCGCCGGCGGTTGCGGCCGTGAAATACGACCGCACAACGCTCCTCTCGTTGGTAGCGATCCGGAAATAGCCGCTGTACCATCCGGGCTCCAATCTGACCCCCGTCTCGCCGATGACCACGCCCTTGCTCGTCACTGTGCCTCCGAGGTCAATCCCATCAAGAGTGGACCTCACTACCTGGGCACCTTCGTCGGAGAGCAGATGGATGGCTGCTGTCATAGCCTCGTGACAGGTGCGATCGTCGGCGAACTGGTAGTTGAACTCCCCGGTGGTGTGGATCCGGCTCTGCAGCGACCACAAATCATCGAGCAATTGAGGCCGCTCCTTCAATACGCGCAGGAAGAGCAGGATGGTCATCAGCGAGCTCTCGCAGGCCACGTCCAGACGGTCGAGAACGATGCGATGGTAGTAGTGGCCCGATTCCTCGACGGCCGCGACAGCATTCATCTGGCGCATGTAGTCCTTGATCTGCGAGTGGCCGTTTCGAAACAGGACCGGTTTTATGCCAATCTTCGCCCATTCCGACAGGGCGAGCGGATTGACCTTGGGATCGTACAGCACGGGCTGGGTGCTTCCGTCGCTGCGATCCAGGCCACAGGTCCGCAGGATCGGGATGGCCGCGAACCCGGCTGCCAGGATGCCTCTGCTGGTGCCGAAGACGATCCGGTCCCCGTCGCCGTCCACGCCGGTGACCACCGTGCAGTTGCGCTGGCTGGCCAGTGCGACGGCCCGATCCATCTTGTTGCGACTGGTGGGATTGGGTGAGCCGGTCGGGAAATGGCCGTCGGGGATCACGCGCAAAGGCTCGACCCTCACGCCGCCCCGTTGCAGGGCGGTCATGATCTCGGGTCCGGCCGAACCGTGAAACGCATCCAGCACGACGCTCAGCCCGCTGAGCTGGCCGGGCTCGATGCCAGCCTGGCGCATCGAGAATTCGATGTACTCGCGTGTCAAGTTGACCATTCGCAGACCGTCGCCCTCGCGTGAGGCAGCGCGCTCGTTGCTGTGATACAACTCACGGATTCGGGTCAAGCCTCCGTTGGGGCCGCAGTCGAGCCCGATGGCCCGAACCGTCGGAACGGTAAACTTGACTCCGATGTACTGTTGCGGGTTGTGCGACGCGGTGATAGTCAGGCCCATGGTGTCCGGATGTTCGAGGCTCACCTTCAGGGTCAGGTAATAGCTCTGCGGCGTGCTCATCGGGTCGGTGCAGGCGATGACTCGCAAGCCCTGCCTGCAGGCTTCGTCAACCGCGATTTCCAGCACATGGCCCGCTCCCAGGCGGGCATCTCGGGCCAGGGTGATGGTGTCAACGCCCAGTTCACCGGCGTAGATGAAGGTCGCCTCGAACAGGCGCCTGACGGCGGTATCGTCGAACTCGGTTGATTCCCACCGGGCGTCGTAGACCTTGATCGGGTCAATTGGGGGCAAGCCCTGGTCTCCTGCCATGGGCGTCAGGCGTCGTTGCCTGCGGGCGGCCAAACCTGCCGTCCCGAGGCCTCAAACCCGAGAGAATCTTACGGGGGTATACTCGATGTTTCAAATCCGCACGGGCGAGTATCATTGCGTCCGGGCAATTCCCGGCGCCGCTGGATTGAGAGGCGAAACGCGCGATGTATCAAATCGCTGAAGGTTCGACGGGGGGGCTGAAGGACGTGGAACGATTCCTCGAATTCCTCAATCATCCCGAGAGCCATCCCGTTCTCCGGACGGAAGGGTTTCCTGACTCATCCGCCCCGCTCTACGTGACACGGGCCCCCGGGCGCTTGGACTTAATGGGCGGTATTGCCGACTACTCTGGTTCGCTGGTGCTGCAATTGCCCATTCGAGAGGCGACGATGGTGGCCCTGCAGCGTCGCCCCGAACCGCACGTACAGATCGTCAGCCTCGGAGACGAAAGCGGTCGGCACTTGCGTGTTTTCCATATGCCTCTGAGCCATTTCGAGCGAAATGGCCCCGCTGAAAACTACGAACTGGCCAAGGCTTACTTTCGGCAAGACCCCGCCACGAGTTGGGCAGCGTATGCCGCCGGGGTCTTCCTGGTTCTCATGAAGGAAGGCCATACCTGCTTTGGGGAAGGGGCCCGGATCCTGATCACCTCCGACGTGCCCGAAGGCAAAGGCGTCAGTTCATCGGCGGCGATCGAAGTGGCCGTGATGCAGGCCGTGGCCACCGCATACGGTCTGAAGATCGGCCCCAGCGAGACGGCCCTTCTGTGCCAGAAGGTCGAGAACCTTGTCGTGGGAGCTCCGTGCGGGGTTATGGACCAGATGACCGCAGTGTATGGCCAGACGGGGCGACTGATGACCTTGCTCTGCCAGCCGGCCGAACTCGAAACGCCCGTCGATCTGCCTGCGGACGTCGAAGTGTGGGGGCTTGACTCGGGCGTGCGGCACTCGGTTTCAGGAGCCGACTATGGCTCGGTGCGGGCAGGCGCCTTCATGGGATATCGCATCATCGCGGATCGGGTCGGCATGCCAGTCCGGCCGGACGGGAATAGAGACGGCCTGGTGCACATCTCCGATTCAAGATGGCACGGCTATCTGGCCAACGTTACGCCTTCGTTCTTCCAGCAACACTTCGTGGACAAGTTGCCTGAGAAGGTCAGGGGCCAGGATTTCCTTTCCAGATATCAGGGTACCACCGACGCAGTCACGCGGGTGGAGCCGGATCGCGACTATGCGGTACGGATGCCCACGGCACATCCGATCCATGAGCATTTCCGTGTCCGCTGCTTCAGAGAGCTCCTGAGAAATGCAGTGAGTGAGGAACGGCTGACCCTGTTAGGTGAGTTGATGTACCAGAGCCATGCAAGCTATTCGGCTTGCGGTCTCGGCTGCGAGGAAACCGACCTGCTCGTCCAGTCGGTTCGCCGGATGGGTCCGTCCAAAGGCCTCTTCGGGGCCAAGATCACCGGTGGCGGCAGCGGGGGGACCGTGGCCATCCTTGGCCGCCCGGGCAGCGCCGAAGCGGTCCTGACTGTCGCCGAAGCGTATGAGCGTCAGAGCGGTCGCCACCCGCATCTTTTCTACGGCTCATCTCCGGGCACAGCGGCATTTGGGTGTATCAAGCTGGTGCCGCGGTGAGGCCGACGACACCGCGCATGTGCCTCAACGTCTTTCCGGCCTTCTGGAATCGCTTTGGGGGGGACGAGGCGGTTTTCGAGGTCGGCGCCGGCGAGTATCATTTCGCGGTGGCGGTTGAGTAATCACAGTCGTTTTGTCGAAGGAGGCGCGCTCATGACACAACTGACTCGCCGCAGGTTCTTGAAGGATTCGACTGTGCTGGGGGCCCTCGCCGTGATCGATCTCGCAGGAGGCAAGACAGCCTCTTGTCCGAGCTGCGAACGGCCGCTCAATATCGAGAACTTGGATTGCGACTGGAATGGCGTGCTCCGGCAGAAGCGCAACCCGAGGAAGCGGCCACGCCTAAATCGTTAGGATAGTCTAGATTGATGAGGACAATTGAGGCGGAGTGGAACGAATCGGGGCCTGGCAGGGGCGATCTTGCCAGGCCCCGGCTGTTTTCATGGTCACTTGTCCGACGAACGACGTGAAGATGAGCAATCTGTCCCCGGAGTCAGGCATGGACAACACCTCTCTACGCACATTCCCGGCGGCGTCGACGCCCGACATCCGGGGACTGACCGTTCGAGGATCCCGCCGGTTCAGCCGGCAGCGCGATGCGATCGATACTACTTCGGAACCAACCTCACAAACTTGACCTCGTACGGTCCAAACGAGAGCGATGAGACGTTCTCCTCAAGCGTCTGCTCGATGGCATTCACTTCGTCAACTCTCCTGACCTTGGACGCGAAGGGCTGATGGCTGAGGTCCAGGGCGGCGTTCTTGCCCTCGACTTCCCGCCAGTGCAGGATGAGGCCCTTGCCGTCCCAGGCCGGGCGGGACTCGACCAGAAGCAGGTTGGGTGCGTCGCATTGCAGCAGTGAGAGTGAGGTCTTGCTACTGCCGACTCTGCCAGGCGGCAGCACGCAAGGTACCAGCGGAACGCGCGAACCCCAGCCGAAGCGCGTGGCCGGTGCGTTGCCGGTCTCGCGCGTGGAGGTCAGGTAGTAGCTCCATTTGAACTCACCCTCCTGTGTGGCCCGAAAGTTTGTGAACCAGTAGTTGTTCATCACCCACGAGTAGACGTGCGGCCTCTCGACCTTGGCGATGCGTTGCCACTTGCCCAGGTTGATGTCGCCGAACTGCACAAGCGGGATTCGGTCGCTACCCCAGATGATCTGCCCGTCCTTGCCGCGAACGGCCACGAAGTTCTGCACGGTCTGCCAATCGGATGAGGACCCGGGCAACTGGTTCCTGCCCGGCGAGACGAGGCCGCCTTGTGCCTCATAGAAGACCTCGCCATCCGCCCACTGGAACGGGAACGCCACGTACACGGCCTCCGGCTCGCAGATCGGCAGCTTGCGGACGTCAAAATGAAACTCGACTCGCTTCTCCGTTTCGTACAGGCGGATCTCGGCGCGGATGCCGTTCGGCTCGGCGCAGCCGTCCAGGTTGGCCTGGACAACAATGCTCTTGAAGATCGGACCGCCGGATCCGCCCTCGACCTTGACGTTTCGCAGCGTGGTCCGGAGGAAAGCATCCCGCCGGAAGTCGCGGCTTCCTTCGAGCCGCTCGTAGATGGGTTGGCCGAACTGCCATGGTCCCGTCGGATCGACCAGCTCGCGGCTGATCTCCTTGTCGCGCAGGCTCGTGATCGCGCCGGTCTTCGGATGGAGCTTGATTGCATAGAACGCGTTCTCGATCATTCCCGCCTTCGCATCGGTCGCGGGGGGATCGGTCCGCGCCGCATCGCTCCGCTCGATCCGGTATGACCTGCAACCGAGCGGCGGCACGTCCTTCACCCAGACAGCCCAGTACGTACCCTCGGGACGGCGTTCCATCGGCTGAGCGAGGAGCACGTCGCCGGTCTCGGGCTCGATGATCCGGGGGGCGCGGCCCGGCGGCTGGATCTGGTTGTCGATGAACGCCAGCACAAGCCCCGACCGTTTCCAGTTCAGCGTGTTGAAGACCGTCAAGGTCGGCACGTCGACCCGCGGCAGCATGCCTTGCACGTTGCCCAGGGCCTCTTCGCGCAACATCCCCGCCCGCTTGGCCGCGTCCCAGACGTACGAGCCCTTTTGTCCCCACTGCACCATCGTACTCTCGTGCATCGGGTCATTGACGCTCACGGAAGCCCCATAGGTATGCTCGTCATAGAAGAGAAGTGATTCCTGCACCCGGCTCATCCGGTCTGTCACCCCGCGCGAGGGCGTCGTCCCGGCCAGCGTCGCCATGGCGAGCAGGCCTTGCGTCGCCTGCAGATTCACGTGCGTCTGTCGCGACTCACCCGTTTCCCGCGCGGCCGAGCCGAAACCGTCCGTCCACCAGTCCGGCCACGCCTCGCGATGCACCGCCAGCTTCTCGCCGTGGTGGGTGGCCACGTAGTCCATGAACTCGCTGGCCGTCGCCATCCGCAGCCTCGGCGAAGCGTACTTCTCGTTCCACGCCCTCACGAGATCGCATTCATGCGTCGCGGGCGGAGAGTTGTCCGTATAGTAGCCGGAAAACTGGATCGAGATGCGGTCAGACGGGTAGTCTCGCTGCTCCAGCGAACGGAGATAGGTAAGCAGCTCGAGCTGGAAGGCGTCAAGACTTTCCCCGTGAATCTTCATCACGTTGCCGAGATGGTAATGGTCCGGGCGAAACGCGAGTACGCGCCTTCCAGCCGGCGACTCCCACCAGAACGCCGTGGGCTTGTCGAACGGAACGAGCGAGCGCGTCTCGTTGATCCCCATCACCATGTACTTCACGCCAATGTCGGCGAAGTAGTCCGTCAGACACCAGGCCGCGCCGTTCACGTCGTTCTGTATGGCAAGCCGGATCGGGATGCCGGCCTTGTCCTTGAGGGTGCGGATCGGTTGCAGGGAGGCGGCCAGGCTGCTTTCAGTGGCGACCTCAGCCATGTTCAACAGCATACCGGCCACCTCGATCCGCCCTTCGGCGATGCGCTTCTTGAGACGCTCGACCTGCTCGGGCGGCCGGCGCTTGAGGTACTCGTTCACCGTCCACGAAACTTCACACGTCCAGCGGAACTTCGCGTCGTCGGGATAGGCGTCGGTCAGGTCGCAATAGTCCAGGGCGTAATCGATGAAACGCAGGTGATCGGGCAGAATCTCCGCCTGCGTCCGGGTGTAGCCGATGTCCGTGTGCGTGTGCTGCACAAGGTACACGACCCAGGGGCGAAGCTTGTTCAGCATCATGTTTGGAAACTCCCGTGTGACGGCCACGGATCGAATCTCAACGGAGGCCGGTCCACTCTCTGATACGGGTGGCAACTGCACATCGACCCGATGGCGGCCTATTGGAACATCGCCTAGCCGACACACGTTCGGCTCGGGCCACTCCTTCTTCGTGACCCGGACGGTGGCATCGCGAAGGCCGCCGGAGACGATCTCCAGCGTGGCCGACTGACGCGGGGCCCCGGAAGTCCTCGCCACGAGGGGTAACGTCATCAGCTTCACCGTGCTGATCGTGCCGGCGATCGGTGCAGCCACGGCCACCTGCGATGTCAGCCCCTCCAGAGGCCTGCCGTCGGGCTTCACGACCTGGATGCCGAGACCCCAGTCGCCGTGGCCCTGGTCCACCTTGACCAGAAGGCGGTTGTCGCCCTGCCGGAGAGAAACGGCGGCGTGATCCTCTTCGGCGTCGATCCCGCGGCTTACGTGGTGGTCGTGGACCATCTTGCCATTGAGCCACACACGAACGCCGTCATCGCTACGGATCTTCAGGACCGCACTCTGCTCCCCTCTTGAGGCGAGCCGGCAAAACGCATAGGCGACGCCCGGGACATCGACCGGCAGGCCGAACAATTCGCGGTAGTTCAACCGGCCTGCCTGATCACTGAACGCCGACTGCCAGACCGCGGAGGCCCCGTCGCCGAAAGCGATTCGGTCGCCGTCGGCAGGAACGGCCGCGGCCTCGCCTCCCATGCTCTTGAGATAGTCGGTGTAGTAGCCGACACAGTCCTTGCCGTGCGTCTCTACCTGAGCGTTGGGCAGAGGACCGGCCACCGTCCAGACCGCGATTGAACCATTTTCCCGCAGCGGGAACGACTCCCACGATGCCGCCCACGCCGGTGCAGCCAACAGGCAGACACATAGTAGTGTTTGCTTCATGTGGGTACCTCCACACCGTCGCCGTTCGGTAAGACAGACAGCGCCCAGACCACTGCATGCTATGCCCCCGGTGATGATACGGCAACCGCCGACTGCTTCGCTGGAGCCGAACGTATTGAGCCTGGGCGCGAAGACGATGCAGCGTTACATCCACCTCATGCCGAAGAACAAGCGGGCAACGGTGAATCCCATACCGTTTGTGCTCTGACTGACGTCTATCGCCGCCATAGCTGAGTCATCTGTGACGCTTAACCTTGGCCCGATGTTTTGTGATAAAATGGTCCACGGCGTTCTCCTTTCCACGGCTGCGTCGAGAACAACCATGGTCAGGCCAGAACGCCACTTTTACTATACGGGCCACTCAGAAATGCTTTGGTTGCGGCCGAAGGCCGCTTTGGGGTGTGGATCACGATCGACTCCGCGACCGCTTCGCGGATGCTCTCATCGAGAATGCCCACGCCGACCGGCTCGATGCCCGCCCGGGCGATACGGCCGGCCACATGCCGGGGGTGGTTCATGGCCGCCTCGCTGCTGCCCTCGCAGCCGGCCTTGCCGTCGGTGAGCACCAGCAGGATCCGGCGGCTCTCCGGCCGGGTGTCCGTACCGATTGTCGGGGTGGTTTCCGATGGCCAGCACTCCATCCGAAACGCAGTGGCCATTGCCTTGCCCAAGGTCGCTCATCAATTGTGTCACTTTCATTACCTTCGGGAGGCGGCCC
>JAUCQB010000184.1 GCA_030372985.1 Phycisphaerae bacterium
GTCCACGGCCGGGGTGGCGATGGGGCCGTTGATGACCGTCAGGTCCTGCGCCAGCGTCCAGACCGTGGGCGGATCGGCACCGAGCAGGAAGTCCACATCCATGCCCCACGCCAGCCGCCAGTTCCGGTCGGCGTCATCCCGAACGATCGCACGCCGGTCATTGCCTCGCGACATCACATGATACAGGGCTCCCGAAAACTCGATCCGCAAAGGCCGTGCCATGACCGAAGGTTACACCACCTGCACGCCATCGTCAACACTAATGTCTAAATGCGCTCTGACCCCAGGGCCCTGTGCGAGGGCGTCGGCGCTACTGAAGGACTTGCTGAGAAAAGCCCCCGCCGAAACTCATCATCGGGACCCCACCCATGCGGCTTCACTACGTTCGGCCGCATGAATGGGCCACCCTGACCAGGAACGCACTCGATCAGATGGGCGTGAAGGTACCCACATCACATCCGACAACCAGGCCGTCGATGTGACCGCATCATGGCCCTACCCTCCCGCACCAATCCCCGATACCATAAGACGCTTTGCCGCCGCGGCAAAGCGATCAGTATGACACAGGAGCAAGGTATGCCTGCTAAGCCAGCAACTGACCGTGAGAACAGCATTGGCCGTCGAGCGTTTCTCAAGCAGTGTGCCGCCTTGGCCGGGACGTCGGTGCTTGGGGGCTGCGCGGGGACGCCGTGGGGATCTCGGGGCACGACGCACGGGGTTCTCGGGGCGAACGGTCGAATCCGGCTCGGCATCATCGGCTGCGGGAGTCTGGGTTGTGACTCGCACATTCCCAAGCTGATGGAGATGAGCAAGAACCCCAAGCTCAACATCGAGCTGGCGGCGGTCTGCGACATCTACGAGCCGCGCAAGCAGCGAGCCAAGGCGAGAACCGGCGCGGAGCTCTTCCACGACTACCGCAAGATGCTCGACCGGCGGGACATTCATGGGGTGGTGATCGTCACGCCCGACCACTGGCACGCGAGAATGGCCATCGACGCGATGGAGGCGGGCAAGGACGTCCACGTCGAGAAGCCCATGACCTTGTACTGGGAGGAGGCACGCGAAGTCTACCGAACGGCCGTGCGAACCGGGCGGGTGGTGCAGGTTGGAGCGGAGGGGACGTCGCGCGACGCTTACTGGCAGGCCAATCGGCTGATCCGCGAAGGCAAGATCGGCAAGCCGGTTTGGGCGACCGGCGGCGTGTATCGCAACAACCCGGCCGGCGACTGGAACTGGCCGATGGACCCTGATTGCTCGCCGAAGAACCTCGACTGGGATGCGTTTCTCGGGCCGGCGCCCAAGCGGCCGTTCGACCCGGAACGCTACTTCCGGTACCGCAAGTACTGGGACTACTCGGGCGGGGTGGCCCATGACCTGATCGCACACGTGCTCTCGGCCATGCAGATCTGTATGGGGGCCGAGTTCCCGAAGCGAGTCAGCGCCGCCGGCGGGATCTACGTTCACCACGACCGCGAAACGCCCGACACCTTCAGCATGCAGGTCGAGTACCCGAGCCAATACCTGGCCACGCTGTTCTGCACGCAGACCACCGAGAGCGGCGTGAGCTTTGCCATCCGCGGCGAGAAGGGGACTCTCACCTTCAGCCCGAACAAGGAGATACCGGGCAAGGTGTACATCAAGCCGGAGCCGCCGTTCGTCAAGGAAATGCAGGAACTGGCCGTCACCGAGCAGCCGCGCGTCGATCATGACGTCAACTTCATCGAGTGCATGCGCAGCCGTGCCGAGACCCATTGCCCGCCGCTGACCGGCTACAAGACCATGGTTGCCCTCGCCCTGGCGGTGCGAAGTTATCGCGAGGGGAAGATGTTCACGTTCGATCCGGTCAGGCAGGAGGTCGTGTGAAGGAGCGGTCAGCTCTTAGCGTTCAGCCATACGGCACATGGTCGGAGCGGCCGCAGGAACGTAGGGCATGGTCGGAGCGGCCGCAGGCCGCGCAGACCTGCCGCAACCTCGCGACAACACCACAACACCGACAAACCATGACAAACCACGCCGAATGGCAGGTCTCGCTACGCTCGACCGTGCCCTACCTCAGGCAACCGGAGCCTCCAACACAACGTAGAACGAACGGCAGGTCTCGGTCGCTGCGGCGACCTCGACGCTGCCCTACCTCGCTTTGGCTCGCGGCTGGCGCGGCGCGGGCTTGGCCTGTCCCGGCCAGGGGTAGTCGTCTTTGCCGGCCGTGGGCTCGATGGGGCCCTCGGGGAGCGTCTTCTGCCACGCTAGGACCTTGACCGCCAGTTGTTCGACAACATCCTTGTTCTTCTCGGCCAAGTTGTTCATTTGCGTCGGGTCGCGCGGGATGTCGTACAGTTCCACGCGGCTGCGGTCCGGATTCATGAGCAGCTTCCAGTCGCCCTCGCGGATCGCCAGGATCGGGCTGCGATGGAACGGCTCGCCGAAGACATGGAACCGCCACTCCCACATCAGCGGCGTCTTGCGGGGCCGCGATTGACCGAGCAGAACATCGCTGACGTCTTCACCGTCGAGAGCATGATCTGCCGGCGGCTGGACGCCGGCCAGCTTACACACCGTCGGAAGGAAATCGACGCCGGCGACAACTGATTCGTTGTCGATCCGCCCGGCCGTCACGTGTCCGGGCCACCGCACAATGAACGGCTCGCGGATGCCGCCTTCGTAGAGGCTGCGCTTGCGGCCGCGGAACGGTCCGGCCGACCCGACGCCGCTGTGACCGGCATTGCTGATATGGATGTCCTCGGGGCCGTTATCGCTGGAGAAGAGAACGAGCGTGTTGTCGGCCAGGCCCATCTTCTCCAGCTCGACCAGCAGGCGGCCGATCTGGGTATCCAGGTCGCCGACCGAGGCGTAGAAGATCGTTTCGGCGCCCTTGTGCGGAACGCCCTTGGGACCCCAACGTTCATGCGGCTTCATCTGCTCGTCGGTCGGGTTCAGCGTCGCGTGCGGCAACAGCGTCCAGATGTTGACGTAGAACGGCTTGTTCTTGTTCGCCTCGATGAACCGCAGAGCTTCATCCACAAACAGTCCTGTCGATTTGGCCCAGAACGTGGCGGCGGGCTCCTTCCAGGCCGGAAAAGCCGAGACCATGGTCTTGGCCTCGTCGAAGCCGTACTCGGTCGGATTTGGCGCCCCCGGCCCGCTACCCAGGTGCCACTTGCCGAAGTGG
This sequence comes from Phycisphaerae bacterium, assembly GCA_030372985.1. Lineage (GTDB taxonomy): Bacteria > Planctomycetota > Phycisphaerae > UBA1845 > PWPN01 > JAUCQB01. Next base: position 3,167 of record JAUCQB010000184.1, read on the forward strand.
GCCGTCGCGTATCCGCGAGACTTGAGCAGCGAGGCCACATTGGGCACTTTCGGATCGAGCCAGTTGGACATGCCGCGCTGGGCGTTCAGGCTGTGATCGGCGTAGTGGCCGTGAATCTTGTGCCGCGCCGGGTACTGCCCGGTGAAGAAAGCGCAGCGGCTCGGCGAGCAGACTGAGGCGTTGACATAGAACTGCGTGAACAGCGTTCCCTGCGAGGCGAGTTTGTCCAGATGCGGCGTCTTGAGCCGCTGATGACCGTAACAGCTCAAGTCGCCCCAGCCCAGATCATCGGCGAGGATGAAGATGACGTTGGGCGGAGCCGCCGGCTTCTCGGCGCCACTCGCCACCGGCGAACAGACGAATAGGACTGCAACGAGGATGTGCAGAATACATCGCATGTCAACACCTCGAAAAAGGGGACATTCTACTTTTTCATCGCCTTTCTCGGTCGTCCGCGGGGGCGGAGGCTTGACTCCAACCCCAGCCGAGCGGCGATTCGTTTCTGCCAGGGCTCGGAACCCCAGGGTGCGCCGCGATTGATGCTCCGGCAGATGGCCTCCTCCTCGGCAGGCGTCATCGGCCGGTTCACGTCCGCCGTCCATCGCTGGCCGCGGTCCACCGGACCGTCGTGCAGAAATGCCGGTCGATCCGTTCGTTCCCACCACCTCAGGCTCGACCATTCCCACTGCTCGGCCTGCTTGACCAGCGCTGCCCGCAAAGGGTTGCGCTCCACATATCGCAACACCGTCAGCAGATGCTCATCATGCTGGATCGGAAACGCCTTGAAACGCCCCTGCCACACGTGACCACTGCTCTCGTAGTGTCGATGATAGCGTCGCACGTGTGAGGTCATCAGCCATTGCATCCAGCGACTCAGGTCCCCGTCGGCCACCGGCCACAACACCAAGTGGAAGTGGTTCGGCATCAGGCAGAAGCCGACAACCCGCATGGGCAGCCGTTTGTGGCCTTCCGTCATCAGCTTGATGAACGACGCATAATCGGCTTGTTTGTGGAAGACCTTTTCCTTCGCATTGCCGCGATTGATGACGTGGTAGCAGATGCCGCCAACCGATGCTCTCGCTGTCCTGGGCATGTTCAAAACGTACCTACGGAGCGTTAATAAGTCAACAAAAAGTAGAATGTCCCCTTTTTCTATGTTGTTCAAAACCTACGTACGGAGCGTAAACAAGTCGACAAAAAGCAGAATGTCCCCTTTTTCAAAACCTACCTACGGAGCGTAAACAAGTCAACAAAAAGTAGAATGTCCCCTTTTTCTATGTCTCTCGCAAGCCCATCGCGATGGGCAGGCGGGCGGCGCGGATGGCGGGAAACAGGCCGCCCAGAAGACCGATGCCCGTGGCCCAGAGGATTGCGTAGAGCAGGAGTGGCGGGTTAACGGCGAACGCGAAGGCGATCTGGCTGAACGTTTGCCAGTTGATCGTGGTCGCCTTGAAGCCGTTGAAAGCCAGGTACGCCGCCGCAGCGCCCGTCGCGCCGCCGATCAGTGCGATCGCCAGCGATTCGATGAGCACGGAAAGGATGATCGGGCTGCGACCGAAGCCAAGGGCTCGCAGAGTGGCGATTTCGTGGGTGCGGCTCGCCACCGCGCTGTACATGGTGTTCAAGGCGCCGAACAGCGCCCCGAGAGCCATCAGCGCGGCGATGGACATACCAAGGCCCTCAATGAAGCTCGTGAGCATGCTGGACTGATCGGCCAGATACTCGGCCTGGCGGAGAGCCTTCACTTTCAGTTTCGGGTCGGTGGTCAGCGCATCCTTGAACGTCTGGAACGCCTCGGGCGAGGTCAGCTTCACGTAGACCGACTGAAAGGAGTCGCCGCGCTGGTATGCCGGCTGAAGGACCTTGGCATCGGTCCAGATCTCGGATTCCGACGACCCCCCACCGCCTGAGAAGATGCCGACAACCGTCCACTCATTCTGGCCCACCCGGAACTTGTGTCCCATTTCCAGCCCGGCGAAGGACCGGGCTGCGCCGGCACCAACGATCACTTCGTTGCGACCCGGCTCGAATCCCCTGCCCTCGATGATCGTCACGTCGCCGCGGACCGCCATGGCCGTCTTCCCGACGCCGCGAAGCGGCACATTCGCGTCCGTGCCGGTGGAACGCTTAGGAAGATTGATGATCACGAACAGCTCGGCCGACGCCAGCGGGCCGTCGGCGGATCGTGCCACGCCCGGGGCGTCGGAAATGAGGCGGGTATCCTCACGTAACAGACCGCTGGTCATCTCATTGTCGGCGCCGCTTCGAATGACGATGGCTACGTCATCGGGGCCCGAAATAGCCATCGCCGCGCGGAACCCCTCGGCAATGGACAACACACCCACCAGAACCGCGACGACGCCGGCGATGCCCACCGCGGTCGTAATGGCGGCTCCTTTGCGCTGGGGAACCGTGCAAAGGTTGAAAATCGCGACAGACCAAACCTGGGAGATCCAGTTGATCACGCCTGCCTCCTCAAAGCGACGGCGATTTGGAGGCGCATCGCCTGGAGCGCCGGCAGGATGCCCGCCACCAGCCCCAGCGCCAGCACGATCGCAACGCCGATCCCCAGGAATCGGACGGGCAGGTAGAACACCGGCAGCAACGATGGAACCGGGCTGCCGCGCAAAGTGAACAACCACGCCAGGCCCAAGCCGGTCAGACCGCCTAAAGCTGCGATCAACAGTGACTCGGCCAGCACCAGCACGAGCACGCGTTCGTTTGTGAAGCCGACCGCCTTGAGCACGCCGAGCTCGGCGATCCGATCTCGGACCGCCTGGGCCATCGTGTTGCCCACGACCAGCAGGATGGTGAAGAATACGGCGCTCAAAACCGCGATCATGATCGTGCCGATGTTGCCGACTTGCGCAATGAAGCCCTGCACGAACGCCCCCTCGGGCTCGGCCTTGGTCTCGTAGGGTGAATTGGCGAATTCGGCGTCGATTGCCTGGGCTACCTCGACCACGTGGTCCGGATCGTTCACCCGAACCGCATACCAGCCGACCTCCCCCTTGTTCCGCACGCGGGCCTCATCGAAGTAGTCATACCGAAAGAAGAAGCCGGACGTGTCCGTGCCTTTCTGGGCACCTTCATAGATGCCGACAATCTCGAATTCCCACGCCCCGTCGCCCTCGCGAGGCCAGATCGGCGAGGTCAACGGTATGCGGTCACCGATCTTCCACCCGAACCGCTCGACAAGCGTGCGGCCGACGATCGCCCCGGTCCGCGTCCTGAGCCAGCATTGCATCTGGTCCTCCAGCAGCACGTACTCAGGGAACATCGCCAGGAAGGGTCCGGGCTCGACGGCGAAACTGCCGAACCAGTTCTTCGGCTCATCCTGGTAGATACCGTTGAACCAGGTCCAGTGCACTGCGGCAGCCACGCCGGGAATGCTTTCCATGCGAGGCCCGTACTTCGCCGGCAGCAACATGAGGAGGGAGACTTTGTGGCGAACGATGAGCCGCTTGGCATCAGCCAAGTCGACCCCCGATGCAAACGCCTCCCTGATCGTACACAATAGCCCATAGAGCACAAAGGCCACGCAGATCGAGAGCACCGTCAGCAGGGTGCGGAGCTTCTTTCGCTTGAGATTGCCCCAGACGAGGAAGAAGAACCTCATGCCGGCTTCTCCTCGTAGAGCTGCCCCTTGTCCAGGTGCACGGTCCGCGTCGCCCGCGCAGAGGCATGGGGGTCGTGCGTGACCATGATGATCGTCTTGCCTTGCTCCCGGTTGAGGGCGTGGAGCAGATCGAGGATCTCGTCGCCCGACTTACGGTCCAGGTCGCCGGTCGGCTCATCGCACAGCAGCAGCGTCGGATCGGTGACGATTGCCCGGGCGATGCCCGTTCGCTGCTGCTCGCCGCCGGAGAGCGTGCGCGGAGAATGCCGCGCGCGGTGCGAGAGTCCCACGATGCGCAACGCGGCTTCCACGTGTTTCCGCCGCTCGGCTTTGGAGAGGTGTGTGAGCAGGAGCGGGAGCTCGACGTTGCGCTCGGCCGTCAGCACCGGCAGCAAGTTGTAGAACTGAAACACGAGACCCACGTTTCGCGTGCGCCATGCCGCCAGTTGCCGGTCGGACATCCGGTCGATCCGGTCGCTGCCAACCGTCACCGAGCCGCGCGTCACGCGGTCCAGGCCACCGATCAGGTTCAGAAGAGTCGTCTTGCCGGAACCGGACGGCCCCATCAAGGCCAGGAACTCGCCGCTTGAAACGGCGAGGCTCAAGTCCGACAGGACGTGGATCTCCTCCGATCCGCGACGGAAGGTCTTGTCCACCCCCTCCACACGCACGAGAATTTCATTGCTGCTGCTCACCGCCCTGCCTCCCTCACCTTGACACCCTCCGTCAGATCGTCCGCCCCTTCCACAACCACCCGCTCACCCCCATCCAGCCCGGCCACGACGGTCACCTCATCACCGCGAGCTTCGCCGACCTTGACGGCACGGCGTTCGACGCGGCCATCGCGAACCAGCCAGACGACGTCCTTGCCATCGCTCTGACGAATGGCGGACCTGGGGATGGTCGGGCTTCGCCGGGCAGGTTGGGTGTCACCGGCACTCTGGAATGCCACTTTCACGCTCATATCGGGAAGGATGCGCGGGTCGAGTTTCTCGAAACCCACCCGGACCTTCACCGTGGCCTTCTGCCGATCGGCAGTAGGAATAATCGCGATCGCCTTGGCGGGGATGCGCCAATCCGGGTACGAATCGAGTGTGGCCTCCACGGGCTGACCCGGCTCGACGCGGTTGATGTAGCTTTCACTCACGTCCACTTCGATCTCCAGGGAACTCATATCGACGATTGTACAGATGCCGGTGCGGGTGAAGCCGCCAACCGACATGGGTGAGATCATCTCGCCGGGCTGGGCATTCTTGGTCGTCACCACCCCGCCAAACGGAGCGCGGATGATTGCATCATCCATCTGTTGTTTCCAGAGTGCAACCTCTTGCTCGCTCACCGCGATGTCGGCCGTCTGCTTGTCCAGCCTTGCCTGCAAGGCTTTCGCTTGCGTCTCGGCCTGATCGAGTTCGACTCTGCTCGCCGATTGCCCCGCCGCCAGTCGCGAGAGACGCTTCACCTCTCGCTCGGCGTGATCGAGTTGAGCGCGGGTCTCGCCCAGAGCCTTGCGCACCGATTCCAGTTGGGCCTCTGCCAGGTGAAGGCTCTTCTCGACATTGGACGAGTCGATCCGCGCCAGTATCTGCCCGGCCTCGACTTTCATTCCCTCCTCCACGAGCGCCTCAAGCACCTTGCCCGTGACCTTTGATGAAACCGTGGCCTCGCGCCGCGCCGTCACGTAGCCCGAAGCATTGAGCAGGGTCCTATCGCCGCCGGATGCCGCCTCCCGAACCACCACCGTCCGAACAACGGGCACCTTGGGCCGGTGAAGCCAGAGGTAGATCCCGCCGGCCGTGGCAATCATCACGAACAGGATGATGATCAGGGCGACCTTCGGCCCCCGGCGGTGCGAAGCGGTCCTGTCGATACGAAGCTCATCCAGCGTTGTTCTGTCTGGCGTCATGGTCAATCCACAGACACCATGGCATGCACCGTCCCATCCCACGTGGTCACGATCACCGTATTCCCGGAAACCGCCGCGGTTGAGGCGATCGGTAGGCCGAACAGGTACTTCCAGAGCAGATGACCGTCACTGACATCGAGAGCATAGAACCAGCCGTCGCTCGCCCCGAAGTAGACCACATCGCGCACGATGACGGGCGAACTGGTAATGGTTGCACCGTCTCTCTTGTATGGAGTCGTCGGAGAGAGTTCTTGCCCCACGGGGAATCGCCATCGCAGCTTGCCGGTGGCCTTGTCGAACCCGTGCATGGCGGCGTCGGGAGACTGGCCCCTGACCGAGACCTCCGCGCCGCCGACGCAGACGACGTCCTCGCCGATCGCGGGCGTCCCCGTCTCGTCGCCCAGCGGTATCACCTCCCTGCCCTGGCCGTCGACGCTTTCAAAGGCGGCCTCCCAGAGCGGCTTCCCGGATCTCCCATCCAAGCACAGGAGCGTCTTCTTGTTCTGGAATACGTAAAGCCGATCGCCGTCCTGACTCTGCTCAACCGCGGCCGGGACTACCGCCACGGTCGAGACGGCCATCTGCTTGTTCGACCAGCGAATGTCCCCCGTGGCCGGATCGAGCGCCCTGGCGAACGGCCCGCCCTGGTAGACAACACCGGTGCCCAGACTCGGTCCGGAATAGATGTTCGGCCACCAGTCGTTCCCGCCGGGCTGCTTCCACAACGGTTCGCCTGACGCGAGGTCGTACGCACCGAAACCGGTGCAACGCCCGGCATACACGACCTTACCGTCGGTGACCGGGAAACTCGTTTCCCAACGGTCGTCGTGGCCGCGGTCGAGCGAGGCCGTCCATCTCGGGAAGCCGTCCTTGTTGAAACAGTAGAGCGTCGCCGCCTGGGACACGGCCATGATGTTGCCGTCCCAGACCGCCAGGCTGTGCTTGATCGAGGAGTCCACAGGAGCGCGCCAGAGCTTGCGTCCGGTCACCAGGTCAAGAGCCGTGATGGCACAGTCATCGAGCGAACTCTCGAAGCCGGAGGCTGCATAGACGCGGCCGTGGGCGATGACCGGACTGGAGATGTGAATCGTGCCGCCGATATGCGTCGACCAAGCGGGTACCAGCGGCGGGCGAGGACCGTCCGAAAGGTAGCCGCGATGGCCGGCGTCGTTGTGGAAGAACGGCCAGGCCTGGCCGGGTTTGACGATTGCGACGCCGTTGACGTCCAGCTTGAAGACGCCCGTCTGTTTCCAGACGGTGCCGTCGGCGGCCGCAGCTTCGACTTCGATGCGTTTCATGCCGGACCAGACGTCCGACGAAACCTGCCATCGGCCCGCCCAGGTCCATGAACCCTCGGCCCACAGATCACCCTGGGCGATCGGCTCGGTCTGGTTGGATGCGGCATCACCCGCGTCGAGAACGCGATATCGAACGCCCGTTACGCGGACGGCCGTGTCATATGCAAGGATGCGAATCGGCACGGCACGCCCGAAGGTCAAGCCATTGACCGGCGGATGCACGATCTCGATCCGCTGTTTCTGGGCACCCAGCCGCCACTCGCATCGCATCTGTTGCCCATCCACATGGATCATTCGGAATCCGCGCGGGCTGCGGTCGATGCCGCCGAAGCGAAGCGTCGAGCTGTTGACGTCGAGAATTCCCTTGTATTCGCGCTCCCGACGGCCGTGCCAGTGGCCTGAAAAAACTGCTGCCCCGTTTCGCTCCGCCCACCAGTCGAGTTCGCGAATCGTCGGGATGTAGTGCTGGAACACCACCACCCGTTTCCCGACGGCGTTCAGACGAAGGTCGCGCTCGATCCACTCGGTCTGGCGCTCGAAGAAGCCACTCTTTCTGTCGCGAGCGATGATGTCGCGGGCGATGAAGTGGTATGGCCCGACGTCGAAGGAGTAATAGGGCGGACCGAGGTACTTCTCGTAGTTCTCCGTGTCGCGGAGTTCGCCGCCGTAATCGTGGTTTCCGACGACGTTGTAGAGCGGGTATCGGCTGTCTTGGGTGGCTCTCACGTAGCCCGCGAGCTGCGCGACCTGCTTGCCAACGTTGGTCAAGTCACCCGTGGTCACAACGAACGTGGGCTTGTCCGAGAGGTTGTTCACTACCTCCAGGTCTTCGGCCATGGTCTGAACGGCACTCTCGGCTTCGGTGACGTGCGTGTCGCTCAGTTGGACAAGGACGAAGCGGTCGGTGTTGCGGGCCGGGTCGCGAACCAGGCCGATATCGGCCGGCTGGACCTTGTCGGCATATCGACCGAAATCCGCAATGACGAAGAACTGCTTCGAGGCCCGCCAACCCGCCGGTGTGCAGACAAAGACCGAGCCCCGAGACTGCTCACGGAGTTTGAACTCGAAGCGGCCGTCGGCTTGGGTCCGAACGAAACCGAGCCCGTCGGAAACGGACATATCCCTCAGCGTCGGCTCGTTGTCGTCTCGCAGGCCGTCGGCATCGAGATCCTCGAACACCACGCCGCTCATGACCAGGCTGCGCGAGACCGGGCGGCTGGCCGGGGCTGTGGCGGGTTTGGAAGCGACGAGCGACGCGGCCGGCTTGGCCTTCGGGGCCGCTCCGGTTGAGAGTACCAGCACCTGAATCAGAATCGCAAAACGGAACAACATGTCGGCTCTCCCGGACAAAGCTCGATAACGCGTATTCTCAGACGCGCCGATCCGTTGGATCACAGCCAATGATAGGCACCGGGGTAAAAACCGCAACGCGCGGGGCTCGTGTGACGGAGGTGGGGCACAATCGAAGCCGCCGCAGGCGGCGCAGACCTGCCGCAATCATCCCCGACCGGGATAACCTCGACAACAAGCAACGGTAGCCAACGACAGAGGGAAGAACGGCAGGTCTCGCTGCGCTCGACACTGCCCTACCACCCGGTACCGTCGCTCTCCACGCACGGTACTTGAGGAGGATAACCCCGGAGTCGATCTCGAAGCTCAGTCAGTGGCTCCAAGAGCCACATTTCAGGAAGCCTTGCACCGATTGCCGCCGAATGGCATTCCACAACATGGTTACAGACTCATCGGAGACGGAAAAGCCTGCTCGCGCATCGCCTGATTTGAGGTCTGAGATTGCCGGATCTCAAACCAGGCGAATGATGGTCTGCCAGGGCAATCCTCTGCGGTGGCGCCGTCGCTTGTTCGTTCAAAGATCCCAGATGACCGCCCGCGGGCACCAGTCTGCATTCAGCGTCGCGAACCTGCCTCGATGGTCTTGCAGTCACCACGTCTCCGGCTGCCCGATCGTGCGGGAACTTCTCTGACCTGCTCTCGCCAGGGAGCCAGCACGCTCTCGGACACAGCGTCGAACAACCGTTCGCCGCAATGCAGACAGTGCCAATGAGGTACGGGAGGGCTGGTTACACGACGGCGGCCGACCTCGAAAACGCACGGTTCACAGACCCATCGGATCTGCTTTGCGCCGCAAGTCGGGCATTCGGCAACTGGAAACTGAGGCTTTGCTCGATCCCTCATGTCGGCTCCGATCGTTTCGAAGAAATCAGGATGTAGAACCGGTCGCTTCTGCGTGCCGGAGCCAGCTTGCCTTTCGTGTAGACGGGGCGACCATCCCATGTCGCCGAGTCAAGAACGTACAATGTCTCCCGTCGCCCGGTGAACGGGTTACGTGACCGCAACCGCTTGGTAATGGCCTGCGCATTGAGAATGGCCTCCACGACATCTTCTCGGCACAGACCATCCCGCAACATCTCAGCTTCGGCCGTCGCAGTGAAGACCACGCGGCCCGCTTGGCACAATCGCTTGATCAGAACAAGCTTATGATCCACTTATTATACCCCATCTTCACAGGGATCGCACACCACCTGATTTGAGATCTGAGATTGCCAGATTTCAAACCGTCCGAATGATGGTCCGCCAGGACGGGCCCTACGCTTTGCGGGGCCGACGCCCCCGTCGGCGCTGCTACTCCTGCGCCCCTTTACTATTCTGGGCGCCACACTTGCAGCGCAGCCGCTCGGCCACGTTGGCCGGGACCAGCCGGCTGAGCCGCTCCATGTCGGTGCACCCCAGTTCGACGATCTGCTTGATATAGGTGCTGGAGATCAGAGCGAACTGGTCGCGGGTGAGCAGGAAGATGGTCTCGACCCCCCCCACTGCCATGTTGACGTTGGCCTGTTGAAGCTCATAGTGCAGGTCGACGTTGTCGCGGATGCCGCGGATGATCATCTGGGCCCCGACCCGCTGTACGAACTCGGCGGTCAGCCCCTTATAGGCCTCCACTCGTACCCGCGGGAGGTCGCCGATCAGTTCGTTGAGCATGTCGACGCGTTCCTGAGCGGTAAACAGCTCCCGTTTCTCGGGGTTCTGGCCGACGGCGACGATCAGCTCGTCGACAAACTCCCGTGCCCGCTTGATCACGTCGAGGTGACCGTTGGTGATGGGGTCGAAGGCTCCTGGGAACACGGCACGAGCGGCTTTACGGTGAGACATGAGACGTTTTCCTGAGACAAATGACCGACAGACCAAGGGTGTATCCTGAACACGTATGGGACGGGCTTCCAGTCGACCATCGGACCGGCAAGATGCCGGTCCCACACCGGGATCTCAGGACGCACAACAAGCCGCGGGAATTGTAACCCAACCGGCGGCAGCCCCACAACCGGGCGCTTGCCAACCGCCGGGCCCGACGCTATCATATGAGTCATGTTGAACAAGGTAACCGAGTCTCACCCCCCTGCCCGTCATCGCCCCGCGCCCGTGCGGATCGGCGGCATTATCGGCATTATTGGAGGAAACCCGGGGTAGGGCCGCGTGAGGCGAACGCGATCGTGACAAGCCCTGCCCGGTGAGGCAGGGCTTTTTTGTTAGGCCGTTAGACTTCTAGACCTTTAGACTTTTAGGCGCCAAGCGGCAACCTGCCCCCTGCTTCCTAACAGTCTAACGGTCGAATAGTCTAATCGTCTGGCAAGCGCGGCATCGGGCAAAAGTCCGACCAAGGAAGCAGACATCAGACAGGCGAGAGAACACATGTCCACACCCCGACAACGCATCGAGATCTATGACACGACGCTCCGCGACGGCACGCAGAGCCACAACGTGAGTCCGAGCCTGAACGACAAGCTCATGATCGCCGCGAAGCTGGACAGCCTGGGCATCGACTACATCGAAGGCGGCTACCCCCTGAGCAACGCCCGGGATGCGGCCTTCTTCCACGAGGTCCGACATCTCAAGCTTTCGCACGCCAAGGTCGCCGCCTTTGGGATGACCCGCCATCGCGGGACGAAAGCCGACAAAGACGAGGGGCTCAAGGCCCTGCTCGACTCGGAGGCGCCGGTCATCACGATCGTGGGAAAGACGTGGGACATGCAAGTCCGCGACGTGATGCAGGTCAGCGAGCAGGAGAACCTGGACATGATCGCCGAGTCAGTGGAGTTTCTGGTGCGGCGCGGTCGTGAGGTCCTCTACGATGCGGAGCATTTCTTCGACGGTTGGGCGGACAATCCTGACTATGCACTGAAGACTCTGCTGGCCGCCCAGGAGGCCGGGACGTCGTGCCTGGTGTTGTGCGACACGAACGGCGGATGCCTGCCGGAGCAGATCGGCAAGGCGATCGACGCTATCCGGCCGCACGTTCGGACCAAACTCGGGATCCATACGCACAACGACGCCGGCTTGGCGGTCGCCAATGCCCTCACGGCGATCCAGCACGGTGCCGTCCACGCCCAGGGGACCATCAACGGCATCGGCGAACGCTGCGGCAACGTCGACCTGACCACCGTCGCAGCCAACCTGGCCGTCAAGATGAATATGGACGTTCTCTCGGCCGACGGCCTGAAACGCCTGACCGAGGTCAGCCGGTACGTCTACGAGGTGCTCAACCTCGTGCCGCCGGACAACCAGCCCTACGTCGGCCCGTTCGCCTTCGCTCACAAGGGCGGCATGCACGTTCACGCCATCCGGCGCGTCAGCCGCAGCTACGAACACGTTGATCCGGTGCTGGTGGGCAATGAGCGGCGGGTGCTGATCAGCGAGTTGAGCGGAGCCAGTGGCGTAGCCGAGAAAATCGGCCGAAAGCTGGACGTTGCCCACGACAAGCAGCTCCAGCGGCGACTGCTCAAGCGGCTGCAGGAATGTGAAGAGCAGGGCTACGTGTACGAGTCGGCCGAGGCCAGCTTTGAATTGCTCTGTCGCAAAGAGTTGGGGCTCCACCATCCGTTCTGGGAGTTGGACCACTGGCGGGCGGTCGCCCTGAGATCCTCGCAACTCCAGGAGCCCGACACCGAGGTCATCGTCCGGCTCAGGATCAACGGCACACAGGAGCATCATGTGGCGGGCGGGCATGGCCCCGTCGACGCCATGGCCAACGCTCTGATGAAGGCCCTTCGCCCTCACTATCCCGAGGTCGATCAGGTACGGCTGATCGATTACAAGGTTCGTGTCATCAACGCCCGGGCGGCGACCGCCGCTCGCGTGCGCGTCACCATCGAATTTCGCAACGAGACGACTCACGACATCTACGGCACGGTCGGCGTCAGCGAGAACATCATCGAGGCATCCTGGATCGCCCTGGTCGACGGCATCGAGTACTCGCTCATCAGCCACGAGGAAATGGCTCGCGCAAAAGGCGGCAAGAAGGCTGGTAAGCGGAAGAAACCGAGGTCAGGGTAGCTGTCAGCTTTCAGCACTCAGCGGTCAACGAAAGCCACGGTGCTCCTTGCACGCTCTGCGGCGTCACGGCTTTCGAAGCTGAGTGCTGAACGCTGATCGCTGAAAGCTACTTCTTGAGCATCTCCCTCATTTCCTGGCATCGCAGCACGAAAGCCGCGGCGAGGTAGGCAATACCACCTGTGCAGACCAGAATCACCAGGCGGAAGAGCGGCCTCAGGCTGCCGTCAACACCATAGTCCACCGCCAGCACGGCCAGAGCCATGATCGCCGTCGCGGCCGCGCTCCGCCCGACGCTCCTTGCGATCTCGCCCCAGGGGAGCGGGCCAATCCGCCGTTTCAGCAGGAGAGACAGCGCAACGACCTGCCCCATTGCACAGACGGAGGTCGACAGGCCCATGGCGGCCTCACGCAGCGCCGTCTGAACCAGGACCAGGTTGATGGAGAAGTTGATCACCACATTGACGACAGAGACTTTCAGGGGCGTCTTGGCATCGTGCATGGCGTAGAAGGTCCGAACCAGCAGGTGGTTGACCCCATAGGCGACAATGCCCATGGCATACATGTACAGGGCAAAAGCCACACGGGGCGCCGCTTCCGGGTCCTCCGCGAATTGTCCTCGCTCGAACAGCGCCCGCACCAGCGGGTCGCGCACCAGGATCAGTCCGATCATGCACGGCAGGGCTTCGAACTCGACCACGCGAATCCCGCGGGCCAGCGCGGCTTTCATGCCGGGGATGTCGCTTTCTGCAACGTGCTTGGCCAGCGTCGGGAAGATGGCCGTGGCCATGGCGATCGCAAAGACGCCGAGGGGGAACTGGTACAACTCCTGGGCATAACCCAGAATCGCCGGCCCTTTACGCTCGGGAACGAACCAGTAGGCGATCAGATTGTCCAGAAAGCTGCTGAGCGGCACAACCGCCAGCCCCCCCATCATGGGAAGCATGGTCACGCAGATCCGCCGGATGTTGGGGTCATGGATGTTGATGCGCAGCGGCAGGCGCAGCCCGCACTGTCCGGCGGATAACCGCTGCCAGCCCAGTTGAAAGATCCCCGAGACGACCACCGCCCCCGCCAGCAGGACGATCTCGCGGTGCATTCCGCCGGGGACGACCCTCGGTGCAAGCCAGGCCGCCCCGATCATGAAGACGTTCAGAATAATCGGTGCCGCCGCCGGCGACGCGAAGCGGCCGAAGACGTTCTGCACCCCGCCCAACACCGCCGCTGTGCAGATAAAGATCATGTAAGGCAACATCAGGGCGGTCAGGGTGAGGGTCAGTGCGTTGTCGGAGTCGTCGCCGTAGATCCAGTACAAACCGACGATAACGCCCTCGCCGACGACACACAGACCGGCCAGCACCACGAGCTGAAGACCCAGCAGGCGCCCGGCCAGGATGTCCGTCGCCTCCTTGCTCTCGCGGGTCAGCGTCTCGGTGAGCACCGGGATGCTCGCCGCCGAAAGGGCACCCTCCCCAAACAGCCGCCGGAACAGGTTGGGGATCTGAAAACCCATCCGGAAGGCCGACCAGACCGCATCCGTACCGAATGCGTGAGCGCAGACGATATCTCGCACCAACCCCAGAATACGGGATACCAGCGTCAGCAGACTGATCATCCTGGCTGATTTGAGAACTTTCGACATCGGTCCAGAGAATATCGACAAAACAGGCAATCGAGGAACAAGAGTCCCTGCCAAAACCGGCTTGGGGCCGAGTTCGGTAGCAGACGGCCACGCCGACCCTGCACGATCGTGGGCCCGCCCTGCTTGCATCCTCCCCGAGTGTATTGGGCCCCGGCGAATCTGATGGTAGAATGAGAAAGGCATCGCCGGGGTCGCTGCCACCCGGTTCGAGGAGACTGGTGATGAGAATCGGCGACGTTCGTTGCCTGCGCGGTCGGTTGAACGGCTTCACCCTCATCGAGATCCTGGTCGTGGTGGCGATCATCGCTCTGCTGATCGCGATTCTGCTGCCGTCGCTGGCCCGGGCCCGCGAGCTTGCCAAGCGGACGCAGTGCGGGGCCAACACGCACCAGATGGGCATCGCCCTGCATATGTACACGCTTGAGCAGCGGTACTATCCCGGGCACCATCTCACGTTCGGGCGATGGGACATCCTCTGGCCGGTCCGGCTCAACCGCCTGATGAAGCAGCCCCAGGCGTTCTGGTGCCCCTCGGCTCCCGCCGACACCCAGTGGAACGGCATCGACCGGATCTACAACACCGTCACCAGCGCTCAGCCCGACGAGCAGGCGACCTTCGCATACGGATACAACGACTGGGGCGTCGCCGAAACCATCGGACGAAACCCGCCCGTTTACAACCGCGGGCTGGGCGGGCACATCAATCACCATTACGAGGGCGAGGTGCGGGCCGAACGTGTCAAGCGTCCGTCCGACATGATCGCGATCGGGGACAGCGACTCGGGAAGCACCAACCCGAAGGCTAGAAACGGCTTCTGGGAAACGGCGATCGACCCCATCGACGACAGCGGGCTGGAGTGGCCGGGCGACCGGCACCTCAAGGGGGCCAATATCGTCTTTGCCGACGGTCACGCCGAATGGCTGCTCCAATCGAGGCTCGTGGAAGGCAGCGTCGGCATGCGCAAGAAGTGGAATAACGATTACAGAGCGCACTACGACGAATGGGGCGACAAGTCCAAGTATCCCATTGCCAATGTCCCGCCTGAAGAGCGGTAAGGGGCATGCTCGTGCCATCAATCGAGGAGGCGCCGACTTGAAGAGATTCCTGATCTATGCCGGACTGGGCGTTCTGATCCTGGGGGTGGGCCTTTACACGTACATGAAGGTCTCGGCGGCCGCATCGGCACAGGCCGACGGCTTTCACTTGAAGTGCACAGCGGCCGAGTGCGGCTGGTATTTCACCATTCCGCGCGAGCAGGTCCGCACCTATCCTCGCGATCCCGACGGGCAGGGCTTCCGCTGCGAGAAATGCGGCAAGTATTCGGCCCAGATTGCCAGCCGGTGCGAGCAGTGCGGCGAGTGGTATGCCGTCACCCAGGGCGGGGGGCGCGAAGGCGGCTGCCCGAAGTGCGCCGGTCAGAAAACCGGAGAATAAGGGGGTGGGCTTGGGGGGAGGAATCGGGCGTGCAGAGCACGCCCTACCCGACTCAGCGGGATCGGCGTGCGAAGCACGCCCTGCCCGACCCATTCGGCGACGGGTTTTATTCCTTGGCGTCGCGGTATTCCTCGAGCCAGGCCATCTGGATTGCTTCGAGGCGGGCTTCGTTCGAAGCCTGGGGATCGTCGGCAAAGCCTTCAAGCTCGCAGACCCGCTTGTGCAGATCCGTGAATCGGACGGCCAAGGGGTCTTCGTCGGGGAACTTCTCGAAAAGACGAATGCCGATTTCCTCTGAGTCGGTCCATTTCAAAGCGGCCATGTTCCAGCCTTCCATTCAGGAGAGCAGCGCACCAAACCGGCCCCTACCAAACCGGCAAGAGGCCGGTCCCACACCTGATTCCAGGGTGCGATCGGATCAGTGGCCCTCGCGGACGCGGTTGCGATTCCAGGCCGGGATCTCGACCACGACATCGCTGCTGCCATCGGGCACGCAGACACAAGCCAGACGCGACTGAGGAGTCAGGCCGTAGGCGTCGTCCAGGCGGTCTTCCTCCTCATCAACAGGGTCACCGCACGATTCAAGCCCCTGGCGGACGATCACGTGGCAGGTCGCACACGCGCACACCCCGCCGCAGGCGTGATCGATCTCGACGCCGTTGCGGAGAGCAACATCCAGAATGCTCCAAGGCAAACCGTCATCCGCGTGGTCGGTCTCGGCCGGGTCGACCTCGACGGTTTTGCCGGATGGCAGGAAGGTGACACGGTACTTCCGCAATGGGCAACGTCTGGCGGTGCCGGGCAGTTGAGGGTTCCGGGCATCCATGGACGGTTGTTCTCCGTTCATCGACGAGGAGCGGGAACACCGGACCGATCCGTCTCGCGGAGCGTCTCGGTGATGGCCAGTTCGGCGAGCCGCACCGTCTTGCGGTCGAACTCAACCAAGGCTTTGTGCAAGGCGTCCGCATCGGTGCCGCCCGCAGCGAGAGCTTTTAGTTCGGCCATCGCAGTCTCGATGTCCTGCCGCTCGCCGGGTGAAAGCCGGTGGCCGACCTTGGCGAGCATCTGCCCGGTCTTGTGGGTGTCAAACTCGATCTGGTTGCGCAAGTCGACCAGCCGATGAGCAGTCATGTCCTCGCGCGCGTGCTCGTAGGACTCCACCTCCATCCGCTTGACCTCATCGGAGGTCAGCCCATAGGTCGGCACAATCTGGATGCTCGCCTCCTTGCCGCTTCGTTCCTCGCGGGCCGAGACATTGAGAATGCCGTTTTCGTCGATCAGGAACGTCACCAGGATCTTGGGCAGCCCGGCCGGCATCGGCGGAATTCCGCGCAGTTCAAATTCGCCGAGCGAGCGGCAGTCCTTGGCCATTTCCCGCTCGCCCTGCAAGATGTTGATCTTCACGTTGGTCTGGCCATCGACGAAGGTGCTGAACCGTTCGGTAGCCTGGCACGGAATCCGAGTGTTACGAAGGATCAGCTTGCCCATCGCGCCGCCCATCGTTTCGATGCCCAGCGACAGCGGGATGACGTCCAGGAGCAGGGTGTCTCGCTGCGAGCCGGCCAGGATCGCCGCCTGCACGGCAGCACCAAGAGCCACGACTTCGTCAGGGTTCAGAGCGGTGTACGGGCGGCGGCCGAACAACTCCTCGACGCGCCGACGGACCAGCGGAATCCGCGTGCTTCCGCCGACCATGATGACCTGGTCCACCTCGGCGGCCTCGACTTTCGCGTCGGCGAGCGCCCGGCGGCAGGATTCGAGCGTCTTGGCGATCCAGGGCTCGATCATGGACTCGAACTCGTTGCGACTGATGCTTCGCCGGTACTGGCGGCCCTGACCCAAGTCGATTTCGATGGCGGCGGTATCGTCGCAGCTCAACCTCATCTTGACGCCCTCGGCGAAGCTCCGCAGGGCCTGGCGAGTGGCAGGCGAGTTGATTTCCAGCCCGAACTGTTCGCGCACCTCGCGCTGCACGAGTCCGATGATCTCCCGATCGAGGTCGTCGCCGCCCAGGCAGGTGTTGCCGTGGGTGCTCTGGACCTCAAAGACACCGTCCATCAACCGCAGGATCGAGATGTCGAACGTTCCTCCGCCGAGATCATACACGGCGATGAGTGATTCGCCGCCGGTCGCCTTGGCGGTACCGCCTTGAACTTCAACATCCTCGCCGTCGCGGCTGGTCGGGCATTGGCCGGCCATCGTCAACAACGAGGTGGCAGCAGTGATTCGGTCCATTTGCCCGCGGATGCCCAGGCCATAGGCCAGAGCCGCCGCGGTCGGCTCGTTGACGATCCGAACGACGTCCAGACCGGCGATCTGGCCGGCGTCGCGCGTGGCCTGGCGCTGCGCGTCGTCAAAGTAGGCCGGCACGGTGATCACTGCCTTGCTGACCGGCCGGCCCAGGTGGGTCTCGGCCCGGCGTTTCAGGTCGCGAAGAATGAGAGAGCTGATCTCGGGCGGCGTCATCAGACGATTGTTGACGTTCACGGCTGCGATATCGCGGTTGGTACGATCGGTCACCCGCTTGACGACCTCGTACGGCAGGTGGCTCAGTTCCCCGCTGGCTGCAAGTTCCTCGTAGCCGCGTCCCATCAGCCGCTTGATCGAGAACACCGTGCTGGTGGGGTTCTCGACGGCGTGGGCTTTTGCCTCCCAGCCGATGGCGACCTGCCCTTCCGCCGAGAACGCCAAAACCGACGGGACGCGGCTCTCCCCCATCTCGTCTCGAATCACGCGCGGCCCGGCCGCATCAAAGACCGCCACAAGCGAGTTGGTGGTCCCCAGGTCGATGCCAATGATGATATCGCGGTTGCCGTTCATCAGTTCTCCGTCAGGCCGCATCGCCTCCGGGCAATAGACGGTCCATCAGGTTGTTCCAGTACTTGATCGCATTGAGCTGCTGACGAAGTGCCCGGCGGGTCTCGGGCTTCTTATCTGCAAGCGCTCGGCTGAGCGAGACGATCGATTCCATACAGACGCTCTGCTTTGTCGCCACCTGCTTCTTGAGGTCATCGAGGGCCGCCTGGTCGCCGGCCTGGCGCGCTTCCTCGATCTGTTCGCGGATCGTCATGACCTGTGCGAGCAGGTCCGCCGACACCGCCCGGTCATCAGGCGTGGCCGGCTCGCCGGAGAGGCCCAGCAGGTATTCCGACCGCAGAACGGGATCGCGAAGCGTCTCGTACGCCCGATTCATCTCGGAACTGATCGCAAGGGCGTCGTGCCGCTTCTCTTGCGAGGCGTGACCTGCGATGTCCGGATGGACAGAACGGGTCAGTGAAAGGTACTTGCGATGCAGGCTCTGCGCGTCCACATCAAAGGCGACGGTCAGGCCGAACAGCTCAAAGTAGTTGCACTGACCAAGCGGATCGGCGTTGAGCTGCCCGCAACTGGTACAGCAGATGGGCGACTCCAGCGGCTGGGAGCACGTGGTGCAGCGAATGGGACGACTTGTGGCTGGTTGTGAACTCACGCCGGAAACCCCCTCGGGGAAGGGCCATCACGCATGGGCGTTTCGTCCGGCCGCACGCGGCCGCCTGCTTACGGCGACTCTAAGCGCAGAAACTGTTGCCGCAGCCACAGGTGCCGGACGCGTTCGGGTTGTCAAACACGAAACCCCGCCCCATCAGTTCGTCCTTGAAGTCCAGCGTGGTGCCGTCAAGGTAGATCAGGCTCTTGGGGTCGCAGATCACTCGTATGTCGTGGGAGACGTATTCCTGATCGTGCTCGCCCTTGTTGTCGACCAGGTCCAGCGCATAGGTGAACCCGCTACATCCGCCGCCCTTGGCGCCGAGACGAAGATAGATGCTGTCCAGAGACAGGTCCTGCTGTTGCAGGATCGTCTTGACTTCCTGTGCCGCCCGTTCCGTAAGTGCCAATGCCATGAACGCTACTCCTCTGCTGCCGAATGTCCCTCTCAAAAGTCGGGAGGACCGAATCTGCTGTTGCGCGGCCGGTTCCGCGAGCCCCGTGGAATTCTATACCCGATTCACCATTCAACTGCCCGCCGCCTGCGGTTCGGCCGTCGCGGGAGCACCGGTCTGCTTCCGCTTGAGATCCTGGATCGCGGCCCGAATGGCGTCCTCGGCCAGGACACTGCAGTGGATCTTGACCGGGGGCAGGGCCAGTTCGCGAACGATATCAGTATTCCGAATCTCCAGGGCCTCGTCTAGTGTCTTCCCCTTGATCCACTCGGTCGCCAGCGAGCTGCTGGCGATGGCGCTGCCGCAGCCAAAGGTCTTGAACTTGGCGTCCACGATGCAGCCGTCGTCGTCCGTCTGGATCTGCAGTTTCATCACGTCGCCGCACTCGGGAGCTCCCACAATGCCTGTCCCGACGCGGGGACTGTTCTTGTCCAGGGAACCGATGTTCCGCGGATTGTTGTAGTGATCGATCACTTTGTCGCTGTATGCCATTCCACAACTCCCCAGGCGCCACGTCGGCGGGACGCGCCGCCCGGCCCCGTTCAAACCTTGCGCCAGTCCACCGCCTTGATATCGACTCCTTCCCTGGCCATCTCGTACAAGGGGCTCATTTCCCGCAAGCGGCGAACGGTCGAGACGACCTGGTCGATGGTCTGCTCGATCTCGGCGGCGGTGTTGAACCGGCCAAGGCTGAAGCGGATGGAACTGTGAGCCAGTTCATCTCGCACGTCAAGGGCCCTGAGCACGTAGCTCGGCTCCAACGACGCGCTGGTGCAGGCCGAGCCGCTGCTCACGGCAATGTTGCTGAAACCCATCATCAGGGCCTCGCCCTCGACGTAGGCAAAACTGACGTTCAGCGTGTTAGGCAGGCAATGCACGGTGTGCCCATTGCGATGGGTCTCGTCAAGATGCTCGCTCAAGCCGGCCCACAACCGATCGCGCAGCTTCGCCTGCCGGGCTGACTCCGCCTGCATCTCCTGCCTGGCAATCTCCGCCGCTTTGCCGAAGCCGACGATGCCGGGAACGTTCAACGTCCCGGAACGCATGCCCCGCTCATGCCCCCCACCGTGCAGAACGGGCTCGCAACGGACGCGCGGATCCTTGCGGCGGACATACAGGGCCCCGACACCCTTGGGGCCGTAAACCTTGTGGCCCGAACAACTCAACAGGTCGATGCCCATGCTCTTCACGTCGATGGGGACCTTGCCGAAGGCCTGCGTCGCGTCGGTGTGGTAAATGATCCCCTTCTCCTTGCAGATGGCCCCGATCTCGGCGATTGGCTGGATCGTGCCGATCTCGTTGTTGGCCATCATGATCGACACGAGGATGGTGTCCGGCCGGATCGCCTCACGTAACTGGTTCACGTCGACGCGACCGGTCCTATCCACCGGCAGAAAGGTGACCTCGAAGCCCTGGGTTTCGAGATACTTGGCCGGATCGAGTACGGCCTTGTGCTCGGTCACCTGTGTGATGATGTGGCGGCCCTTGTCCTTGTACATCTGGGCCACACCCTTGACCGCGATGTTGTTGCTCTCGGTAGCCCCGCTGGTCCAGATGATCTCCTTAGCGCTGGCGTCGATGAGGGCGGCCAGTTGCTCGCGAGCGAGGTCGACTGCCTTCTCCGCTTCCCAGCCGAACTGGTGCGTGCGGCTGGCCGCGTTGCCGAATTTCTCGCGGAAATAGGGCAACATGGCTTCAAGTACCCGCGGGTCAACGGGAGTAGTGGCGTTGTTGTCCAGGTAAATCAGGGACTTCACGATATCACCCCGTGGCTCTCCTCCAACGGCTGGTGGCCACTACACGACGCCTTTCGTTCGCCGATCATGTCGGCCAAGGTGATGGAGTCGAGGTATCTGATCATCTTATTGTGAACCATCTCCAGCGATGCCCGAATGGGACAGCTCGCCATTCGAACACAGCTATCCGCGTCATCGTCTTCCGGGTTCACGGCCTGGTCCGGAACACACTGGGTGACATGGATCGGGCCTTCGACGGCCCTGACCACATCCGTCAACCGGATCTTATCGGGAGGCAGCGTGAGCGTATATCCCCCTCGGGGGCCTCGAACCGATCGAACAAGTTCCTGCTGCGTCAACTGCTTGAGCAGATTCATCAGCAGCGGAAGAGGCAGACGATAGACCGCCGCGATCTGCCTGGCACTGCTGCAACCTGTCGGCTCCGATGCCAGGTGGGTCAACGCGATGAGCGCATAATGCGTCTTGCGAGTCAGGGATAGCATTACCTAAGCCCCCAAAACAGCTTTCTTTGGTATCAGCATCTTATAGCACCCAATCGGTCCGATTTCAAGCAAGCATTCGCCCCAAAAGCGGACATTCAGCCTCATCTGCCGCGCCAAGAGAGAAGAAGGCATTTTTCAGCCCCCGGTCGGCAAAAAAGGCCCTGTACACCACTCAGGTTTTGGCGACAGAACGAACGATATGACCGATCAATGGTGTTCTGGCACCGGCAGACCGCTACATGTGGGGGATTTCATTCCGGGCCAGGACCGAGAACAGCCTTGAAAAAGAAAATATGAGAATCTGTTTGACGTTTGGTCACAGTTAGGGTAGACTATTACCAAACAAAAAGTGAACAGTCCGGATCTCGTTCATCGCCAGGCAGGCGATCGGCCCGAGGCAGGATACTCGATGTGGCCGCTGTGCGAGAACCGGGGTTATTGATTGGGATGGTTGCCCGCGCCGTAGGGAGGCGGCTGGCATGGCAAGTTCCGTGGTCGGTCAACTGCCGTTGTGTGTGTTCGGGCCTGGAGGAGCGTTTCGCAGCACTTGGCCGGCTGGCACGGGGGCCGAGAGAACCGGCCCTGCGGCCGGTTGGCTTGGACGAAAACTCTGGGCGATGCCGGAACGTATCTGCCGTCCTCCTGAGACCCATGAGGAGGCCGCCGCGGCTTTCGTTGGCGACAGAGACTGCGGGGTGATCGCCGTCGAGGGGCGCGAGGGTGTGATCGGCAGGCAAGGTCGAACACTCGGACGCCGGTTGGCTCTGGCGGGCTTCGATACGGCGATCGAGACTGCCCGTCCGCTTCGGCGAAGCAGGGCCGGGGAGTTGGATGAAGCATGCAGGCAGGCGGCATGGCCGCTCGTGGTGGTCGGACCGCTGGCATTGGCCGGGGTCACGGAGACTGAAAATGGCACAGCAGAGGTTCGCTCGTCTGACGCCCAAGCAGTTGCGGGTCCTCACCCTGATCCGGGACTATCAAAACAAGCATGGTTATTCCCCGACGATGCAGGAACTGGCCGACACGTTGGACATCACCAAGGTCACCGTGTTCGAGCACGTCACCGGACTCGAAAAAAAAGGCTTGTTGCGCAGATCGAGACACAGGGCACGCTCTTTGGAGCTTACGGAGCATGGGCGGGCGGCGTTCCCGGATAATGACCGACACACGCTGCCGCTGGTGGGGCATATCGCGGCCGGCGCGCCCATTGAGGCAGTCGAAAATCGTGAATCGGTCGACCTGGAAGATCTGTTCACCACCCGAAGCGGTGCGTTTGTGCTGCGCGTACGGGGCGACAGCATGATCGACGAGCACATTCGCGACGGAGACCTGGTGATCGTCGAGCAGCGCAACACCGCCCGCAACGGCGAGACGGTGGTGGCGCTGCTGGACGACGGGGAAGCCACGCTCAAGAAGTTCTACAGGGAAAACAACCGCATCCGGCTGCAGCCGGCCAACCCGGCCTATGAACCGATCTACGTTGACAACGTCCGCATTCAAGGGGTTGTCATCGGCGTGATCCGCACTTATCGTTAGGCTTCAGTCTGGGGCTGAACGGCGATCACCGGACGTCGCGTGGATGATCCGGTTGGGGCCGCTTGGCCGGACCGGCACTTCGTCGGCGTCGGCAATCTGCCCCAGCGGGAGCCGCGTCACCGATGTTCAACCGAATTGCCAGCCTGATCGAGCCCATCCTTCCGGAGCTCACGGCCTTTCGTCGCGATCTGCATTCGCATCCGGAGCTGTCGCGCCGTGAGCATCGCACCAGCGAGAAGATTCGGGCGGCGCTGGCGAAGCTGCCCAATCTCGAGGTGCTGCCGGCGCTGACCGGCACGGATGTGGTCGCTGTATTGAACGCCGACAAGCCAGGTCGATGCCTCGGCATTCGTGCTGACATTGACGCGTTGCCGATCCAGGAGCAAACGGGCGTTGAGTATCAGTCGACGGTGCCGGGTGTGATGCACGCCTGCGGGCACGACGGGCACACGACCGTGCTGCTGGGCACCGCGATGGTTCTGTCGAAGCTCGCCGATGCCATTCCGGGCAAGGTGAAGTTTGTTTTCCAGCCCGACGAGGAGGACGAGGGCGGAGGTCGCCGACTGTGCGAGCACGGGGTGCTTGAATCGCCCAAGGTCGATGGGATCGTGGCGTTGCACGCGTGGCCCGGGCAACCGGTGGGTACGATCTCGTTCTCACGAAGCACGGTCACGGCGGCGAGCAGCCCGTTTGCGATCAAGGTGCTCGGGGTCGGCGGTCATGGTGCGTACCCGCATCGCAGCGTAGACCCCATCGTCATCTCCGCGCATATCATCACGGCATTGCAGACACTCGTGTCCCGGGTCGTTGACCCGCGCGATGCGGCCGTTGTTTCAGTCGGACAGATACGCGCCGGTTCGGCCGACAACGTGATCCCACCCGAAGCCGAAATGGCCGGAACGATGCGTTATCTGTTGCCGGCCACCGGCGAGAAGCTCCACGAATGCTTCAGGCGGCTCGTCGAGCAGACGGCGGCGGCGCACGGCGGCCGGGCCGAGATCAGGATTCAGCAAGGGTATCCGCCGTTGATCAACAACGCGGCGATGGTGGCTCTCATCGAGGGCGCGGTTTGCGACTTATTCGGCCAGGATCACATGGTCATTGAGGACATGCCGAGCATGGGGGTCGAGGACTTCGCCTACTACGCCGAGCGGGTTCCGGCGGCGATGTTCCGGATGGGTATCCGCCCTGCTCACCTGGGCGATTATCCCCACCTGCACAATCCCGGCTTCAACTTCAACGACGAGGCCCTGCCGGTCGGCATCCGGATGTTCTGCGAAATCGTGCGGCGTTTCTTCAACGTGACGGATTGAGCTGACTTGGGGCCCGCGCGTGACCTGGGCGCAGGCTCGCGAGCTGAACCTTCGTGGTTAACCATGCGCACCGCAGAGCCCGAGTCGCGGACTACGCATCGCGGATCCCAGGTTGCCCGATCTCAAATCTCAGATCGAGGATTTCAGATCTGAGATTGAAGATTTCAGATGTGATGCTGCAGACGTTCTCGGCAGGTCTCGGTCGCGGTGGCGACCTCGACACTTCCCTACCGTAGCGGCCGTCGACGCATGTGCGACCGTTTCAGGGATGCATCCCGCCGCAGGCGACGGACCTCCAGCCGATTGCACTGATCGCATCCTTTCCGGTAGTATGACCCCCGTCTGCGGGGACGACGTATATCCAGGTGCTGATAGCGGAACCAGAGCGCGGAGGAATTGCCCGTGAAACGCTTGGTTGTCTTGACGATCGTGTTGACCGTGTTCGCAGCATGTGCTCCGCCGACGAGGCTGATGAAGGAGGAACGCCCGCTGCCCAAGAACGAAGAGGAATACAAGGCGTGGTTTGCCGCTCAGCCTCGGTATCTGTACGGCTGCGGGATCATCTGGGCCCAGTGGGTCTGGCCGGGCGACAAGAGCAAGTGGAACTACGACGGCCGCTCGATGCAGATGGTCAAGAACATGGGCGGAACGAACGTGCCCGTCAACATTCCCTGGTATGATGTCGAGCCCAAGGAAGGCGAGTGGTATTGGGACTACGTCGATCACCAGGTGGCCGAGGCCGAGAAGCGGGGACTGCCCATGTTCGCGTACATGGGCCTGACGCCGGACTGGGCCTTGCCGCCGGAGGCACCCAAGGGCATAACCGGCATCGGCTACCGCTACCCGCCGCCGGATGACAAGAAGGAGCAGTTCATCACCTATTGCAGGAAGGTCGCCGCCCGCTACAAGGGCCGCGTCAAGCACTACCAGTTCTGGAACGAGCCCAACGGATGCAGTTGGGTGAAGGATGGATGCGGCAACGGCGATCAGTACGCGCTCTATACCAAGTGGCTGATCATCTGGTACGACGCGATGAAAAGCGAAAACCCTGATTGCGTTCTCGGCGCCGGGGCACTGGATTACCATGAGGGTGTGGCCAGAGGGTATGAGTACCTCGAAGGGATGTACAAGCACGGAGCGAAGGATCACTTCGACGCCTTCAACATTCATCCTTACGACAGGGAGGGTACGCTGCACCACAGGGCCATTGAGGACACGCGACGCGTGATGGTCGAGCACGCCGACGGCCACAAGGGCATCTGGATCAGTGAGTGGGGCTGGAACATGAAAGACGAGGATGAGAAGAGCCGTCGCATCGTCAAGACCCTTGGCGAACTCAACGACCCGAAGTACTACTACGTCACCATGGCCAACTACCTGTCGATCACCGACCCGGCCGGTGAAGCGGGCTTCGGCCTCTGCGACCGCGACCTCAAACCGCGCAAGTCGTACTTGGCGTTCAAGGCGTATACGAAGGCCAATCCGCCAAAGCGGGTCGGCCCGACGACTCGGCCGGGCGAGGGGAAGTAGAAAGTCAGTTGTCAGAGCGGGAAGCTATTAGCTCTTAGCTTTTGGCTTTTAGCTCTTCGGGCGACCGCAGACCCGCGCACGGGCTTACTCCGGTTTCGCCGCATTCCAGCCGTCCTTGAGCATCTTGCTCAGCTTGACCACGAGCTCCTTGTTCTCGGCGAGCCCGGCGATGTTCACGTTTTCGGCCGGGTCGGTCTGGTGGTCGTACAGTTCGACGCCGGCAGGTTCCTGGCCCGGCTCGGCCCATTCGGTGTAGCGGTAGCGGTCGGTCCGGATCGAATAGCCCATGGCCTTCTGGCGAGGGTACTGGCTGAAGGCGGCCTTCTTCCACGAGCGGTCGGGATCGTTCATCACCGGAACGAGGCTGGTGCCTTCCAGCCCTTGGGGCAACGGCAAGCCTGCCAGCTCGCAGAGCGTGGGGTAGATATCCACGAACTCTGACAGGGCGGCGGTCGTCTTGCCGGCGTTCTTCTGCCTGGGCGCGGAGATGATCATCGCCACGCGCGTGGCAATCTCGAAGTTGCTGTGCTTGCACCAGATTCCGTGCTCGCCGAGGTGCCAGCCGTGATCGCCCCACACCACAACGATGGTTTTGTCGCGCAGGCCGAGCCGATCGAGTTCATCCAGCACTCGCCCGATCTGGGCATCGGTGAAGCTGCTGGCCGCCTGGTAGGCCCGCACCAGCTCGCGGGCTTTGGCATCCGAGACCGGCCCGACCTTGGGCATGTCGCTGTAAGCACGAAGCTCACCGAAATCATGCAGCGCCACCGGCGGCACATCCTTTGGAGGAAAAGGGTTGGCAGCCAGCCGAACACCCGCGGCCGGGTAAAGGTCGAAATACTTGGCAGGCGCGATGAACGGCAAATGCGGCTTATAGAAGCCCACGGCCAGAAAGAAGGTTTTGTCCTTGAGTTGTCGCAGCGTTTCTACGGCCTTCTCGGCGACCATCCCGTCGGCCAGATCGTTGTCCGCCACATCGGGATCTTCCCAGGCCGGGCCACGGACTCGCTGTCCGCTTCGCTTGATCTTCAGGACGGTTCCCGTCTTCTCGTCTCGTCGGACGACTTCCTCCTTGTATGGCTTGCCCTCCGCTTTCAGACGCGATTGCGTTTCTTCGATGGTCTTGAGAGATTCCGGCTTGTGGTAGCCTTGCCCCTTGGGAAACCATGATGGCACGCTCCACGACTGCGGATCGTCAAGCCCCCCGTGGAAGATCTTGCCCATCGACTGCGTATGGTATCCCTGCTGCTTGAAGTACTGCGGGAGCGTGACCACGTCGGGCAGATGGATCCGGAAATGCGTCTGCAGATCGTACACCTTGGTGGTGTCCGGCCGTCGCCCGGTCAACAGCGAGGTGCGTGACGGGCTGCACACCGCTTGCTGACAGTACGCTCGGCTGAAAACCGTGCCGGCGCGGGCGAGTTTGTCGATGCTGGGCGAGTGGATGTGTTTGGCACCGTAGCAGCCGAGGTCCGGACGGAGATCATCCACTGCGATGAAAAGCACGTTGCGACGCTCGGCCGCCTGAGCTTGAGCCTGGCACAGACGAGTCTCGGCCGTCGCAAAAAGCATTGCGATGCAGATCGTATGGAATCCGATTGACAGGCTGGTCATACGCATTTGATGCTCCTCACGACTGGTTCACGTGCCGTTTGATCGGTCTGGCGGAGCACTGTACCATGCGCGGCGGCGGTGTGCCAGCCGCACTGCTCACAGAGCAGGTACGTGTTTAGCGTGCTGGGGTCTGGCTCTTTTTGCCCAAATGCGGTTCGCGGTGCAATTTGGAGAGGTTGGCATCAGTCCGGCGGGACTCATCGGCGAGAAGAAGACGGCAAAAAGTGCCTGACCCGCTGTCTTGCACGCTAAACCCCTACCAGAGCAGTGGCGCGCCTGATCATTCATCCGCTCGACAGAGAATCCGTTCTCGGTCGAGGCCTTCGCGAAATCCTTTCCGCGTTTCGCGGATGGGGATAGGAATCCCCGAACGGCAAGGACCGAGATGGGAATCTCGGTCCAGCGGCAGTCTGCACTGCTCACAGAGCAGTGGCACACCTGATCATTCACTCGGAGGCACGAAGATGAGAACAGCCGGGCTCGTCATCGCCGTGATATTGGGGCTGGTGCTCGGCTCATCGCTTTCCGGTTGCGGCCCCGGCCTCACCAAGCGGCCCATGGCCAACGCAGTCCAGCCGCCGACGATCCCCGTGGGCCTGGATGCTTTCCGCATGTGGGACCGGTGGGCATATTTGCGGATCGGCCAGCGGACGTACATGACCAGCACCTACGACCGGCGAGGGGCCAACGAGGCAGCCGACGCCAGCCACTTCCTTTACCAGTTGGCCAACGACCGCAACGTATCGCTGGACGTGATGGCCAAGGGGGTTCTGGCCTTTGTCCGAACCAATCACTGGCACGGCAGCCCGTGGCACTACATCGTCGACGGGCAGGAATATGTCGTCCAGGAATCGACCACGGCCGATCCCGATCACCGCATTGAGGGTTCCGTGTTCACTCCGCAGGAGCAGTTCCCGCACCCGCTGACCTGGACCTGGTCGATCACCAAGGGCGCCGACCTGATGTGGGTGCCGATCCCCTTTGAGCAGTCGTTTACGCTGGCCTACGGGCGGACGCACTACGGCACCGGTTACTGCATCTTTCACAAGTTCCTGCCCGACGCCCCGAATCTCAGTCAGCCAATCAGGAACTGGAACATGGACGTGCCCCCCGCCGATGTGTTGGAGCTGATCGGGCAAAGCAGGGCTCATCTTGCCGCCGGCCGTTCGGACTACGCGGCCAGAACAGCGATCAACGTGCCCGCCGGCCAGACTCGCAGCCTTTTCACTTTCAGCGGAACAACGGCCAGGACCGTTCGGGCTCTCAGTCTGACGGTCAGCGAAGACCAGGCCAAGGCCGTGGGCGAGGCGTTCCTTCGCATCTACTGGGACGGCAGCGAGCATGCGTCGGTTGATGCGCCGGTCAAGCTTCTTTTCGGCACCGGTTCAATGTTCAACCGTGAGAACCGGGAGTATCTGGTCAAGGCGTTTCCGGTAAACGTCCGGTTCGGCGACGGGCAGGTGCGCCTGTCGATGTACTTCCCGATGCCATTCCACCACTCCGCCCGGTTTACGCTGCAGGCCGCTCCCGACCTGGCAATCAATGACCTGCAGGCGAGCATCCAATGCCAGAACTATACCGACCCGGCCAACTGGGTCGGTTACTTCCACGCAACGTACGTCGATCACGGCGAGCCCACGCCCGGCCGTGATCTGGTATTCCTCGACACCACCCAGGTCGAAGGCGGCGGCGACTGGTGCGGCCACTTCGTCGGCACCTCTTTCATTTTCTCCGACCGGGCCGAGTTGCGGACGCTCGAGGGCGACCCCCGGTTCTATTTCGACGACAGCAACACGCCGCAGGCCCAGGGGACCGGCACGGAGGAATGGGGCGGTGGCGGCGACTACTGGGGCGGGCGCAACATGACCATCCCGTTCGCCGGCCACCCCGTCGGCTGCCGCAAGAAGGAGGAGGCCAAGGATCCCGAAGACCTGATTCAATCGGCCTACCGGTTCCTGCTGAGCGACCTGATGCCCTTCGGCAAGAACGCCCGCATCACCTTCGAGCACGGCGGCGAGAACAACATGCCCGAACACTACCGCTCGGTGACCTTCTGGTACGGGATCAATCAGCCTTGCCTGATCCTTACGGACACCTTCGACGTCGGCGACACGGACGACGAACGGCGCCACAACTACGACTCGCCGCAGGCCTCGCCGGTGCAGACGCTCAGCTCGCGCTACGAGTGGGGTGTCGACCATCTGGATGGGAAGGAGATCTTTCCCAAGAGCATCGACAAAGGCCGATTCACCAGGGGCAGTTCGGCGTTCACGCTCAAACTGGACCCGCGGAATATCGGGGCGATGCTCCGGCGAAAGATGGACTATGGGTTCCCGAACCAGTGTGCCAAGGTCTTGGTTGCCGACGACAAGGCCGGGGCCGAATGGCATGAGGTCGGCATGTGGTACACGGCCGGTTCGAACACCGTTGTCTACAGTAATCCCAAGGCCGAAACGGGGGCCACGGAGCACCACGTGCAGACGTCCAATCGGCGCTGGCGGGAGGACGAGTTCCTGCTGCCGCGATCGGCGACCCAGGGCCGCTCGGCCATCCGCGTGAAAGTCGAGTTCGTTCCCCGGGACATTCCGCTGTTCCCCGGTCATCCGCTGCCCGAGCAGGCCTGGAGCGAGTATCAGTACACGGTGTACTGTTATGTGATGCCGCAGGTGAAGAGTGAGGGCTGACGTTGACCGGTTTCTTCCGCAATCTGGGGCGCATGGCCGGCCCGCACGTTCGCAAGGCCAAGTGGCTGCTGCGCTCAGTGACCGGATCACAGGCCGAGGTGATCCAGGCGGAGTTCGAGGTCGGGCGGGACATGGCCCAGGCCATCGCCCGGGCGGGGCAACTGGATGCTGATCCACGCTGGCAGCGGATTCTGACCCAAACGGGGGAGCGGCTGGCGGGTCGACTCGCCCGTCGAGGGCGCCAGTTTGCCTTTCACGCATTGGCGGACCCCCAACTGAACGCCTTTGCCTTGCCCGGCGGTTTCGTGTATGTCACCCGGCCGCTGCTGGAGGTGTGTGCCGCGAGCGACGACGAGTTGGCTTTCGTGCTGGCGCATGAGATGGCCCATGTTGTCCGCGGGCATGTCATGGATCGCCTGGTCAGCAGCACGCTGCTCAATGTGGCCTCGCGGGCAAGCCCGGCGGCCCGGATGATGAACAAGGGCGTGCTCGAGGCGGCCTTGAAGCTTCTTCAGAACGCTTATTCGCGGGAACAGGAGATCGAGGCTGACCAGTTTGCGGTGCGGTTGATGCTGAGCGCCGGCATGGACCCGCTGGCCGGGGCCGCGGTCCTCGGCAAGCTGAATGATTTCGCCGACGATCCGGGCGAGCTTTCAAGCTACTTCTCGACACACCCGCCGCTGACCGCGCGGACCGAGAGGATTCACCGCTGGCTCAATAAGTGAGGTGAGAAATATGCGATTTGTCGCGGTGATAACCGGAGCAATGGTATTGACCGGCTCGACGCTGGCGGACGGCCCGTATCTGGCCAACGGTGTCAAACTGGCGGATGTCGCTCAGGACGCGGCGGCGGTGTGGGTGCGGTTGACCGCCGAGCCCAAGCCCCGACAGGGGATCGTTCTCAAGGGCCGCGTCGCGACGCTGCCGGCGGATGTCAAGGTGGAAGATCTGCAAGGCGCGGTGCCGGGCGCCCCTGGTCGCGTGCGGGTGCGGTTCGGCACGAAGGACGATCTGACCGATGCCGCGGAAACTCAGTGGACAATGGTGACCGAGGCCAGGGACTTCACCTGCGAATTCCGGCTCATCGGTCTCAAGCCGGCCACGGTCTACCACTATGCGGTTGACGCCGCACCGGCGGCCGGCAAGCCCGTTTCCGCCAGCCTGCGAGGTCGATTCGAGACCCTGCCTTTGCCCGATCGTGAGGCCGACATGTGCTTTACCGTCACGACCTGCCAGATGTTTTGCAGGCGTGATGATCCGGAGGGTTTTCTCATCTACGATGCCATGGCCGCGCTCAAACCCAAGTTCACCTTGTTCACCGGTGACAGCGTCTATCTTGACAACGAGTCACCGGTCGCCAACACGGTTGAACTCGCACGCCACCACTGGCACCGAATGCACAGCCTGCCTCGCCTGGTCCGGTTTCACCTGCACGTCCCCGGCTTCTGGGAGAAAGACGATCACGACACCTACTGCAACGACTGCTGGCCGACGATGAAAGCCGCCCCAATGGCACCGCTGACCTATCAGCAGGGACTTCGCGTCTTTCGAGAGCAGGTGCCGGCACCGCCCCGACTGTACCGTACGGTGCGCTGGGGCAAGCACCTCGAAGTGTGGCTGGTTGAGGGCCGCGACTTCCGTTCCCCCAACGACATGCCCGACGGGCCCGACAAGAGCATCTGGGGCACCGAACAGAAGGAGTGGCTGAAGAAAACCCTCCTGGCCAGCGATGCAACCTTCAAGATTCTCGTCAGCCCAACGCCCATCGTCGGGCCGGATCGAGACAAGAAAGCCGACAACCATGCCAACAAGGCGTTTGCTCACGAGGGCAACGAGTTCCGCCGGTGGGTCAAGCAGAACCTCCCGAAGAACTTCATGGTGTTCTGCGGCGATCGACACTGGCAATACCATTCCGTGGATCCGGCGACCGGGGTGCAGGAATTCGACTCTGGACCGGCCAGCGATGAGCATGCCGGAGGCTCGCCCGGTCTGGACCGCTCCTATCACCGGTTCCACCGGGTCAAGGGCGGGTTCCTGTCGGCCACCCTGATGCGAGTCGACAACCGCCCGCGTCTGATGGTGCGCCTGCACGATGTCTCGGGCCAGGTCGTATACGAGAGTCCGTTCGAGCAGTGAGATATGGACATTGCGGAGGGTTAATCATGACACTCGCTTCCTTCATCTGCGGTCAGGTGCTGATGGTTGTACCGCTGGCGGATTCTGCGCCTCCCGCCGCAGAGGCACACACGCAACCGGCGTCGCAGCCGGCGGTCATTCGCGGCCTCATGTTCGTAGGAGGCCACGCTCATGATTTCGACGCTGAGCCCCTGCGATTGGCTGAAGTGCTGAAACAGCAGGAAGGCATCGACATCCGGGTCCACACCGGGTTGGACGAGCTGACGGCAGAGAACGTGGCGACCGTTGATGTGCTGATGTTCAACGCCTGCCTGGACAAGGGAATGGATGAGACGAAACAGAGGGTCCTGCTGGATGCGCTTCGCCAAGGCAAGGGTCTGGTCGCCCTGCACTGTGCTCTCTGGTGCTTTCAGGATTGGCCCGAATGGCGCCGGATTCTGGGCGGCCTGGTCCTCAGGCATGACAAGTTTGGCCCCTACGAAGTCAGGGGGGTTCACCCCATGCACCCGATTGCCCAGGGAGTTCCGACAACCTTCACCATCACGGATGAAGCGTACTACCTGGACGAGAGGGCGCCTGACATTTGCCTCATCGCCCAGACCGTCAGGACCCATCCCGGTCGGGAAAACCCCGATCCGCAAGTATGGACGAACCGCTACATGGGTGGGCGGGTATTCGTCAACGCCATGGGGCATGACGAACAGGCTTTATTCCATCCGGCTTACCTGAAATTACTGGCAAACGGGGTTCGGTGGGCGGCCGGCCGCCTTGGACCCGCGCCCATGCTCAGCGATATTGAGCGGCAGGAAGGATTCATGCCTCTGTTTGACGGTAAAACGATTAACGGATGGCGCTACCACCCCAGATTGTGGAGCGTCCGTGACGGCGCCATCGTCGGCAGCACTCACTCCACTCCACTGGAAGTCAACTCCTGCGCCATCGCGGACGGCGTCTACGACGATTTCATCCTGCGTTTCAGCGTGAAACTTGTCAGTGGCAACAGCGGTGTTCAATTCCGCAGCCGGGAACTCCCAAACTTGGAAGTGGCTGGTTATCAAGTAGATATCGTTCCGTCGGGCTGGGGGAACCTTCATGAGCAGAACGGCCGGAGACGACTTGCTGACGGCTGGACAAAAAAGGCCGAACATGCCGTCAACCTGAAGGACTGGAACGACATGGAGGTGGAAGCCCGCGGCCGGCGAATCATTCTGAAGACCAACGGAGTGACGACCGCCGATTACGTGGAAACTGATGAAAGCATCCCTGTCACTGGAATCATCGCCTTGCAGTTGCATCGCGAGACGCTGATGGAGGTCCACTTCACCAATCTCCGGGCCAAGCCTCTCGATGCGTTAACCGGCCGCGAGAAGCGAGAGTTGCCCATCGGGCGTTAAGTAATGATGAAAGCTTCGCATTACTGGCTGTTCCTCAAGCTGGTCGATGCCGCTTGGGATCGACCGATCGCTCAAGTTGAGGTCATACGCGCGGCCTCTCCGGCGAGGTGGCGGATTGACGCCAGGCGGGGCAAGGCTGGGGTATTTGCCCTGTGGAGAGTAAAAGGACACCAAAAACGTTATGAATTGTGAAAAACCGGCTTGCTTTTTCATTGCTCTTGGTCATAATGCAGGACGTCATTTTACATCTGAAAGGAGTGACACATGGATAAGGCAAAACGATCCTACTTTCTGCCGAGCAAGCTTGTAACCCTTTTTGACCGCGAGTGCACGAAGGGCGGCTATGTTCGGGAGCGCGTGGTCGCGGCTGCGATCGCCAACTTCCTCAAGGCTTCGCCGGTTGATCGGCACGAGATGTTCGTTTATCTCGACCAACTCATGACCGGCGGCAAGGGCAAGAAGTAAGCCCTGGCGAGAGCCCTCGGCTTGACGCCAAGCCTGTAACCTCCGGCACCCTTTGCTGGGTGTCGGAGGTGCTTCTTTGCGCCGGCCCGTCTTGAAACCACCGTTGCCCGCATCCTGAGCCGGTAACCCTGATACAGGCTGTTTCGATGATGTGTGCCGAAATCAGGCACAACCGATTTCCACCGCATGTCCAATGATTGCGATGACGCCGCTGGCGCGCCTATCGGCGCATCTTGCACGAGCTCACCTTACACAGCTCGCAAGGGATGGCGTGAGCGGCGATGCGCTCCTGGAGCCCGATCCCGACGAGTCCCGACACGCTCTTGATCGGACGCATGATCAGGGTCGGAAGGAGTGCAACACCCAAGGGGCGAGAATCGAGAATTGAGAATAGAGTCTTCTGCTGCTCCAGAGCCATGCCGCAATACCCGGGACTGAATGGCGGCGTGACCGCTTCACCCGGACAGGCGTCGCTCCATAGAACGTGATCGGCCATGGCATCGGCCGCGGCGTCGGCGGCGACCGAGCCGATGGCGTCGATGGTGAAGCCCTCCAGCGTCGCGCCCTGCTCCATTCTACGCTCGGCTATCTGTTCGATCTCCTCGCCGATGGTCACAATAAAGACAGCCACGCGATGAGCCGGCTCCAGGAAAGCCGCAATCTGTCCCTCGAAGACATGACCGCACTGCAAATGCAGACGGTCCCCGGTGCTCGATGCGACCTCGCAGACCGTATACACCCCCCGAGGACGGATTCTCTCCCGGAACCGCTCCACATACTGATCAACCATGCGAATAATGGACTGCTGAACGGGGCCCTTACGGACCCCGCCCATCATGCGCAGCACCTCATCCGGCTCCAGGCTGACGTCTAGATCAACGATCTGTTGTTCAACACTCATGCGGAGCCTCGCCGGGACCGGGCTGTATTAATCATAGCCCTCAGGTTCTCAACCGGCGAGAAAGAATCGATTTCGCAACCCGGCATGACGCATGCCGTTGTGTGCGGCAGGGTGGCGTCGATAAACTCGGCCACCATCTGGCTGACCTGGCTCGGGGTGCCGTGGCAGGCCATCTGCGTCGTCGGGGAATTCATCGCGCACTGTCTGCCGTGCATCAGCCTGGCCATTTGTTCGCACCACTGGGACCAGGGGATCTCCTGGCCGTAATAAGGCATGTCGTACTGAATCGCCTTGATACCGTCCCAACTCGAGACCGTTTCCATGGCCTTGGGCAGGTTATGCCCGCAGATGTGCCAGAAAACATAGGGAAAGATCGTCTTGGCCTTGTCCACCCAGATCCGGTCGACGTCGCCGAACTTCTCCAGATGCTTGGGACCCCAGGTCCGCGCGCCCCCGAATCCGCAACAGAACTGGGCGCCGTTCTTGGCCGCGAACTCGGCATAGAAGTCCAGCGACGCCAACCGCTCCTTCAGGACAAGGTCCAGATAATACCGGATCTTGTCCTCCGGCTCCGTGACCATCCACTTGAGGAAGTTCTGGACCTCCACCACGGTCTCGGCGTAGTTGGTCGGCGTGCCGATGCCGACGATGACGGGCACCTGCCGGTCCATCTTCTCCTGAAACTCGAGAAGCTGGAGCATGTGCGGGGTGTAGTGCGTGACCGGGCGGGAACCATCGATGTATTTCTCCCAGACCCGTTGCTCAAACAAGGCGATCGCCTCGTCCAGACTGTGAGCGATCGGCTTGAACAGCAGGTAATCGTCCTTGCCGCGGTGGATGAAGTACTCGGGCCGCTTCTCGGCGGGAATGAAGTGCTCGATCTGGTGGCTGATATCGACGTACATCCAGATCGCATCACATCGCAGGTCGGCCCAGGTCTTGATGCAGGCATCGGTCGTCTTGTCAACGTCGTTGTAGATCTCCTTGTGCGAGTAGCCCGCGTAGGTGATCTGCCAGTAGTCCAGTTCCGGGGCGACCGGAACCATGTCGGTTTCCTTCAGATCGAAGGCCGCCGCCATGCGCTCCCAGTGGGTCATCTCGCCCACCGGCTTGGTTTTGCCCTTGAGACGTTCCACCCATTGATCGACAACCTTGCTCATCTCGCTGGCTCCGTGTCGAAAACCGTTTTGACGCGTTATGTTCCTGTCCGCATGCGGCGATGCCCGTTGCCGGCACGGCCGTGAGGCCTCACTCGTCGCCGGCCGGTACGCCGAGCAGGCGCTTGATCTTCTTGACCGCGACCCAGGCGTCGTCGCTCGCGTCGTCGGCCCCCATTCGTCGTGCGGCGTCGGCATCCACCGCCGGTCCGCCACAGATAATCTTCACCTGGCTCCGCAGGCCGGCCTTCTCGATGGCCGCAACCGTCTCTTTGGTGTGCATGAACGTCGAGGTCATATAGGTACCGAAGCCGACGATCTGGGGCTTGTGTTGGCGGATCGCCTCGACGAAGGCATCATCACTGGCGCTGACGCCAATGTCGATCACCCGGATGCCGTTGGCCTCGAATACCGGCATGGCGACGTTCTTGCCCACGGTATGGATGTCACCGTGAATGTTGCCCATCACCATCGTGCCGATGACATGGTCGTCTCCCCCAGCCAACAGCAACGGCCGAACCACCGCCAGACCCGCAAAGTAGACGTCGCAGGCCACCAGCACTTCGGGCATGAACATGTCACCCGTGTTGAAAGCCTTGCCGACCCGGCGCATGCCTTCCGACAGCCCGTTGGTCAGGATGTCAGCCGGCTTCATTCCTGCCGCTAACGCCTGTTCCACCAAGGGTTTAACGTGCTTCGAATCCAGGTTCTCCACCGCTGCGGCCAGCCTGGCCAGCATCTCCGAGTCGCTCATCAGTGCCAAACCTCCTGTCAAACCCCTGCCACAACGCCCGCAACTTCGATGCTGCCTTCCCGTGCCTGAGCGCTCCCCCAGAGGAGCATCCGAGCAAGGCGGTGCAACAATAGCGGCGCACTGCCCCGGTGTCTATGGCCAAAAACGGGCTTGGCGTGTTCGGCCAGGGGACATGTAATAAAGGAGGAGTTGCACAAGAAGCGTGGTCTCGGACATGCAGGTGTGTGGCCTCGGATGAGTTTGAATACGGGCTCTATCGTAAGTCCATGACGACCTGATTGATTGACGCGCGTGCGTCAAGACGCTACTTGACAGAAAACCGGCAAGTTTCTTATGGAGAAGCAGTGCCTTGTGCCCGCGCCCCGCAAGGGGCGTCGGCCAGGGTACGTTTCATTCGCCCCTTGGCGGGGGTTCTGTGGGCGTCCTTGGTTCGACGCTCCCTTTTTTGTCGTTCCTTCCGCCCGCTGCGACTGATCTGCAAGCCGATGACCTGATCCTCCGGCGCATCGCGACGGCGTTTCGGGAGCGGTGAGCGTATTGACTGAACCAGGTACATAAGAGATCCAGAAAGTGGCATTATTTTGTATTTTTTATCGAAACCACTTGACTCGCCGCACGGCATGCGTCAGATTGCCTTTAGTTCTTGCACCGGCTACTGAGCGAGGCAAACCGCCGATGATGCACGACGCCCCAACCCGAGAAGAGCGTTGATCTGCAGAAAAAGCGGCTTGATTGCACGGATCGTGCCGTGCAAGAATCTGGGCGGACCCCCGGCGATGCAGCCAAGCACGCCGGACGCCGGAAATGATGTGCCTGCCCAGCAGTGGCCTGCGGTTCGGGTATCAAGGAGCGATAACATGCTACGCGAATCTGTGGTTACGGTGGTAGTTGGACTTATGCCCTTTCTGGCGGTGACCAGTCCCATGGCCTTCGGCCAAGGGGTCAGCGGCAGCAGTCCGACCGACACGAGCCATGTCTTGTCCCCTGGCTTCGGAATGCCGGAGCCTCCCGTGAACTGGCAGAGTGTCGTCGGCACAATCGCTACTCCTGTCGGAGTGGAGCTTGATCCAACTGGACCAGCGTGGGTTCAGCATTTCCAGACCGAAGGTGGTGCCTTAATCAATCCCGACCGCTATATCCAGATTACGGAGAACCTCATCGTCAGTGGCGATACGCCCTGGACGGGTTGGCACGTGGAGCTCACGAATCCTGATTTCCAGTGGTTTGACTGGGGGGGGGCTGGGGTCATGCGTTCACAGCAGTTGTCAACGGTGCTTTCCTCGCAGCAGACATCCAGTACGCCTCACCCAGCATCCTTGATGCCACGTTTCCGGCAATTGCGCCGGGAAACACGGTCCAGTTCACCTACTACTTCTGGCGAGCCACGGCCAATCCGGTCACCGACTCTTTCGATACTCAGCAGTACCCAGTACCTGAACCTGCAACCCTCGTCCTGATGACGGCGGTGGGCGGCCTCTTGAGAAAACGGCGTTCATCCAGAGCTTGAGGTTGTCGCATGGTGTTCGCCATGAGTGTGCGGTGCTGCTCGATCACGACCATGTTATGGGACTTCACGACGCATCATTGGAGAAGGAGTACGCGTATGCGACGTCGACTGAGAAATACCTGGATTCTCACCCTTTTTGGTGGCAGAGTGTCGGCTGCAGTGGCCCAACCGACCCTTCTTGTGACGGGAGCTAGGATACTCCCATGGCCACGGTTGCTTTCTCGCCTGCTGCTCTACGACGCGGCGTCTGCGCTCCTGTACCGGGCGGCGCGAGTTCGTCAAGAAAGCAGAGTGGGACGATCGCATGCGGCACGACGTCAACGAAGCCTGTTGGCACAACGATGCTAAGCAAAGAACCCAGCAAGAGACCGCATCCTCACCGCCGCCGCCCTCGCTATCGCGGAACACATCCGCGGCGGTTCGAAGAGCGTTACAAGGAGCTGAACCCGCAGGACTACCCTGAGGCCGTTGAGCGCGTCCGGGCTCGCGGTCACACCCCCGCCGGCACGCACGTGCCGGTCATGGTCGCCGAGGTCATGGCCTGCCTGCGGCCGATGCCGGGGGAAATCGTTGCCGACGGCACGGTCGGCTACGGCGGCCATGCGACGGAGTTCCTCAAGCGGATCGGTTCGAACGGCCGGCTGCTGGCGTTCGACGTGGACGAACGGGAACTGGAGCGAACCCGGCAGCGTCTCGCGGACGCCGGCTTCGTGAACAACGTCCGCTTTCACCGCAGCAACTTTGCCGGCATCGGCAAAGCACTGATGATGGAACAACTCGACGGCTACGACGTGATCTTTGCCGATCTGGGCGTCTCCAGCATGCAGGTCGACGACCCATCCCGTGGTTTCAGCTACAAGCACGACGGGCCGCTGGACATGCGGATGGACCAGCGGATCCGGCGTACCGCCGCCGACTGGCTGGGCGAACTCTCCGAAGAAGAGCTGGCCGCCGCACTGCGCGATCTGGCCGACGAAGCCGATGCCGGCCGAATCGCCCGGCAAGTCATCGAATCCCGGGCAGTCAAGCCCATCAAGCGGACGGGCCAACTGGTGCAGATCATCTTCAAGGCAAAGCGTCTCACCCGTCAACGCTGGCGCGAACGGGCGGCCGAGGATCAGCGTGAGCTTCATCCGGCTGCTCGGGCCTTCCAGGCTTTGCGAGTCCTGGTAAACGACGAGTTGAGCAGTCTTCGGCACCTGCTTCGCATCGCGCCTTCCTGCCTGCGGCCGGGCGGTCGGATCGGCATCATCAGCTTCCACAGCGGCGAGGATCGGCTTATCGCCAGATCGTTCCGCGAGGGATTGCAGTCCGGCGCGTATGCATCGGCCGCTGATGAGCCAATCCGCCCCGGACACCAGGAACGGTACGACAACCCCCGCAGTGCCTCGGCCATGCTCCGATGGGCCCAGACCCCGCACGTGCGTTCATGAAACCGCGCCTGTATAATCTCCCCGATTAAGAGGGAATGACTAACAGCTAAGAGCTAATAGCCAATAGCTTCTTAAAGGAGCCTCCTATGATCCGTACAGTGATTGCCGTTTCGTTGACCCTGATCCCCCTCGCTTCCGGCTGCAGTGCCGGAACACGGCTGTTCAACGGCAAAGACACCTCCGGCTGGGTTGAGGTCGGCAGCAAAGGTGCTTGGACGGCCGAGACCAGAAACGTGTGCCCCGC
>JAUCQB010000185.1 GCA_030372985.1 Phycisphaerae bacterium
GGGTGTGGACCGGCCCGTGGATTTTGCCGTCGTCGTCATAGGACAGTGAAACCACATCGTCGATCGTGAGCCTGATCTGGCCACCGCGTTTGTAGATACGAACCACCTGAAACGCATCCTGCGGCGCTGGGGTGACCAGATCCTTTCCGATGGCCGTGAGGTCAAAGCCTTTGTTCTTGCGCAGGTTTGAGGTGCCTCGCCCGCCCGACCAGTAGGAAATGTGATAGCTGTCAAGATCGCCGCTGTGGTATTGGCTGAAGGTGCCGTCGCGCGGCTTGATCGGCGGCTCGAAGATGTTCTCGCCATTGCACCCACGAGCGTTGAAGAACACGATGTTCAGCCCTCGGTTGCGGTTCTCGGGGCGCACCGAAAACTCCAGCAGGAAGTCCGCGGGGATTTCGTGGTTGAGCCAGCAAACCAGATGATTGGCGGCCGATTCCGACCGGGTCGATTCCCTGTCGCTCTCGAGGACGAGGTTTCCGTCCACAATGCTCATGCTCCGGCCGCCTTCGAGCCGCCAATCCTTGAGCGTCGAGGGGTCTTCGAACGACGTGCTGTATATGGGCTGTTCCCACTCGACATCGGTCGGGATGAATCTTGTTCTGATGAACCTGACTCCCTCATCAGCATAGGGTTTATGGCCTGCGGCCCTGCAGTGGGCCCTGATCGCCTCGTTGCCGATCGGCCGGTCGTAGAGGCTGACGGCGCTGACGGTGAGGCCGGCTCCTCCGATGGTCATGACCAGATCGCGGTCGGCCGGCCGGAACTGGCCCGGGTAGTTGAACGGAGGGGCGTTTTCCTGCCGTACCCCATCAAGAAAGAACTCATTACGGTCGGCGTCAGCTGTGTTCCAGGTCCAGGCCGCCAAGTACCATCGATCGGCCTTGAGGTGCGTCAGCAGGGTCTGATAGATGTAGGGTCGACTCTCCCCGGCCTCCGGGGTGCCGGTCATCGCGAGGCCTGAACGGATGTCGAGCGTTACGGACGATGCGCCGCAGCGAAGCTCGGCGCTGAGGCCGTCGCTCTGCAGCAAATTCATCGTCGGGCCGGCTCCGCGAAGCAGCTTGTCGGGCTCGAACCACATGAGAAGAGTTCCGCGGTCGTCAAACATCGAGGCCGGAATCGTGGCCGAGAAAGAGCCCGACGTGGCCGCTGAGCCGTCCGGGGCCTTGGAGTCAGCCGGCGATGGTGGGGAGAACAGATTCGGCTTCGGGGCTGCATCGGGTCTTCGGCCGGAGGCTCGCTCTCTTCGCTGCGGACTGCCTGGCGCGGTCGCGGGCGCCGATGCAGGCACCTGAGCCCCAACCGAGGCCCGCCAGCGAGCCAGCCTGTTGCGGAGTCCCGTCGCTTTCTCAGGCATCCTGTCGGCCAGGTTCTCTTGCTCGCCGAGGTCGGCTTTGAGGTTGTACAGCTCCACCTTGCCGGTGTCGAAGAACTCGATGAGCTTGAAGTCGCCCTGCCGGACTGCCCCGGCCGACATCCCGCCGAGAAAATGCGGCCGGTCCAGCGGGTAGTGCCAGTACATCGAATCCCGCTGCAAGTCCCGTTCGTGATCGAGCAGTCCGACAATGCTCTCGCCGTCAACTACCTCGTTCGGTCCGTTCTTGACGCGCGCCAACTCGGTGAGCGTGGGGTGCAAATCGGGGGTGGCCACCGGCACCGCGCAGGTCTCGCCCGAACGGTGTGACCCCGGCCGATAGACGATCAGCGGCACGCGTATTCCGCCCTCGTACAATTGCGATTTGCCGCCGCGAAGCGGT
Organism: Phycisphaerae bacterium; assembly: GCA_030372985.1. Taxonomy (GTDB): domain Bacteria; phylum Planctomycetota; class Phycisphaerae; order UBA1845; family PWPN01; genus JAUCQB01. Next base: position 1,761 of record JAUCQB010000185.1, read on the forward strand.
GCGTTTGAAGTGACGCGGCGTTCTCCGCCGTTGTCGGACGCGAAGATCAGCACCGTCCTGTCGGCGATCCCAAGCTGATCAAGCGCGGACGTGATACTGCCGACACCCTCGTCAATTCCAGCCAGCATCGCCGCCAGAACAGGGTTGTTCTTGTCCTTGCTCGCGCCGGGCTTGGCCGCGAAGTGATCGATCATCCCCTGTTTGGCGGCCAGCACCGTGTGGACCGAGTAGTGCGACAGATACAAGAAGAACGGCTGGTCCTTGTGCCGCCGGATGAACTCGACGGCCTCGCGGTTGAGCCGATCGGTCAGGTATTCCCCCTTTGGGGCGTTCACCTCGGGCATGAATTGGTAAGGAGCGAAGTAGCTGCCGGGACCGATGTAGCGGGTCTCCGAGCAGATCACCTCGTCGAATCCATGAAGCGAAGGATCGCCTCGCTTGCGCTCGTAGTCGCCCATGAGGTGCCACTTGCCGATCAGCCCTGTCGCATAGCCCGCCGAGCGAAGCGCCTCAGCCAGGG
>JAUCQB010000186.1 GCA_030372985.1 Phycisphaerae bacterium
CCGGGCGGGGGCCCCCCCACCCCCCGGGGCCCCCCCCCGCGTCAGGGTTCGGGCGGGACCGGCTGCCGGCCGTCGATGACCGGCAACCGTTCCAATAATGCCTTTGCCCGCAATCAGGCTGCCCTGCGACGACAAATCATCACCAGGGAACCGAGGCTCAACAGCACCACAGCCGCCGGCTCGGGAACCGCTTCCCACATGATGCCACCAAGACGCTGCGAGACGTAATTGTCGGCAGCCACATACTGGGTGACCGTGTAGGTGTTGCCGGCGGTCAACGGAACATTGGCGGCGATCAGCAACCACGCATTGGTGGCCCCGGGGGTGCCGGTGCCGCCAGTGTTGAGGTTGAGCGGTCCAATGACGACGGCCGCACCATCATTGCTTGTGGTGAACGTGCTGCCAATCACGTTCACGTTGGTGCTCGCCGGGACGGTCATGTACACGTTGTACAGGCCCGAGCCGCCACCAGCCAAACCGCTGGCCAAGTCACCATTGCCCAGATCGGTGCCGGCCGCGATGGTCGCGTTGTCGGCGTTAACACCCGGCGTGTACGACACAATGTAGGTGTTACCGAGGGTCCCATCATTGTTGCCGCCGAAATGGGAAGTGCTGCCCGTGCCCGTGCAACCGATGGCCGTGCTGGGAATACTGGCCGCCCCGCCGCCGTTGACGACGGCAAAGTTCGCGCTCGCCTTACCATGTGGCTCCACGATGAACGCCGCTTGGGCCAGCGACGCCACCAAGCCTACACAAAGGGCCACAAGAACAATTCTCTTCATTGCATTTCCTCCTCACTAAAACCAACGTGAGTCGGCGTCCGCCCTCATTCGCAAGGAAGCGGTGCCGAACTCCCGAATCGACCTTACTGGCGGAGCCCCTCGGGCTCCCGCTCTCGCCTCCCGATCATTTGGATGTGCTTATCGGCTTTGCCAACCCGGCAAGCCAATTCATCCGCCGGACCCGGCCACGAGCGCACAGGTCCGGAAACAAGGCCTCTTTTTTCAGGCCATCCTGCGACGACGGGCAAACAACAGCCCGCCCAGGCCCAGCAACACGGCAACCGTCGGCTCGGGAACAATGCCGAACTCGATGTCATCGTAGTACGCGCCATGACTGGCGTTGCCCAACCCGGAACCCACGCGCAGCTTTGTAGCACCAAAAACAGCCGTAGTGGTTGCGGTCCACTCGTCTCCGTCCACGGAGAAAGTGATCTTGCCCGTCGCGTCATCCTGCTCAACCCGGAAGGTATGCCACGTGTTGTTCGTCCGCGGAATGTCCGTAAGCATCCAGTTGCCGCCGCCCACTGCGACGCGGGCGTAATAGAAACTTCCGCCACTGGTGCCGTTGTACGTTCCGAAGGCAACGAGCTGCTGCAGCGTAGTGCCTGCATAGCTCTGGACCTGCATGTACTCACGAGAGGAACCCGTGTCGTACATCTCCCACTGCACATACCAGTTCTTGCCGGTTTCCACGGCGAAGTTCCAGTCCTTAGCATTTGTGTAGTTCGTGGCGGTGTCGGCGGTCTTGAGCGACCACGTACCTCCGGGCGTCGTGTTCTTCGTGTTGTCCAGGGCCGCAAACGGCCCGGCGCCGTAGTCGACCCATCCGTCCGTCCCGGTCTCCCAGTCTTCACTCAGCAGCGCCGCCTGGGCTGCCGAGGCTGCCAACCCCACACAAAGAACCAACAAAACAACTTTCTTCATTGCATTTCCTCCTCTCAAAAGACCCACCATGAGACGGTCCCATTCACGATGAACAGAAGCCGGATCATGGGACTCACTTTTTGGGCGGGGCCTTCCCCACCTCCTCGATCGCGGCTCGACCATCGAGCCGCGTTTCTCAGCGACACTCAAGAAATGGTACAACCATGCCGTGACCCCTCGCTCTCGGGCGGATACGCACGGTTGATCTGCTTCCTCGAATCCCTCCTCTCACCCAGCCATCATGCCGTCACGTGACGGCCCATTCGATTAACGCATCGGCTGCACCGTGCCTCGGAACCCTCGCTGCGACTCGGCGTGCATGTCGAAAAACAGCGTCGAAACCCTGCCGTTGTACACGTAAGTGCCGCCTTCGCGCCGGTGTCCCTTGCCCAGGTGGAACGGCGAAATGGGCAGCGATTCGCCCGAATTGAGAGAACCCGGTGCCCAGTCCTCGCGAGGCCAGCTTCCGTGTCCGCCGTTGCGCATCGCATCGAGCGGGAAATCCACCTCGTAGTCCTTGGGCCTGCGGAAGGCGTCGGCCAGCATCCATTCCGAATCCGGCCGTCTGATGATGCTCACCCGCTTGGGGCCATAAAGATCGAGCTTGCCTGCGTACCGGCTCATCCAATCCTCGATGCTGGTCATCGAGAGGTTGATGTGCCCGAAGTAGTACTGCGGGTCCGTGTACGTCCAGGAGTTGAGGCAATAGTGGAACGGCCGGGGGCGGCCGCCGATCACGGTGTCAAAATCTTCATCACGAACGGGGAAGCTCGGACAGGTGGCCAACTCATCGACCACCGTCCCCTGCTTTGACTTGTCCGAGAAATACTTTCGCAGCATGCGCGGCAGATGCTGCTGCTGGAGCAGCGGAGCCAGCGGCGGCGGTTCGCCCACCTTGGTGAACATGGCCGGGTGCTGCGGACCCGGCAACCTGTCCTTGTGCTCCATCACGTACATCGAGGAGGCCAGGCCGAATTCCTTCATGTGCGACAGGCACAGCGTTGACTTGGCCATTTCGCGAGCCCGCGACAGCGACGGCAAGAGAATGGCCACCAGCAAGGCGATGATGGCGACAACCACAAGCACTTCGATCAGCGTAAATGCCGCCCGGTGGCTCGGCTCGTGGCCGTGCGCTCCACTGCCATGCGCGCGTCTGCGCTCTGCTCGCGTTTTCATAGTGTTTTGCACTCCCTTTCGACCTCTATCCACAAACTCGCTTACGGCGAACAATGCTTACTGATTGTATCGTTCAACCAACTGGCATTTCGAGCATAAATCCAAATTACGCCCCGCCCAGGAGCGCGGCGGCGCTCTTACGCGGCGCTACACACAGCCTACCTGAGATGGTGTCACGTGTCAAGGGCAAATCATCATCTTGTGATAGGAAAAACCGCTGCGCGCGCTAAAAACCATTGACATTTTCTATAAGTTGTTACAAAGAAAGCACTTAAACCTGATTGGGGGGATAAGTGCCTTTTCGGCGCGTGATCGTATCAGCTATTGTCCTGGGTTGCACCACCGGGCGTTGCTGTGAGCTTCTGTGATACATGGCTGTTTCGACGGGAACCACCTCTTGCATTTCTATCACAGTGTGATATCATGGTGTCATGGCTCAGGATTTCGAGCAGGAGGAAGCACAGGGCTTTCGCAGCCCCGTCATGCCAGGAGCGGCCGAGTTCCTTCACCGGACCGTGGCGGACGCTTTGCGCAGCCGTGTCGAGGCTGGTGAATTGGTCGGTGGCTCGAAACTGCCCACTCTCCGCAGAATTGCTGACGAATTCGCCGTCAGCACCATGACCGTCCGCCAAGCGATCCGGACCCTCGAACTGGAGGGACACGTCTACCGCATACCCGGCGTGGGTGCGTTTGTGCGGCCTCAGGCACCCGGACGACTTGTCGCTCAGCGAGTGCTGGCGTTTGCGGCCAGCGACTTGGCCAGCGCCTTTGAAATGGGGGTTGCCAGGGGCGTGGAGCGGGCGTGCCAGCGGCGGGGATGGTCCGTCCAGATCCTGGACGCCCAGCATGAGGTGGAAATTGAGAAGCGCAACATGAAGCGTCTTCCTGAATCGGGCTCTGAAGGGGCGATCGTTTTGCCGACCTGGGGAGACAATCCCTGCGTCGAGGCCCTTTTCAGATTGCAGCAGACGGGGTTCCCGGTGGTCATTGTGGATCGCATTCCATCGGGCCTGAACGCTGATCTGGTTGAATCAGACCACGAACAGGGAGCGTACGTGGCCACCAGGCACCTGTTAAGCCACGGTCATCGACAGGTGCTGATGTTGACGCCGCCGCCGCTGGTGTCCTCGATCGCGTCGCGGATTCAGGGATATGAGCGAGCGTTATTGGAGGGGGGAATTACCCCGAAGACCGAATGGAAAGTGTGGCTTGACCTGGAGTTACAGGCCAGCGCCTTCGAACAGCACCGACGCTGGCTGGGCGGATACAGCGCGATGATGCCCGTTCTGAAGAAGATACAACCGCCGCTCGCGGTCTTCGCCGTGGATCCTTACACGGCCTGGGGCGTCTACGAGGCCTGTCGAGAGCTGAGCTTGAGAATCCCGCAGGACGTTTCCGTGGTGGGGTTCGACGAGTCCGAGATCACCCAGGCGATGCGGCCGCCGATCACGTTTATTTCACAACGGACGGCTGATATCGGCGACGCGGCAGTTGATCTGATCGAGAAGCGAATCGAAGCCGGCACGGTCCGACGCGAACGGCGCCGGGTTTATACGCACGTGGTCGTCGACGTCGATCTTGTTGAACGCGAGTCGGTCGTGCGCGTGTGAGCGTGGTGGCCGGCGACGCCTGAACGACGGGTGAATTCCGGTGCCAAGGAGTGCCGTCCGAAGGAGGCGCTGATATCACGCCGGGATGAAGCCGATCGACGCGTGTCTTCATGCCATGACGCCGGGCTGGGGACAGAGGAGGAGAAACTTTGGGGCATCCAACGGTTCTGGGGCGGACGGCTTTCGCGCGGTCCGCGTGTAAGGCATTCCCCCCATCGAGGACAGGTGCGAAGGTCGCACGTCCTTTTCGTGTGACAATCACAGTGTCCTGGCCGGCAATCGGCTCGTCCATCGTCCGATTCGGCCGGCGGGGCGTCGGTAACATCCCTCCTGGAACCGTGCCGGCCGTTGGGAGGATCGGCTCATGAGATCGTTCACGCTACGGGCTGTCCAAGCCGCCTGTTTCTGTGCAGGCCTCGCGGCCGTTTGTCACGCCGGAACAGTCAGCCTCTTCTTCTTCAACGAGACCGTCGGCGTTCAAGTCGAACGGCCCGTTGCCGAACAGAGGCCGTCGATCGAGGCCGCCCTGGCCCTTCTCGCCGCCGGACCCACGCCTGACGAACAGGCCAGGGGCCTGACCACCGCGATACCGCAAGGTACGACCGTGGCGAGTCTGTCGGTCGAAGGCCCGCGGGTAACCGTGGTGTTCTCCGGCGACATGCTCTCCGCGGGAATGACCGCACTTCGCGTCGAGTACGCATACCGGCAGGTGGATTGGACGCTCAGGCCGTTCGGGCTTTTCAATGACATCCGAATCATGGTGGGCGACAAGCTGGTGTCTGAGTATTTGCCGGCGCTGCCGGTTGTCGCACCCCGCCCCCCGCGGCATCCGGCCGGCTTCGGAACGCTCGGCGCCCTGACCGGCCACAGCATCACGCTCTCGCCAGGGCACGGTGTCCGCTGGAACGGCTCAAGCTGGGCGCCAGCGCGACCGCAATACTGCGCGCCGTTGAACAATGAGGATTTCCACAACCCGGAGATCGCACAGTATCTCCAGGCTTTCCTGGAAGCCGACGGCATGATCGTCCATCCCGTCCGCTGCATGTCCAAGAGCTATGGATTATCTCCCTACGCCGGGCTGCAATGGTGGCAGATCAGCGCCAACGCGTGGCTCAAGCACACCGGCTACCCCTGCGAGGTGTACGCGAGCATTACTGACGACTGCACGCTCGGAACGGGCGAGAGCGAGCACACTGACGACATCTACAGCCGGCCGCTCTCCTCCGACTACGACGGAACCGACATCTACATCTCCGTTCACACCAACGGATTGACCGGCTATTGCATCGGGCCTGATTGCCCAACAGGCACCGAAACCTACTATGACGCGAGTGGGGAGCATGCCGCCTGGGGGGCCGTCAGCGAAAGCCTGGCCAACAACGTGAACACCGGCATCATGGATGCCCTCGTAGCCCACGTCGACAATACGTGGGTCTGTCGCGGCGCCTGCGTCAAGAATTCCAATGGCGCGTACGGTGAGATCAGTACTCCCGATCGGGCGGCGATCCTGATCGAGTTGGGGTTCCACGACACGTGTGACCGTGACGCCGACGAAAACCACCTCCGCGAGGAGTTCTTCCGCTCCGCTTCGATGTGGGGCGTGTACAAGGGAGTCTGCGAGTACTTCGGCACGTTGCCAACGTGGGACTTCTACTCCGATGAATACGTCAGCGATACGATCCCCTCTGAGATGATCGGCGATGAGGAGTACACCGTGCGTATCACGTTCCGCAACCGGGGCGTGCTGTGGTCTTCCAGCCGCGGTTTTTGTCTTGGTGCGGTTGATGACAGCGATCCGTTCACCTCGTTCAATCGGGTCACACCGACGCTCGAGTTGGCGGCCGGCAAGGAGTACACGTTCACCTTCACGATGACGGCCCCGCGCCCGCCGGGTTTGTACACCACCGATTGGCGCATGCTGCGCGAAGGCGTCACCTGGTTCGGCGATACGGCGACCCGGGTGATCGATGTGAAACCGCCGTGGACGCCGGGCGACCACGACCACGACGGTGACGTCGACCAGGTCGACTTCGGGCATCTGCAGGCCTGCTTGAGTGGGTCTCAGGTTCCGCAGGACAGTCAGGCCTGTGCGTGGGCCATGCTGGATGACGACTCGGACGTGGACCGGTACGATTTTGCAGTTTTTCTGCAATGCATGAAGGGACCGGACATCCAGGTGGACTACACCTGCGCCGACTGAATGGGGCGAATTGGGCCCCGAAAACGAGAGCGACAGACGTTGACTCACCCCTGCACGGGCGTAGAATTCTTTAGAGCGGAGGAAACCAGCCCATTTCTCAGCGCGCGAGCGGCATCTTTGTCTCTTGAGCCGACGGGCTGTCCTGGGGCGGCAAGCGAATCATGAAGAAGAGCGCTTCCAGAACAATCGAGGTGGCGACTCGACTCGCCTTTTCCCTGGTCCTAGGTCTTGGAACCTCGGCTGCCTGGGGTCAGAGTTCTTTTAGAGGCACCTGGGCGGACGCCTTACACATTGGCTTCAAGAACGCGTCGCAGATCGACGAGTTGATCGGTTATGCCGTCCAGGGCAACTACAACGCCATCATTGCCGAGGTGCTCGCCTACCACGACACGGGCGGTGCAGGTCATGGGGCCTACTGGACCTCGGAGTACGTGCCCGAAGCGAGCGACATCACTCCGAGCGGCTTCGACCCGTTGGGCTATCTCTGCCAGCAGGCACATGCCCAAGGCATCGAGGTACACGCCTGGCTGGTTCCCTATCGCGCGTGCACCTACAGTGGTGGCTGGCCGCCCAGCGGCAACCCGCTGCTCGCCGCAAATCCCAGGTGGGTGGCCGTGCCGCGTGCGGACAACGGCACCGGGCCGAAACCGGTCCAGCCCGACCCTGACGACGCTGCCACCTGGTACTACATGCTCGATCCCGGCTCCCCAGACGTGCAAAACTACCTGCTCGACATCGTGCGTGAACTCGTGACTCATTACCCGATTGACGGCATCAACTGGGACTACATTCGCTACACGCAGACCGACGGCGGTTACGCGGCCGACAGCAACCACGACAACTCAAGCCTCAAGCGTTTTCAGCGAATCTACGGCCGCAGCGACGTGCCGGCGACCAGCGACTCGTCCTGGTCCGAATTCCGACGAAGGACCATCGATGAGCTGGTGCGGCGTTGCCGGTCGGAGATTCCGAACATGCCGAGTTCGAGACCGCCGGTGCGGTTCACCGCCGACGTGCTGGCCGCCGGCAACTACACAGGCAGTTTCACATCGAGCACGGCCTATATTTACTTTCAGAACTGGAAGTACTGGCAGGAGATGGCCTGGCTGGACGCCGCCGTACCGATGAACTACAAGCGAGAGCATTGCACGGATCAGGCGCAGTGGTTCAGGAACTGGGTCAATGCCGCGGTCAGTTGGAGGAACGGGCGGCATGTTTTCTGCGGCCAGGCGCTCTACCTCAACTCGATGGTCAACAGCGTCACACAGATGAGGTATGCCCTCAACCAGGGGAGCAACGGCGTCGCCAGCTACTCCTACTATGCGACCGTTGCCACCGAGGCGCTGTGCGACGGCGTCGACAAATGGCGCAACGACTGGTCATGGTATACCCACGTTGCCCAGAACCTGTATACCTCGGCCGTCCCGACACCCGGAATGCCCTGGCGCAGCCCCGCCACGGCAACAGACGGCACCATCTGGGGCCGGATCATGAACGGGGCGACCGGTTTGCCGGTGGACGATGCCTCCGTGACGGTGGGCTCGCGTCCGGTCTGCCGGACGGACGCCAACGGGTACTACATCGTGACGCTGCTGCCTGCCACGAGTACCGGAACGTCCTACAACATCTCGGCAGTCAAGTCCGGGCTTCCGTCGGGGAGCTACACGGGAGCCAGGGCCATCGCCGGGGAAAGCAGGCAGTATGACATCACACTGGGCTCTTTGCAGCCGCAGATGGCGATCAACGGATCGGACGCCTCCGTCGTGCTTGTGCGAACGGTGGATAACCAGGCCGAGCTGGCGGACGACACGTTCACTGTCTCGGCGCTGAACTGGTCCACCTACGGCCCCGTCAATTACGACGTTGACGACGACGTCGAGTTGTGGTTAAGCGTCTCACCCTCCCATGGCAGCAGCAGCGGCGAGGAGGACACAATCACGATTGACTATCGCACTGCCGGCCTTGCGGCGGGCTCGTACACAGGAACCGTTTTCGTGTCAGACCCCAAGGCCAGCAATACCCCGCTGACCATCACAATTGACCTGACCGTTCTGCCGCCGCCGGTGCCGGGCGATTTCGATGGTGACTACGACGTGGACCAGATTGACTTTGGGCGAATGCAGAGCTGTCTCACCGGCCCAACGGTCGCTCAGAATGACCCCCATTGCGCGGATGCCAAACTCGACAACGACAGCGACGTCGATAACGATGATATGCTGCTGTTCGCCGGCTGCCTGAGCGGCCCCGACCTATGGGGTGATCCGGACTGCGTGAATCCTTGACGCGTACCCCGGAGTAACACATGGCCGCGGCCGATCACCTGCGCGATGCACCTTCCGGCCGGAACGGGATGCCGGACACCCGCGCGGCTGGAAACCGTGCCGCTCGTCCCCTACCATAGCCCTGTTTATCGCTTTGGGTGATGAGGAGTGATCATGCAAGTTCGATATCGTTCAGGGATCTTCAGATCGATTCTGATCGGCGTCGCCTTGGCGTCGGCCTTTCCCCATGCCTGGACGGCCGCGGCCGACGGTCGCGTGCAGGACTTCTGCTTTCTGCACATTTCCGATCTGCACGTCTCACCCGTCCCGCTCGGCGCCAGCAAAGAAGGAGCCGCCCGCCTGAGCGGGGCAGGAATCGCCTGGATGTGCGACGAAGCGTCCAAGCCGCAGGTGCTGGGGCAATCGGGTATGCAGACGCCCCCGCCCGCATTCGTCGTGGCCACCGGAGACATTACCGAGTATGGCGTGATCAATGAGACCTGGGCCGCCGTGGAAGATCTCTTCAAACCCCTGACCATCCCCTGGTGCGTCACCCCCGGCAACCACGACAACACCTGGACGGCCATTCAAAGGGTCATGCGCCAGAAACACGGCTCTGACCATTACTCCTTCGATCGGTTTGGCTGCCACTTTGCGTTCATCGACACGGCCACACCTCAGGAGCCGCTCCCAAGCATCGAGCAGCGTACACTCACCTGGCTGGCCGATGACCTCAAGAATGTGCCCAAGACGACTCCAGTGTTCATTTTCTGCCACCACCCGCTCTCCAGCAGCGAGTTCGCCAAGCCCTACGAGCAGCTCCGACTCATCGAACTGCTGGAAGACTGGAACGTGGTCCTGCTGCTCATGGGCCACGGCCACGGGGCACGACACGAGAAATGGGGCGCGATCGACAGCGTCATGGGTGGCTCGACGTACGGCCCGAACACCGGATACGGAATCATCTCGGTCATGAACGGCGTGCTTCGTTCCACGTACAGGTTCCACGATTCGAGCAAGCCGATAGCGCTTCTGATCGAGAAGCCCATTGCTCCACCCGCCAAGGCACAACTCGAATTCCAGCTGCCTGCTGTCAAGGGTAGCGGTCGCAACGGCCTGCCGACGATTCGCACCCCCGGCATGGCGGTGCGCGTTCGGATCAGCGGCGGCCAGCCCAAGTCGGTCACGGCCTCCGTCAACGGCGACGACAAAGGCGCTGTCACACTGAAGAGCGGCAATGCGGCGGGCACGTTCTCCGGAAGTCTGCCCGTCGGTTCTCTGCCACCCGGAGTACACTTCCTTCGCGTCACAGCCGACATGGGCCAGTACCAGCTTGATCGCGCGTGCGAATTCGCCTACGAGGGCAAGAAAACCGGACTGCAGAGCCGGGTGGCGAGAATGGCCGCGGGCGCGAAGGCGGCGCCGGTGACCACCGATCAGGACGCCATTGTCTGCACAACCGCCGGCGAGGTCGTCAAGATCTCGTTCAAACAGCCCAAGCCCGCCATCACTTCGCTGCTGAGCACCGGCGTCGAGATCCTGCACTCGCCCGCCCAAGCCGGCGATGATCTGTACATCAGTGCGGCAGAGAAGGGCGTACACGCCATCGGCCCCAACGGCAGCCCGCTCTGGCAGTGGAAGCCACCCACGGCAGCCAACGTCGTCTACGGCACACCGGCTGTTGACAAGTCACGCGTCTACGTCGGCGATCTGGAGGGCTTCGTCCACGCCATCGACCGCAGATCGGGCAAGAACATCTGGTCGATGCGCCACGCCGCCTTCAGTATCGAGCAATCCTTGCTGCTGCACGACGGGCGGCTCTACTTCGGCGCGTGGGACGGCCTTGTCTACTGCATCGACGCCAACGAGGGCAATCTGATCTGGAAAGTGCCCGGGCCGGCCGGCCACCGTTCGGAACCAGCCTTGAAATCGCGCTACTATGCCCCGGCCGACTGCTCGCCAATCGTCGTCGGCGACCGGCTCTTTGTCTGCGACCGGTCGTACCGGCTGGGATCGTATTCGCTCGACGGCCAGTACCAGGGCGAAATCAGCGAGGGAATCGCGGCCATCGTTCTGACGGCCGACAAGAAGGGCTTCTATGCACGCGGCTTGAGCAAAGGCGTCAGCCGCTATGACGTTTCCGGCAAGCTTATTTGGAGAAACGACGAGGTGCCCATGGGGCGATTCCCGGCCCCGCCGGTCGAGGCGGACGGCCGCGTCCACGCCTGCTCGAACCGAGGGCTGCTGGTCGTATTGAATGCCGGGAACGGGGAGTTGCTCTGGCAATACCAGGTGACGCCGCAACTGCACGTCATGGCCGGCGTCGCCTTGGACAAGAGCGGCCATGTCTACGTGGCCGGCATGGACGGCTCTGTCACACGAGTCGGCATGGAGAACAAGTGATGGCAACGGGCCAGAAACTGCATCCCAAGGAGCCGGCACGTCTCGAGCTCGCCCGAATCCCGACGCCGGTGGTGGAACTCAAGAACGTCGCTCGGCAGATCGGCATTCAGCGCCTGCTGGTCAAGCGAGACGACCAGACCGGCTTCGAACTAAGCGGAAACAAGATCCGCAAGCTTGAATACATTCTCGCCGACGCGGTCGCCTCGGGCGCGGACGCCCTGGTCACGCACGGCGGTTTTCAATCCAACCACTGCCGCGCCACCGCGGCGGCTGGTGCAAGCCTGGGCCTGCGCGTGCGACTGCTGCTCCGCTGCCCCGATCCCCACCCCGCCGACGACGGCAACCTGTTCCTCGATCGCCTCTTCGGAGCCGATGTGACCATCCACCACCCCGATGAATACAACGGCCGTCGAACCGAGATGATTGAGACGGCCATGGAAGCCGAGCGGCGAGCGGGGCACCGGCCGTATTTCTTCCCGGTCGGAGCGTCCATCCCACTCGGCTGCTGGGGCTACATTCGATGCGTCGCTGAGTTGATCGAGCAGATCGGCCGAGACACCCCGCTGGCGATCTACTGCGCGGTCAGCTCGGTCGGCACCTACACCGGCCTGAGCATCGGGCGTACCCTGCTGGGCTGCCGCAACTGGCGGATCAGGGGCGTACCGGTCAGCGACAGCGTCCAGATCCTCAACGCAGACATCCGCAATCTCGAACGGCAGACCAACGAGCGGTTCGACCTTGGACTGCGCGAGGCCGACACGCCGATTGACCTGATCGATGGCTTCATCGGCGAAGGATACGCGATCCCCTATCCGGATGAGGTTGAGACCATTCGCTCGGTCGCCCGAAGCGAGGGCATGCTGCTCGATCCGGTCTACACCGGCAAAGCCATGACCGGCATGCTGGCCACCATCTGCAACGGCGATCTGCGTCCGGGCGAGACACCGGTTTTCATCCATACCGGGGGAGCGTTCGGGCTGATGGCCAGAAGAGACCTGTTCGGGCAGTCTTGACGCGTTCAATCTCACGACCTGAGCGAGTTGCCATAGCCGATGACCGCGACGGCCGTGAGGATCACCGCCAGGCCGACATACATGGTCCGCAGGGGCTTGCCCCGGCCTTCGCGCCACTCGCCGCTGACAATTCCCCACACGTTGGAGATGGCAATGCAGCACCCCATGGTGATTGCCCAGCCGGCGGAATTGCCGAGTTGGCCCATCAGCGACACCGCGCGCCCGAACAGGATGATCGAGCAGACCCAGGTCACACCCATCAGCGCTGCGAGAAGCCAGTGGCCGGCGGTTCCCGGCAATTGATAGCAGGACCACGTTCGGTTCCGGCTCAAGAGGATTGAACAGTAGACCGCATTGGTGAGAAAACCGCCCAGCAGGGCCACCGCCCAGATGGCGTCCGCTGCCCCTCCGGGCGACGCCCCCACCCTTTCGGCCGCCTGCTTGAGAGGCTCGGCATAGGCATTGGCGAAGTTAATCATCGGGTTGAAAACACCCGACAGGATACAGAGCGTCAGGCCTTTGACGAACGCGCCTCTGGAGACAGCCGCCTGCTCGCCCGTGGAGACCGATCCGGCCTCGCCCTTCACTCGAGACTCCTTCAGGTTGCCGGCGACCGCGCAGACGATCACCCCGACGAGCATCAAGATGATTCCGGCGGTGATGGTGGCGCCGCCAGCCGTCAGGAAGACCTCCGGCTGACGGGTCATCGGAATCAACGCGCCCAAAGCCAGTGTCAGCCCGATGCTCACGGCGAAGGCGAGGCTCATGCCGAGGATAGAGATGCTTTGTCCGAACGTCACTGCACCGAGACCCCACCCCACACCAAACAGGAAGATCGTCGCAAGCGCTCCCTTGCCGGTCCCCGCGTATACCGAGGCCAGGTCCTGGCAGGTCCACAGGGCAACGACCCATGGAACGATCACCAGGGCAACCACGGCCCACACCAGCCAGGTGGCCTCCCACGACCAGCGGGCGGTCTTCTTCATCGGCAGACTGAAGCTACCCATCAACAATCCGCCGGCTACTGCCATGAACACTCCAAAACCGGGATTCACGAAAGGACTCCTTGACCACGCAGAGAAGGGTTGGAAACAAAGCCTGGTCGGGCGACAGCGTACCACGAGCCGTAAGCGTCTGCCAGGGGCGCGGATAGCCGCGCAAGACACTCCCCATCATGGTGCTGTTCCAGAACGCGCGAGGTACGGCGAAAAGGAACAAGAGGCCGGTTGGCGCACTTCGAGCGGACACTGTACAATCACCCAACGATGACCGGCGGCGCAGCCGGGCAAGGTTATCCAAAGAGGTCGCGGGCATGATCAATCGTCGAATTCTACCGTATGCATTGTTGTGGGCGGTCATCGGGACAACTGGCTGCACGGTGGCAACCACCGATGTCATTCTGCGCGAGGCGTTCGTCGGGCCGGAGTGCGGCCCCGAATGGGGCATTGACGCCTCCGGGGGCAACACGATTGCGATCAACAACGGCACGCTGGAGATCCGCGCGGCGGAGAATACACATGCTCACATTGAGCGCTGCCTGGACATCGATTACGTGCGCGCGTCGTGCAGCATCAAGCCGGCATCGGGCGTGAGCTGGTGCACGTCTCTGTTTCTGTATTGGTCGCCGGGCACCTGGTGCCAGATGGGCATCATACCGCGGGGCGACGGCCGGTATTACGCCTGTATCACCTCTGAGGGACAGCGGAGCGAGCATGATCTGACGCGATGCCGTTTCGCGGAATGGCACCCCGTTGCGATCGAGCTTGGCCAGGACTGCATACGGTTCCTCTCAGGCGCGGACGGCGGGGCCTGGAAGACGGAACTCCTGGTCGCCAGACCCGAGAGCATGTCCGGCCCGCCCGCCCTGCTGGTGGTCGGTAAAGGGTTCGGCCTCGATGCCACGCAGCCCGACCTTGACGCCGACTATGGCGATCGGGGGCCGTTGGCGACGTCGTTTGTCCGCGACGTCGTCGTCGAGAGGACGGATGCCGCCCGCATGACCATCACGCCGGAGGAGCGGCGAGCTCAAGAGCAAAAGGACCAGGATCCGCTCGGCACACAGATCCTGAGCCGGCCGGGCGACCCCACCTATGACGCCGTGGCCGCCATGCTGCCCGCATTGTCCAAGCCGCGCGAGGCGGTCGGAGTCAAGGACCACCTCTACGAGATCGGCGTGGAATACGACGGGACCATTCAAATTCCCGACGACACGCCGACGTGGGAACAGACGGGCACGGTGGCATTTTTTGAGTTGGGAACGCCGCCGGTCCGCTTCGGCGCGGGCGGGTGCACCAAGCATCTCCTACGAGGCTACCTGCCCGTGGTGGTTGCCGAGTGGAACCACGAGCAGTTCGCGTGCCGCGAAACGGTCTTCGGCTGGTCCGAAGGTCTGAGTGCGGACAGGGAACTGTACGCCTACTGCCGCCTGCAAGTCACGAACCAGGCCGACCGGGAGAAAGACCTGAACGTGGTTTTGCGGTTCACGCCCGATACGGTCGTGAAGGAACCGCTGTCGAGGCATCTCCGCGTTGCTCCCGGCGGCACGGCCGAGGTCTGCCTGAAGATTGCCCTGCCGCTGAAGGCCGCCTCGGCCTCCGAGATCGACGCCGACGAATTCGAGAACCGCCTTGAGGAAGTCACGCAAGGCTGGAGCGAGCTGCTGAATCGTGGCATGGCGATCAATGTGCCGGAACCGCGCATCAACGATGCTTATCGCGCGTGGCTCGCCTACAACTACCTGGACGTGGACAAGAAGGGCGACGTATATGAGCCACACGACGGGGCCGGGTTCTACGAGCAGGTCTACGGCTACTCCGCCGCGCTGTACTGCCACGCCCTCGATTTGTGGGGGCGTCACGAGGATTCCCGCCGGTACCTCGAATCCCTGCTGACGTTCCTGCGCCCGGACGGCCTGTTTTTTGTGAACTACGGCCTGCCAGACCACGGGGCCCTGCTCCTGGCCTTGTGCGAGCACTATCGCATGACCGGCGACGACGCGTGGCTCCGCAGGATGACCCCGGACATGCTGAAAATGTGTGACTGGGTCGTCGCCCAGCGCCGCCGGTCAACGAGCACCGCCGCGGAGCCGAAGACGGTGACGTACGGCCTGATCCGCTTCACGCCGTACGCGGATTATCAGTCGCAGACGGTCAACTACTACGCCGATGCATACTGCTGCGTCGGATTGGAGCAGACAGCGCGGGCATTTCAGACGATCGGCATGGAAGCGGAGGCCGGACGACTGGCCGACGAGGCGGCCTCCTACCGGAACGATATCTTGCATTCCATGGACACGGCCGTCTTTGAGCGGGACGGCATGAAGCTGCTACCGATGGAGCCCGACACGCACCGCCTGCTCAAGAGCACGAACGACAGGGGAGGCGGCTACTACGGGCTCGTCGCGTCGATGTTTCTCGAGAGCGAGTTTCTGGAAGCGGCCGACAAACGGGCGCAGTGGGTGGTCGGCGCGCTGGAACGACGGCGGGGGCTGATTCTCGGCATGTGCGAATTTGATGACGGCGTGGACCACGCATACACCTACGGCTACTGGCTGAACTGCCTGCGGCGCGATGATGTGCGCCGCGTGCTTCTCGGCTTCTACGGAACGCTGGCGTACGGTATGGGGCGTGACACGTACTGCGGCGTCGAAGTCACGCAGATCATCACCGGCGAGCCGACTCCCACGACTCCGCACCTCTACTCAGGCACGCAGCAGCTTCGCCTCCTTCGGATGATGCTGCTGCGCGAAGAGGCAGATCGGCTTCTCATCGGGCACGGTATCCCCGGCGCCTGGCTGGAGGCCGGCAAACGCATCGAGGTCCGCAACGCCGCCACGGCCTTCGGGCCGGTGTCGTTTCTGATCGAATCCGGCAAGGGGGCCGGGGAGATTCGGATACAGCTCGATACACCCGCCGCACGGCCGCCGGCGTCGGTCGAGATACGGCTCCGCCATCCCGCGGGCCGGCGGCTTACCGGAGCGACGGTAAACGGGCAACCTGTTTCGGCATTCACGCATGACACACTGAGCCTGCCGCCCCATCGCGGATCGATCAACGTACGGCTGGCATACTGACCCATGCCTCGGGGCCTGCCTGGCGGCAGCGCGGAGTCCTCCTCGCACGGCTTCAGGATGAACGCACAGCGACCATAGCCCGCACACACCTGATCCTGCCTGAGCGGCAACCGTCGGCGTCGGCCTGTGTCAAGCCAGGCCGATGAACGGGCACTCCGATTGCTTTATCTCGAGGCGATCCCGCCGCAGTGCCCAGCAGCCTCGCGACCCGCTCCTTATGACAAAGCTCGATGACGGCCGCGATTTTCGACCCGTCATCTTCGTCTTGTCCTCCTGCGCGCATCTCTGCCGATACACCAGCGTCCGTCATCGGCGACGTTTCGTCGTGCTTTCGTTGCGCGGGTGTGCCCAGCCGGCGGCGCCGCGCGCCACACGCGTGTCAAACCGGATGGCACGAATACTTCATAATGGATTGGTTGCCCCAGAGATAACTGGTCAGTGTTTTCGCGCTGTCTAGGATACCGTTTGTTGAGCGGGCGCGTTTGCGCGACGGCCATTCTTGCCTGTGTCGACGTGGAAAGCGGATGAGCGGTCGAGCCGTACCACGGGAACAGATGACCCACAGTGGTCGCAAAACGCGGAGAAACAAGGCTGGAGCTGCACGGAAGTCAGTCCCCAGCGAAGCATCGGTTCCTCCCTACCCGCGTCGGCAGGCCTGTCCGAAAGGACAGGTCCATGCATGGGCTGGGCTCAGGCAGCTACCGAATCGCAGACTCGTGTGCCTCACACGTATGAGACAGGATAGAAGACAACCTCAGTGGCCCGTGCGAGAGTCATTTACCGCGGGGCGCTCGCTGATTCGGGGCCCTCCTGAACAGGAATCCCAATGGCCGAACAGTGATTTACCCTCCGACCCCGCACCGTCCGCGTGGACGTGCTGAACATGCCCGGTATGCAATGTTTGCTTCGTAGTGTTTCTTCTACCTCACAGGAGAATCTCCAATGACGTTTCTCAAATACATCAAGTTCCTCGGAATCCTGCTGTTCTTGGGAAGTGCGGCAACGGCGATGGCCCAGTCCGTGTCCCAGACCGATTCGGTAAGACTCGGCTTCAGCGCCACCGGCGCTTTCACCGAACACCTTTCCGACAGTTGCTGCTTGGACACCCTTTCCTACGACATCGACATCAATGCCAATGTCCACATCCTGACCGATCTGGGCGCGGACATCCAATTCACTTATGATCGCTCCAGCCTGGTACCCGGCGGGAGCGTGGCCTTCCAGCTTCAGTACACGCCCACGTCCGACGGTCCGGTGGATTTCGATGTCTCGGTGGCCGGACCGGTCACGGTCGACTTCACCGGCTGCCTGAACTGCCCGGCCACCGTGGACCTCACCCTGTTGGCCGGTTCCGCGAACTTCGTCGCTCCTTTGAGCGGTGATTCGCCGGTCAATATCCCGCTGGACAGCAGCACGGTGACGCTCTCGGCCCCGGTCCTCGGTGATCTCATGTCTGCGCGGTTTGGCGGCAGCCTGACCCTGACCCCTGCCGGGCCCGGCGGCTTTCCTGGGCTGGGCGGCGCCGCGGCCGGCGTCGCGGTCACCGGCGCAACGCTGACGTCGCCCCCGTCGATCCTGCCGGTCGTCGAGTGGCAAACAGCCGGCCAGAGCCTCAACGGCTCGCTGACCTTGCCCGCGGCACCCGTCGGCAATGTCCAGGTTACGCTCCAGCCGGTGCTCCACTGGCTCCAGACCTCGGGCAACCTTGACCTGATCATCGACTTCCTGGGGGTACTCGATGTCTTCTCCGAGCCGGACCCGGTGAGCGTGTTCTCCGGAAGCCTGGGCGAAATCTTCCAGGATATCGGCCTGGATGCCACGATCGGCAGTGCGATTCCGGACCCGGCCGGTCCGCTCGTTGCTGATCGCGTGGCCAACGGTTTTCTGCCGGTTCCGTTGCTCTCACCTCAGATACCGGCGATCTCGCTGGCAGTCGTTCCAAACCTGGGGTCCATCGTCTTTTCGATCGACCCGGATGCGGACAACGACGGCTTGCTCGATGGCCAGGAAATTGCTCTGGGCACCGATCCGGATGATGCGGACACCGACAACGACGGCCTCAACGACGGTGATGAGGTCAACGTGCACGGAACCGATCCGCTGGACGCAGACACGGACAATGACGGTCTGCTGGACGGGACTGAGGTGAACGGCACCAACCCGACCGATCCGCTGGATGCCGACAGCGATGATGACGATCTGCTTGATGGCGTCGAGGATGCCAATCACAACGGGGCGCTCGACCCCGGCGAGACGGACCCGAACAATCCGGACACCGATGCTGACGGCCTCAGCGACGGCATCGAGGTGGATCTGGGCACCGATCCGCTCAACCCGGACAGTGACGGCGACGGGATCCCTGACGGACAGGATGCGGAGTTCCTCCAGAACGCCATCAACGACCTGCCCGCCAGCGCGATCAAGGATGCCGACAACGGCCTGCGAACGGCCATGCTGGCCATCCTGGACAACGTGGAGAAGCTGGTAGCCGACGGAAAGGTCACGCAGGCAATTCAGTTGCTGCAGAACCTGCGACTCAGAGTCGACGGCTGCGGGGCTGCGGCCGATGGTAACGACTGGATCGTCGATTGCACCGCGCAGATCGAGATTCGCGGTTACGTCGATCTGCTCATCGATAACCTGACGCCGTGATGCCACGGCCCATGAAGCAACGCGACGCGGCAGGCAGGCGGGTCACCGCCCGCCTGTTTGCCGCGTCGCACCTTTCGACGTGCGAGACGAAAGGCCTGCCGGGCCGGGCTCCGTTCTGGTCAAAAATGCTTCCAGGTTAAAGCGACGTCCAATAGGGGGCGGATCATTCAGGCTGCAACGCGCAAGTCAAGCAGCGTCGCGGCGCCCCTCGTCAGATTGCCGGAGCGGGAAAACGAGCGATTCGAAGAATGTCGGTACGGGCATCGACACCGTCGCGTGGACGGTGCTGTTGCCCGACCCAGTCCATGCAGAGAAGGAGCAGGATCATGAATCGAAGAATAGACCGGTTTCGAGTCCTGGTGCTGGGAGCCGCGGCGGCGATGGCGTTGTCCTCGGGCGCACTCGCCCAGGAAGACGCGTCCTCGGGGGCTCCCCAGACAACCGGGTCCGCGGCGATCGACCCGGAAGGGTTCCGGGCCGCACTGCTGAAGTTCGTCGAGATCACCGAGGCTCGAACGAGGCCGGCCGGCAACCTCTACGCTGAGATAGCCGCTCTTGATGCGGAGGCGTTGCAGGTGCTGTATGACGCCTGGCCTGACCCGAGCGGGTTCGCGGAGGTCGTCGATCGGATGGCGGCGCGGTCCGGGGCGAGCGTCTACGGGGGCCCCCTCGCGGATCCCGGTGCGGCCGGCCCGGACGGCGGGTTCCAGCCCCAATCGATCATCGGAGTTCCTCCGCCCTGCGAGCCGTTCGAGCCGGACTACCCATCGAGCGGCCTGCTGGATTTCCTGACCAGTCTGGGACTCGCCGACGTCCAGCCGAACGAACGCTGCAGCGACGATGATGTGGAGATTTTCGCGACGGCGAAGATTGCCGCCGAAGTCGCTGCGATCGCCGCACAGGCGGCCTGCGACCACATCACGGTCATCCTGGGCGAGGGCACGAACGCCCCATTCTGCGTCGCGGCCGGCATCGCCAATGGCGTCAAGGCCGCCGCCCAGGTGGTTCTGGACGCCTGCCAGGAACTCACCAACCAGGTCGATTCGGCGGAGATCGAGGGAGCGTACGAGAACACGAAGATCATCATCGACGCGCTGTGCTGCGTGCCCCCCGCCCAGTCGCGCAAGGGCCACGGCTGCGACGGGCAGGACAGCGACTGCGATGAATCGATCGACGAATGCGACGAGGATACCTTCGGCCCGGACGTCTTCGTGGATCCGGCGATTCGCGGCCAGTGCTTCCAGGATGCCACTGACGCGATCTCCGCACTTCAGCAGGCCGTGGAGACGAGCGACGACTGCGGCAAGGTGACCATCGAGGCCAACCTCAGCGGGGCGACCTGCGACGTCGAAGGATCGGTCAAGGTCGCGGACGACTGCGGAAACGAGACCTCGTTGGGCGGCGTCGGGATCCGCATCGACGGCGAGGCCCCGCAGGTGAGCTGCTCGGTCACCACCAGCGTGCTCTCGCCGCCGAATCTGGCCTACACGGATGTCGGCTTCAGCTACACGGCGGTCGACAACTGCAGCGGTGATCTGAAGGTCGAGATCAAAGTGACCAGCGACGAGCAGACGACGCTGCCGCCGGGCGTTGGCAAGGCCTCGCCATTCCCCGACGCCTCCGTACTGCGGACGATCGACGGTACGATCGTGGGCGTGCAGCTCCGCAACGAGCGGGGCGGCGGCGGCGACGGACGGGTGTATACCATCCATGTCTACGCGACCGACCAGTGCGGAAACGTGGGCTACTCCTCGTGCAGCGTGTCCGTGCCGCCGGCCGACAGCGTCCCGGCCGTGGACAGCGGGCAGTACTTCGATGCCACGGGCATCAATTAGCCCGCAGGCGAACTTGGTTCACGCGACCGTGGTGGCGAAGAAGATCGGGGCCGGTCTCAGTACACTGCTTCGATCGTGCCGAGTTGGTCGGCAGTCTTCTGTCGGCCGAACTTGACGGTCGCAACTGCTTTGGACGAACCGCTCCTCTCGATGCGAGCAATCGAGGGGAGCGGTTCCGCGCGCCGATTCTTCGCCCTGCTTATGCTTTCGCCTGCTTGACGCCGGTCCGGATGCTCCTACATCAGATCCATACTCTTATTGGACAGCGTCGCTTGAAGGAGCATCGAGGCGGAGTCGAATATCGCTTGCGTATGGTTCGGCGTGGCGGTCAGGCCAGTTCAACTGGTCAGTGCTCCACCGGTCAGGCCGATGGTCTGGGCGTTGAGGAAGCCGGCCAACGGCGAACAAAGGAATGCGGCAAGATTGGCCACGTCAGCGGCGGTGCAGCTTCGTCGCATCGGGTTGGCCGCGATGCGTTTCTTTTTGAGGGCCTCGAGGTCGGGCACGCCCTCCTTGCGACAACTGATGTTCACCAGCGTGGGATCGTGCCAGCTCTGGGCCGGTTCGTCGCCCTCGGGATAAACGTCGGTGGGACAGATGATGTTGGCGGTAATGCCCGACGGGCCATATTCGAGGCCGACTGCCTGGGCCAACCCGCGGAGAAAGAACTTGCTGGCCGAGTACAGGGCGAGGCCGGCGGAGGCCTTCATCCCGCTGGCCGATCCGATCAGCACCAGACGGCCGTAACCCGCCTTCTTCATCGGCTCGACGACCGCCTGGGCCACGTACAGCGTACCCCGCATGTTCGTGTCGAAGGTCACATCCAGGTCGCGTTCGGTGATGTCGGGCAAGTAGTTGGCCAGCGTCAGCCCGACGGCCTGCACTGCGATCTTCAGGCCGCCGCACTCCCGGACCACCTGGTCCACCGCCGCCTGCACCTGCTCGGGGTCGCAGATGTTGCAGCCCAGCCCGACCACCCCGCGGCCGATCGCGGATGCCGTCCTGGCCGCTGCATCCTTGTCGCGGTCAGCAATGTGTACCAGCGCCCCCTCCTCCGCCAGCGTACGGGCGATCCTCGCTCCGATGCCCCCCGCCCCACCAAAAACCAGCGACGGCATGTTGTGCAAGAGCAAATCCATGGGCGTATCCTATCTGAACAGACTCAAGATAGCGGCATGGATCATCCGCGCCAAATGAGCCACAGGCGGCGAGGGGTTTGCCAACCGGCAAACGAGGGCCGACGAGGGCGTCGGCCCCACTGTCGTGCCGACGCCCTCGTCGGCACCTTGGACGCGCGCCGACAATCGTCAACCCAGGTCCACGAATGACCTGAGCCACCCGGCTCGATTCGATCGGTGCGCTCCGGTATAGTCTGCACGTTGATCGCAACCACGGAGGTGCAACATGCCCCGTCAACACCACTTCACTCTCTTCACCGCCTTGTTAACCATCTGTTTTGCGGCCGTCGGGCCGGGCCGGGCCGCCGAGCGATTCTCCGGCAAGTACTTCTCAGGCAGCGGGGACGTAGAATATCTCCAACTGCTCGACATCGCCCGGCGGATGTTTGCCCCCGACCCCGAATTCCAGAACATGCCCATGCTCTACACGCCCGCGTGGAATGGCCTCGTCGAAGGGCCCACGTGGGGGGCATGGTGGATCCAGAACAGCTACGGGACGACGTACTGCGCGCTGCCGTTTTACGTCGAGCCGATGACGACCTTTCTGCAGAACTCGCAGGATCTGTGGTTCGACCAGATGGGTGACGGCACGACCACCCGGCCGTTCCAGATGGGCAACGGGCCCAAGTATGAGTGGATACCGCCGGACGGGTGCCTGTGCGACGCGGCCAGTCCCGGCTGGTTCGTCGCCAAACAGGGCGACGGGCGGGTGGGCATCCATGACTGGGGCATGGAGTTCACCGCCGCGGGAGTGCTGATGCAGGCCGAGCTGCTCCTGATCAGCCGCGACCCGGAGGCGATCGCCAAGTATCTGCCCAAGCTGGAGCGGAGCGCGAACTTCATCGAGTCACGCCGCGACCGAAAGAACAATCTGTTCCTGGCCGGAGCGGCCGGCAATCTGCTGGCCCCCAGCTACGCCGGCTGGAAGAAGCCCGACGGCACATACGACAAGGCATACCTCGCGGGTCTGTCGATCACCTACATCGCGGCCCTGGATCGGCTGATCGAACTGGAGAAACTGGCGGCGTTTTCTGACAAGGCGAAGCTGTACGCCGAGCGGCGCGACCTGGCTCGCAAAGGCCTGCCCGAGGTGACCACCGACGAGGGGTACTTCATCAAGAGCCTCGACCCCGACGGCACGCGTCACGGCGTCTTCGGGGCGGCCAGACACGGCTACTTCGAGACCTCGCCCAACCACGACGCCATCGCTTTCCGCGTCGTGGACAAACCTCAAGCCGAGAGAATCTATGCAAAGATAGCGTCCATTCCTGGCCTGCGGCCGCACGGTTTCGTCATCCCGAATTACCCGTCGCTCGACGACATGTACGAGCAGCCGAAAGGCCTGTGGGAGTTCGGCCGGTGGGTCAACGGCGGCCATTGGTCGACTTGCGAGGCCCGCATGCTCATGGCCTACTACCGCCTGGGCAAACACGAGGATGCCCGCAAATCCATGAAGCAGCTCATGAAGTTCGCCCGGACCTTCCGTATGGACAATCCGCTGGTCGACTTCGGCGACAACGTCTATCAGCCGGGCGAGCCGATCAACCTGTGCTACGATACATTCGGCCCCTCGGCAGCCCTGATCCGCGGGCTGTTCGAGTATCTGTACACGGCGGAGGGACTGAGGCTGATACCGCATATTCCGCCAGGCATCACCGCCCTGGAGCAGAAGTTCCCGATTCGCTTCGGCAAATCGCGGCTGTTCATCTCGACTGCCGGAAGCGGGCCGGTGAAAGCCGTCCAGATCGACGGCCGAGCCTATGATAACTTCGACGCCGAATCGGTCATGCTGCCGTACGGGGCGGTTCAGGAGACGTCGTTCATTCACATCGAGCTTGGAGACGCCGGCTCGCCGGCAGGCCCCGGGGGTGCGGAGATCGGCAGCCCCTGGCCTGCTATCTCCGTCGATGACCCCGAACTCGGCAAGCTCGCCGACAGGCTGGCCAGGCTGAGGGCTTTTCACGACCGCCTGGCCCGGGAGCAGATCCCCGCCGACTACGAGGCCGCTCACGCACGGCTGGCGGCAGACTGCATCGCAACCATCCAGCAGCGCCGCAAGCTCAAGGCAGCCGCCAAGATCACTCCCCTGCCAGAGAAATCTCAAGCGGCGGCGGACAAATCTTACCTCGACACCGCGACCCGCCTGCTGGACGGGTTGGAGAAGACGCTTGCCTCCTACGAGGAATCGCAGGAGCCCAGAGAACAGCAAGTCGGCCGGCTGTGGCAGGAGGTGAAGGCATCCCGGTAAGCAGAGTCGTGGTCGCCTTGCGGAAGACACCGCGTCAACCCGGTATTGTCTGGCGAACCGGACCGCGGGTACACTGTGGCGCAAGTGCGAAATAACAGATATGGGCCCAGGGGCAGAGAGAAAGGTTGCTGGATCGCCTGTCGCGGTGAGACAATCTCGACGGACAAAGGAGATGTGCCACATGCCGACCATATCCATGTTCTATGGCATCATCATTCGGCTTTACTTTACGCCCGGTGAGCACGATCCCCCGCACTTTCATGCGTTCTACAACGAATTCAAGGCGTCAGTTGACATACGGACGGGAGAGATTATTGAGGGTTCCCTTCCTCCCCGGCAGCGCAGACTTGTCCAGGCCTGGGTAGAATTGCGTCAAGAGGAACTGATGGCTAACTGGAATCTGGTGATGAATGGGGATGAGCCGTTCAGGATTCAGCCGCTACAGTAAGAGGGTCTTCGAATGTATCAAGCGATCGTGCGCGTCCATCCGAACGACGACTTCTCTCTATCCGTTGTCTTTGAGGACGGTGCAGAGGGTATTCTTGACATGAAGCCCTATCTGGACTTCGGCGTGTTCAAGAAGATCAAGGACCTCGATCAGTTCCGACGAGTGCGAATCGCCTTCGATACGGTCGAATGGGAATGCGGGGCTGATCTTGATCCCGAATTCGTCCGCGCGAAATGCGGAATCGTGGAGAAGACCTAGCCGAGCAGCCGACAACACGGTGTAGAGTCATCGGCCTCAATCCAGGGAGAATCTCCGGGCACCCCTTGCCTGGCACAGATTCCGTGAGGCCGGGCGGTCCGCCGCCACAGGACGCCAACGCCCCTATCCACCCCACCGAGAACCGCCCCAGGTTTCTGCTTGCCCGAAGGGCGGTAGTCGCCTAAGCTTGAGCGACCGTCTCGGAACCGAGAGGCGCGATTGGTGACCGTCGAGACGGCAAGAAAGGCAGGACAACATGAAGAAGAAGTTCAAATGTTCGTGCGGTTATGTGCATGACGGCGACGCCCCCCCGGCCGTGTGCCCGAAATGCGGGGCTCCGGCGGAGAAGTTCACTGCCCTGGACGACAACGCGGCGAACCTGGTCGAGCGTTCGCGGCGAACCAACATGCTCCACGCCCATGTGATCGACCTGGCCCGGCAGATCGAGCGGGCATGCAAAGACGGGATTCAGGACAACCTCGATCCCGGCTGCGTGGACGTGTTTCAGAAAAGCCTGCAGGCGTGCTATGTCATGATGAAGCTGTCGATGACCGAGTTGCAGGGCCACATGAACAAGGGCAAGTGGGGATAAGCGAACCTTCGACAACCTGGCCCGGAACAGCACAGCCCTTCTCCGCGGCATCGCTCCTGCACCGACTCGGGGAATGAACCGCGAAGGAGGGCTGTATGCTGTCTGCGGGGCGCACCGGGCACGGTAATGAAGTCAACGATGCAATCGCTCGGCAAGGATGGCGATCGGTCGACCGGCCACGCGCGTCAGGAACAGGACTGCCTCATGGCGACCCCTGAGGCGGAAGTGGCGGAGCAGTTCCTCGGGCCGGGAGGCGAAGCCCCGCGTCTTGATCTCCACCCTGCCGATATCGTGAGTCGCCAGCCATACTCGCGTTTTGCGGGCTGAGAAGTCCGTCACGTCGATCACTTGAAACGGCGTAACCAGCGAGGAGGATACCCTTCGATTGCCCAGCAGGTAGGCGATTCGCCTGTCAACCGGCGCCAGTTCAAACCGCCTCGCGACCGCCCCGACCAGGTCAGCGCGAATGACGGCGGCATCGGGTTCATATAGGAAGCATCCGGGCCGCAATGCCCGCGGCTCGGGCCACTGCGGCAGGTCTGCTTCCGAAGAGACAACGCTTTCTCCGCCCGGCAACACGGTGGCCCGCCGATCAACCTGCTTGAATCTCCCCGTCCAGATGACCGCCTGCTTGCACTCGCCCCGATGACTGATCAGCTCGATTTCTGCGTCGAATGGCAACAGGCTGAGATCGGCCCCGGGCGAGAGCTTGATGGCCGCGTGATGATAGTGTTCGACCAGTCGCTGGAGCTCTTCGAGATCGGGTGAAGCAAGAACGGGATCATGGCGGCGCGCCCCCTTCGGCCGTCGATCGGGATCGATGTGGATGGCATCCGCGTCCGGCCTCTGGATCAGGACGTCGCCAACCTTACCGACAATCCTTCCCCCATAGACTGCCGCGTTATGCTCGGCCATCAGAACCCGCGACCGCGACCAATCCACGGCCGTGACCTCGGCTCTCGCGGCCAGCGCGAGCGTATCGCCACCGATGCCGCAGCAGAGATCCGCCACTCGTCCGCAATCTGAGAACCGCCCGGCCTTATGGGCCGCCACCACCTCGTCACTGGCCTGCTCCAGGCCGACGCGGTCAAACAGCATCCCGTCGGCCCGCGAGAACTTGGCTCGCCCCGCCCGTCTCAAGAGCACCTGGTTCCAGGCAGCGGCGACCTGCTCAGGCTCAAGCCGCTCTCGCCACCGCTCGATCGCCGCGGGCGTATCTGCCGGTTCGTCCTCCATCATGGCGGCGCAGACAGCCTGTGCCGCGGGCGTCTTCAGCCAAGCCACTTCCTCCGGCGTAACCGGCCGGTCATCGCGGATCCAGACAGAGCGGCTTTGATGATGTTTCTTCATTCGAGGGTATTGTATCGCACCCGGCCCTGTCGGACGGCACAACTCCGTGCGATCGTGCAGCCTCCCTGAACCCGGCCGCGGCCCGGGTTGACAAGAAGAACGGCCGTCGGTTGCCTTTTCGCCGGGGCGTATGTGCTTCATAATACCCCGAGCATCCGCGTGCCCGGCCGGTCATCGCATCGGGAGTGTTGACCCCGCCACCGCTCGGACGCGCAAACGAGGAGCAGCAAGCATGAACAACGGTCCCTTCTCTCGCCGCCAGATTCTGACCGCCGCAGCCGGAATGTCGGCTTCCGTGCTCACCCCCGGCGTGACCCGTGCTGCGGACCCCGGTGCCGGCGATCCAAAGGATCGGCCGCAATCCCCCAAGCGGTTCAAAATCAGCTTGGCGGGTTACTCGTTCCGCCAGTTCCTGGACCAGCCCGGCCAACCAGGAAAAATGTCGCTTTTCGACCTCGTTGACCTTTGCGTCAAGCTGGGCATCGATGCCATCGAACCGACGGCCTATTACTTTCTCAAGACCGACGACGAATACTTGTACGATCTCAAGCGAAAGATCTTCCTGGCCGGACTGGAGATCAGCGCATCCCCCACGCGTAACAACTTCTGCCTCCCGCCCGGTCCGGGATTGGACGAGGAGCTTGAGGCGGTTCGCAACTGGGTAGACGTGTGCGTGAAGCTCGGGGCCCCGGCGATCCGCGTCTTCGCCGGCAAGGCTCAGCCCGGCGCAGGACGAGACAAGGACTTCGCCAATGCCATCGCAGGCATGAAAAAGGCCTGCGAGTATGCCGGTTCGAAAGGCGTCTTCCTGGCGATCGAGAACCACGGCTACCTCACCGAAACGGCCGACGCGGTGATCAAGATCCTCGATGCCGTCAAGAGCGATTGGCTGGGCATCAATCTGGACACGGGCAACTTCGTCGAGAACCCTTACGAGAACATCGCCAAGGCCGCCCCCCACGCGATCATCTGCCAGTTCAAGACGGAAGTGATCAAGAAGCCCGGCACCAAGGAGCGCCAGCCCGCCGACTTCGCCCAGATCTTCAAGATCATCCGCGAGGCCGGCTACCGCGGTTATGTCACCCTTGAGTACGAAGGCACCGATCCTTACAAGGACGTGCCGCTCTACATCGCCAGAATGCAGGAACTGGCCGGATAGGCTGTCGAACCGGCGGACGGGCAGTAAACAGTCACGTCCCCGGGTGTCAATGATGGGTGACTGCCCCGAATATCCCCCGCACCTGATATCCGGACCTGCCCATGTTCTGCTGGCATCCATGGAAGTCTGGCGGCTCAGTTGTTTCCCAAGCCGGACATCCCGCTTAATATGTTCGCGGTCGATCTGATGGCCGTCCAAGCGAGGTGCCGCGATGAGTTCGAGAGCCGCAACACTGCTGTTCGAGCGGAACAAAGACGCCTGGCTCGCCGGGCTGCTGAACTTTCTGCGTTTCCCGACCATTTCCACCCTGTCTGAGCACGCGGATGCCATGCAGCGATGCGTCGAATGGATCCGCGACCGGCTGGTCGAGGCCGGCCTGCAGGCCGAGATCCTGGCTACCGGCGGCCACCCGGCCGTGTTTGCCGACACCGGTCCGGTCGTCGGGGCACCAACGTTCCTGGTGTATGGTCATTATGACGTCCAGCCCGTCGGGGACCTGAACCTCTGGCAGAGCCCGCCGTTCGAGCCGACCATTCGCGATGGGGCCATCTATGCCCGCGGCAGCGCCGACGACAAGGGGCAGGTCATGATTCATCTGGCGGCCCTGCGTTGCTGGAAAGACACCGGGACGACCTGGCCGGTGCGCGTGAAGCTGCTCATCGAAGGCGAGGAGGAAATCGGCTCGAAGCACCTGGCGGGGCTCATCGAGTCCAACCGCGAGAAGCTGGCCTGCGACTACGTCCTTATTTCGGACACGGCCAAGCTGGATGCCGACACGCCGGCCCTGACGTGCTCCACTCGCGGGCTGGTCTACAAGGAGATCACCGTCCGGGGCCCATCTCACGATCTTCACAGCGGCGTCTACGGAGGTGCGGTGGCCAATCCGGCGAATGTCCTGGCGACCATCATCGCTTCTTTGCACGACGAGCATCGGCGGGTCACCATACCCGGCTTCTATGACGACGTGGCGCAACTGTCCGCCGAGGAGCGGCGCACGCTGGCCTCATGCGGCATCTCGGACGCGGATCTGCTGGCCGCCACCGGCAGCCGGGCCCCCTACGGCGAGGAGGGCTTCTCCAGCGCCGAGCGATGCGGCGTGCGACCGACGCTCGATGTCAATGGAATGGTCAGCGGCTTCACGGGAGAAGGCTCTGCGACCATCATACCGGCCGCCGCGAGCGCCAAGATCTCCATGCGTCTGGTGGCGTATCAGGAACCCGACAAGATCTCGGCGGCTTTCGATGAGGCCGTCCGGCGAGCCGCCCCGCCGGTCGTCCAATTGACCATCGCCACCCGGTCCACATGCGGAGCTTACCTCTGTCCACCTGATTCTCCGGGTATGCAGATGGCAAGACAGGCCCTGGCCGAGGGCTTTGGACGCGAACCGGTCCTGGCCCACGAAGGCGGAACCCTGCCGATCCTCCCGCTGTTCAAGAAGGTCCTGGGGGCCGACAGCCTGCTCATGGGTTTCGCCATGCCCAACTGCAACCTGCATAGTCCCAACGAGTTCTTCCATGTTCGGGATTTCGAGCTCGGGGTGCGAAGCATTCTGAGGTTTATCGAAATCGCGGGCGATAGCGTCCGATAACAGAGCGCGATTCCTCCATCCCGCATCAACAGACCGAAAAAACGCATAAGCCTCGGTTTCGCCAGCACTCTTGAGTTGAACACCTTCCGCTGGACGGTCGATGAACATACAATGATGGTAACTCTGAGGCCGGGGTTTGCGCTGGTCTCGCGCATGTGCGGGCCATCGCTGATGCTGGTCCGTTGATACCGGACGGCGAATACGGGAGATACGAGCATGAATACCCCGCAATTGAAACTGATGACTGCACTGGTCGCTCTGATCGGCGTGGGTGTCTCTGACGTGGCCATGGCCGGAATCGGAGATGATCTGCGATACGGGCTCCAGCTCTACGGCGTCAGGTTCGGAAAAGAGTACGACCCGCTGAGCAAGGGCTACACGCTGAACGTGTCCATCGTTGACCCCGACACCGGGCTGCCGTACTACAACAACACGCACTTCTATCTTGGTTTCGGCGACCTGGTCATGGAGAGCGGCGCGGTTGCCATGAGCGCTACCTACAGTGAACGACTCGTGCCGGCCGTCAGGTTCGCACTCAACACAAAAGGCGCTCCACTGGATTACCGTTACGAAAGCTACCTTGACGTCCAGGATGTGGTCATTGACGGAAGCCTGCTGCTGGACGTTGACACGTACGTGAACGCGTGGGGTTTCTACGACATCACTCTTCAGGCATCCAACCGGGCAACAGCCACCAACAAGCATGGCGAGATTGAAGACCTTTCGGCCAGGCTCGACTATGACATCGGCCCGATTAACCTCTCGGGGAATATCTGGCTGGACGCTGCGGCAGTCGTGACCGACCCGTTCTTCGAGGAGTTCGGAACCGACAACCCCTTCGCGGCGTTCGACAGCACCCTGGCGGGCCTCAGCCTGGGCGGCGGTCGCATCGAGCAGCTCATCGCCCGTCTGCAAGCCGGTCAACTGCTGAACGACGACGAGTTGGCGCAGTTGATCAACAACTCGGTTCTGGCCAGCTTGCTGGACAAGCAACCGTCGAGCGATCTGTTGTCCAAGGTGATCATTCCCGAAGGATTGCTCGATGTCGATTGCCCGGCCTGCCGCGAAAAAGCTCAGGACCGGATCCTGCCGACGGCCATTCCGGAGCCGGGCATGTTGGCCCTGCTGGCCGCGGCGGCCGCCGGCTTCTACCTGTTCCCTCGCCGCCGCCGCAAGCGTTGAGCTCTGTTTGAGCGTCGCGGCGCCCGAAGTGCCTCACCAGACATAACCTGCCGGAATGCAGACACGTCTCCGCCGTGATTCGCAGATTCCTCCACGCGGCCGGGCTGCCATGGTTGCCATCCAGCAGACGCTGGTACAAAATGCCGGTGCCCAACGAGGATCGTTATGATCGCACTCTATCTATGCATCGCCGCCCTCTTCGCCGGCCCGGCACCCGACAGGGAAGATGCTCTCTCCATGTTGGGGAGAACCCAGCTCGACTGCCCGGCATGTCGCAAGGCTTTCACCACCGTCGTCTGCGTCCGGAGCAACACGCGTGGGGGCGTGGATCGCGACCTGTTCGCCAGGTCACTGGGGGCTCAACCCGAGTTCTACCGCATCTCCACCTGCCCGCGCTGCGGATACAGCGGCTATCTGGCGGATTTCGATCCGAGCGTGACGCTGCCGCCCGACGTTACCGATCAGATTCTCCGATCGCCGCGACTCACCTTGCCGCCCGGCTTCGGCCCTGACAGCGATCCTGGCGAGCTGGATGCTTCCGCGCGTTATGCGCTGGCGCTGACCTGCTACCAATGGCGGCACAAATCAGACGAGGCGATTGCCTGGCTGCACCTGCGGTTCTCCTGGGTCGAACGAGAAAAAGGATCCCACCTTCCGCCCGACTCGCGACTGAAGCGGGCCCTCGCCTATATCGAACGATGGCGGCCTCCGCTCGGCCCGACCGACAACCAGCTGGATGTCGAGATGAAGCTTGCCACGCGCACAAGCGAGGCCCTGCTGACGGGCAGATTCACACGCTACCAGCGGCCCTATATCGAGCTTGCCCTCGCTTTGATCCTCAGGAGACACGGCGAGAACGCGCAAGCCGGTTCGATCCTCCGCCGCCTGCAGCAGGCCGATGCCGGCTTCTTTTCGGACGATCTCCGGACCGGCATGGCCACAATGCTGGAATCGATGGTTCGCGAGAGAGAGCATCAGCAACGGGCGGCGGACTGCTTCGAACGGGCATTGCTCGCCGATCTGGTACCTGCCGGGAATCGGCCGTCGGCGATGTATCTGCTGGGAGAGTTGTTTCGGCGACTGGGCCGCGAGGCCGAGGCCCTTGAGTGGTTCGACAGGGCGTTGAAAGAAGCCACCCTGCCCGCCGACCTCCGGGCCTGGACAGAGCAACAACGGTCTCTCTGTCTGGGATCCTGGCCCCAGAAGTAACGCCTCACTTCGCGTTGAATCCGCGCATTCCCGCCTTTGATCGGAAGTGCCTGGACATCCGAGCGTCGTCGTATTTCGCTGCTCACCTTGGTTTCCGGCATGGCCTGTAGCGTACGGACGCGGTTGAGCCATCATGAACAGACCTTGACTTCAGAGCAAAAAAATAGGTATGGTCGCGAGGGACAGCCGTCAGATCCCAGGCCGCTGGCGGTCTTCCCTCAGGTCCAAGTCGCCCTGCCGGCGCATCAACCCAAATCGAACTGACCACCAAGATCCGATCTACGCAACCGGCAGCGCAACCGACGACGGAACTGTCCAATGCGCCCACCAAGTAGGCCGCGCCGGGGACGTAAAAGAACCGCCGTAGTCTCTTCCGTCGCGACTGGTGCGCATTTTGCGCGCATGTTTTTGGGTCGCAGTGCGATTGGGTTGCGGCCGCAAAAAGGCGGTCCGCGTTAGGGGCACTCGAAGGCTCAGCCTGATCAGCAAGGCCAATGGGGGCCACGAACAGGGGGGGTGCCCGTCAAGGACGGTTTGCAGGTTCGCGAGCGCGGAGCCTGCGTGCATTGGTGCTCAACTGATGCGAGCGCAACCGGCTGAAGCGACAACAGGAACCGACGCGAACGCCGTCGCAGGACAAGGAGGTTCTGTTCGGCGGGCGGGCAGCCCTTCACAACCGAGCGAAGTTCTCAAGAATCCTCAGGCCGACTTTCTGGCTTTTTTCGGGGTGAAATTGCGTGGCATAGAGGTTGTCGCGCCAGATCATCGCCGTGAACAGCCCCCCATAGTCGCACAGGCCGCAGGAGACAGAGGAATCGACCGGCGACACGTAGAACGAGTGGACGAAGTAGAAGTACTGCGGGCTGGCCAGGTTTCCGAGCAGGGGGCAGGGTTTCGTCCAGGCGACCTGGTTCCATCCCATGTGCGGGACCTTGAGACCGGCGGCCTCGGGCCGACCCGAGAAACTGAAGCGCAACACCTGGCCCGGGATGATGCCCAGTCCCTCGAACTCGCCTTCCTCGTAACTCACGTCGAACAGGAGTTGCAGTCCGAGACAGATGCCCAGGAACGGCCGGTCGGACCGCGCTGCCTCAATCAGCGGTTCAACCAGACCTCTCTCGCGGAGGTTTGCCATCGCATCACCGAACGCACCGACACCGGGAAGGATGACCTTTTCGGCGCGGGCGACCTCAGCCGGCACGGAGACGATTCCAGCCGAGACCCCAACCTGCTCAAGGGCCTTCTGCACGCTGCGCAGGTTTCCCATCCCGTAGTTTACGATGGCTATCACGATTCGAGACCGCCGGACCGGCGGCTCCTATTCGTCGGGAATGATCACTTCCGACGGCTGCGGGATCCGGCCGGGGTCGGCAGGCCGGCGTTTGACCGACGCGCTTTTGACCGGCGTCTTGCTGAGCGCACGATGAATCTGCCGCATCGCCTGCCGCAGACGCTGCTCGTTTTCCACCAGGGCGATTCGAACGTATCCCTCGCCGTTCTCGCCAAAGGCCCGCCCCGGAGCCAGGGCCACCTCGGCCTCTTCCATCATCCGCATGGTAAAATCGATCGACGACTGACCGGCCAGGTGCTCGTCCCTGACTTTCGCCCAGACAAACATGCTCGCCCGGCATTTCTCCGCCTGCCAGCCGAGGCGTTCGCACCATTCCAGGACAACGTCCCGCCGCCGCTGGTACGCCTGAGCCTGCTCTTCAACAAAGTCACGGCAATGTCGCAGGGCGATGATCGAGGCGATCTGAACCGCCTGGAAGATGCCGTAATCGTAATACCCCTTGATCGTCCCAAGCGCCTCGCACATGGTCCGGTTGCCGACGCAGAAGCCGATGCGCCAGCCGGCCATATTGTAGGGCTTGCTCATGGTGGTGAATTCGACGCCCACTTCCTTGGCTCCCTCTGCGGCAAGGAAGCTGGGGGCCTTGTAGCCGTCGAAGCAGGTCTCACCATAGGCAAAGTCGTGGAGCACGGCGACGCCGAACTCCCTGGCCAGTGCAACCGTCCTGGTGAAGAACGGCAGGTCGACCGTCATGGCGGTCGGGTTGTGCGGGTAGTTGAGGATCAGGAGCTTGGGCCGCGGATATAGATGCTGGACCACGTAGCGAATCCGCTCCAGGAAAGCCTCGTCGTTGCCCAAGGGCACCGAGATCACGTTCGCGCCCGCCAGGGCCACGCCGTAGACGTGAATGGGAAAGGCGGGATCTCCAACGACAGCGGTGTCGCCCGGTCCAAGCATTGCCAGCAGCAGATGGCTGATCCCCTCTTTGCTGCCGATGCAGGCCACGACCTCGGTCTCCGGGTCCACTTCAACTCCGTACCGTTCGTGGTAGTGTCGAGCGACATCGCGGCGCAGGTTGAACACGCCCTTGGAAGCACTGTATCGCTGGTTGCGAGGATCTCGCGCCGCCTCGCAGAGTTTGTCGACGATGAGCTGGGGCGTGGGGTCGGTCGGATTGCCCATGCCCAGATCGATCATGTCGATGCCCTCCTGGCGTTTTTTGTGCTTGAGGGCATTGATTTTCGCGAACAGGTACGGCGGCAGCCGCAGCAATCGCTGCGACGGCTGTATCCTGAAATCTGACATACCTTCTGATCCTTCCATCTATCGGGCGCGGATGCAATACCGCTTGCCTGCATCGGCGCGCCCGTTCTCCGCAGCGCCTTTCAACCAGCCGGGCCTGTGGTCAGCGGTTTTGCTCGTACGGCTTGGGACCAACCGCCGGAAACGCACACGCCGATCACCCAGCGGCGTTACCGGCACCCCGGGCTGGACCTGTTATTGTATGTGAGAAGCCCCCGGCTTGGAAGGCGGCTCTCACCAGTTACTTCGAGGGGGCCGTGCCCGGTCCCGGCTGAGACGTAGCGCCAGCCGACGCCACCTGTTCGAGGATCGCCTTCGCCAAGCCGTTATCTGGATCCAACTTCAGCAGTTCTTTGCAGGTTTCTTCGGCCTCTTGAACCAGATGCACGCGGAACTGAAGATCGGCGAGCAGCTCGAGATAGGCTCGATCGGCGCGAGCGGCTGGCGGCGCGCGCTTCAAATCGCTCAAGACGCCATGAAGCTGCATTGTGTGTTGAACGGCTGTGATTTCCTGGCGGCACCGGGCCAACTCAACGACCACCCGAACGTCCCCCGGGTCGATGCCGGCCGCCACCGACAGAATCTGCTGCTGAACCTGAAAACACCCGAGAAGAACTCTTAACCGCATCATGTCGACCGGAGCATTCTGAACGCCGGCGCGAGCCAGCCGAACCGCTCCGTCGATCTCCGTCCGAGCAGCATCGAACAGCCGGCGGTTCTCTGCGGACATCGAACTCCCTGTCTGCTGCGCACCGCTCTGCGCAAGCAGCATTTGTGCGTAAAAGCTTCTATAGGCAGGGTTGCCCGGATCCTTTCTGACGGCATCTTCGGCGACTGCCAGAGCCTTGGGACGAAACGCCGTATCCTGATAGGCTCTCGCCAGTTCCAGAAGAATCTCGGCGTTCTCGGGATCCAGGGATCGAGCTTTTTCAAGGGTGCTGACGGCCTGATTGAAGTATCTCCGTTCGTAGTAGAGCCTGCCCAGTTCCAGATGAGCCTGCGCATCCTTTGCCCCGTCCTCACAGACGCGCGGATTGACGTACGTCTTGTAACGGTCGATGGCTTCCATGCTGCCCTTGGCCCGCATCACACGTGCGATCCCGAGCAGTGCCCGCGGGTTGTACCGATGCCGCTCGTCTCGCAGCACGGTCCTGTAGATTTCTTCCGCCGTGGCAATATCACCCATTTCCAGCGCGAGCGGACCGGCATACTCCGTGTAGGTCTTGACCGCCTGATCGATCAGCGTGTTGCTCTTCTCGGCCGCATCGGGAATCGAGGCATCTGCGCGAACCGCCGATGCCTGGATCTCGTACACCTGGGCCGCCAACTGATACGCCGCGAGATTGCGGGGCTCCTGCCGGATCACCTCGGTGAGAATCTTCTCCGCATCCTGCCACCTGCGAGATTGGGCCAATCGGCGAGCCAACTCGATCAGCTCGCTGCTGGACATCCCCGGCCTCACTTCCGCAATACCAGACAGGCTCGCGAGTGCCGCCGAGGGCGGTGCCGCCTGCGTGGTTGTCGCGACGTTCTGCGCATGGGCCGGCGGCATCCATGGAACGGTGCACGCGGCCAGAAGGATGCATCGGCAGAATAATGCCTTCCCCCGTCTGACCAGGCGGGCAAGCCGGTCGGCCGGCACCGGCCTCGCACGTCCGGCCTTCAACGGAAGTTCCGAAGAAGATCCGATTCTCATCAGACCACCGCTGCCGGGAACACCGATTTGATTCGCCATCGTGAAGCCTCCTGCCCGGAACGGCCTAGGCGGGTACACCTGTTGCTGCAACCGAACGACTGCCCCGTCTGGACGTCAGAAAAAACATCGGGAAGGCGACGGTTGCTTGTCCAGACAAAGTCGTTCGGGACTATATGAAGGGGGTACAGACCGGTCAAGGCACTCCGGGGCTCACCCCTCGACACACAGCTTCCCGTAACTGCAGGACAGCGGCTCGACGTTGGACGGCTGGACGTCGGCCACCGGTGACGACTGAACGCCGGAACGATCCGCCTTGAGCTTCTCGATCAGCATGACCCAAGTCTCCCGCTGGAATTCCAGGAGCCCCAAAGCATCGTTGGCAGCCAGGATTTCGCGACGGGAACAGGCTTCTATCAGCTTGCGATAGATGAAGTTATAGATGCTCGCCATCCGGGTGCACAGTTGCCGGTCCACATCGTAGTTGAGTGCGTTGAGCAGTTCCAGAACGATCTGCTGAGCTCGGTTGAGAGCGGTGAAGCACTCCTCCCAATTCTGTTGCTCGATGGCCCGGATACCCTGTCGGGTGAACCGAATAGCCCCGTCGTAGAGCATCAGTTGGAGTTGCTCGGGGCCGGCCGTCAGGACGGCGTCTCGCAGATATGGGTTCGGTTCCCGGCTCATCGTCGGTGATCTTATCGGTTATGAGGGAAGCTCGGTTCACCTCTTTCCGGGAACCCTCAGGTCCTCGCCTGCCCGCAGGAACGGTACCCCCTCACACACCGTCAGAAAGGCATCGTCCGGAAATATCATTGTTCCCACGTTCTCAGAGCGATTTCTTGCCGCACCCTTCAACTCGTCGAGTTGGCCATGGCGGCCAGGCTGGTCAGCGCGCTCTGCTGACTCTGCAGCGAGGCCAAGGCCGTCTCCATGGCATAGAACCTGGCGTACAACTGGGCTTCCTTCGCGTCGATCCGTTCCTGAAGCTCGGCCTGCCGCTTCACGTACTGATCGATCTCATCCTGCAAGGTCTTGTTGCGAAGAGCCAAGGTCCCGTCCGCGCTGCTGGTCAGCCGCGACAGGAGGTTGTCGAGCTGGCCGGCGATTCCGACCTGAACAGATTTGCCATTCTCGTCTTTGACGATGCGGGTGAAGAGTTGATTCACCGCATCCGGGTCCTCCTCAAAGGCGCTCCGGAATTTCTCCTCGTTGAACTGGAGTTTCCCGCCGCTCTGGGTCATCAGCGTGAGCCCCACCTGTGTGACGTTGGTGTACCTGAGGGATTTGTCGTTGACACTCCCCAGCAGCACCCGGTAGATTGAATCACGAATCTGCAGCGTCGTGCCATCGCCCAGCAGCAGCCCTCTTGTGCCCGTGTCCACCTCGTACTTGGTCAACTCCGCGACCTTATCCACGAAGAGGTTGAATGCCTCGACAAACCCTTTGATGCCTGCGACGACGGTTTCAACATCGTT
Organism: Phycisphaerae bacterium; assembly: GCA_030372985.1. Lineage (GTDB taxonomy): Bacteria > Planctomycetota > Phycisphaerae > UBA1845 > PWPN01 > JAUCQB01. The sequence continues at coordinate 37,902 of JAUCQB010000186.1, forward strand.
GCTGATATTCACCGTCACGGGGACGTCGCTGGTCTGGGCGAGTTTGAGCGTTACCCCCTGGATGGCGTTGTCAACGGTGTTGCTGCCGCTGGCCATGACGATGGCATTGGACGAATTGAGGTCACCAGCGACGATCACCGCATCCCTGGCCTCGGTAAGCAGATCAAGCTTCATCATGCCGGGCGTCGCGTGGAAGGCCAACTGTCCCGCCAAGCCGCTGGTTTCGGAGGTCAGCATCAGACGGAAGGGCTCCCAGGCGGAGCCGTCGTTGATGACCCCGGCACGTACGCCGATGTCCGCGTCGTTGATCTTGGTCACCAGATCGTACAGGGTGTCATCGGCATCCACCTCGACCTTGCCGCCGTAACTGCTGACAATTGCCCCGTCTTCCGCGGGGCCGGTGAGGCCCAGGTCGGTCGCAGTCCGCCCCCCGGATACATTGGTGACGCTCATCGTAAGCGGTCCGCCGGCGGTATCCACCAGCTTGATTCCGTCGCCGTTCTCGTTGACAGCGGCTTCAATTCCGATCGACAGCCGATTGATGTCCCGAAGGACATCGCCGACGGTGCGATGAACGTCCTGTAAGAGGGCAAGCGTGACCGAATGGCCCTGGCTGTCGCTCAGGCGGATCTGGCCATATTGAATCCCCTTGCCGTTGAACAATGAAGCCAGCGGCGTGTTCTCCGAGATGTACTGGCGACGGAGGTCGCCGCTGACGAGCTGGCCGTCCCGTCCCGTCAGGCCGAGGTCCTCGGCAAGCGAGCCTGTGGCGGACATTGTCCCGGTTCCGCCGCTCGTGTCGGTAATCGCAATCTCGGTTCCACTCACCTCCACCTCGGCTCGGAGCCGCCCGTCCGCGTTGATGATTCCGATGACGTCCGCAAGCGTTTTGGCGTTCGTGAAATCGAGGGAGAAGGTCTCTCCGTTCGCTCGCGTGAACTCGACCAGGCCGGTCCTCACGCCGCCCCCCCCGTTCAGCGATTTGAGCATGACCGTGTTCAAGCCGCCCAGGAGATCGCTGCCGGTCAACGTGTTCCCACTCAAAGAGCGCTCCGTGGCAGATCGCGAATCCAGCAGGCCCAGATCGTAGGCCGCAAGTGAGCCGTTGACCGCCGAAATGAGTGTATCATTCAGGCCGGTGGTGTTGTCAGTGATGGTAATCCCCTTGCCGTCGGCGGATAGAGCCGCGGTGAGGTAGCCGTTGTTGCCCTCGGCATACTGGATGGCGAGGAGGACCTCGCCGATCGTCCGGACCCGGTAGATCTCCTGGCCGGTGATCCCATTCTCGGCCGTGTCCGCGACGATGCCCAGGTCCGCAGCCGCGTAACCCTCAAGATCCTCGATACGCAGGTTGCGTGCGGTGCCCCCGGAGGTGTCGGAAATCACCAGCTTGTTGCCCGAGATGGAGACGTTGAGCAAAAGCCCCGCGCTGGCGATCGCGTCGGTCACATCCTGCAGCGTCTGGGCGGACGAGAGATCGATATCGGCGGTCCGGCCCGCCCGATTGGTGATGCGAATGACCCGCTGGCCGTTTTCGTCGGCCCGCACGCCCCGGCCGGAATTCAGCGCCGACAGGTTCATGGTAAAACGCAGGTTCTCGGACAGCGTGGCCTCAAAGACCTCGCCGCCTTTCAGCTCGAAGCGCATGTCGGACAACAGCCCGTTGGACCGGACACCCAATCCGTCGTTGAGAGCCGCCAGCCGGGTGCTCGCGGTCATCCACAGCATGTCCTTGCCCAGCGACTGCCCGGACGCAAAGGTACCCGCGATTCCCAGGTCGCCGGCGGCGCCGCCGGAGACATCAGAAACAACAAGATTCCCCGAGGACAGGCCGGTGTTATCGGTAAGGACAATTCGACCTCCACTCACCTCGGCCTTGACACTGATTCCCGCCTGCGAGTTGACCGCATTGAGGATGTCGCCGACGTTGGTGACGGCCCGCAGATCAATGTCCGCGGAGGCGCCGCTTCGATCCGTGATCCGGATCATTCCTCGCCGGATCCCGTTGAAGCCGTTCAGTGTTGATATAGAGGTCTTTGGGTCCAGTCGCGCCTGCGAAGGTGCAAAAACGAGGGTCCCGGCTCCGACCGGGGTCTTGTCGGGGTCGGCGAAGCCCGAGGATACGAACTGATGCGAGGTGGCGAGCGACTTGACGAGAAAACTGTACGTCCCGGCGCTCGCGGATGTATTGGCCGTGGCCGTCAAGACGCTTTCGTTGGAACTGTTGGCCGTCTTGACCTTGAATGCAGAGGGCAACACGAAAGTATGAATCAGACCCTTTGCCCCAAGAAGCAGAGCGCTCAGCTCGGTGTAGGCCGCCTGCCGTGCCTGCGTGTCCGTCACACGCTGTTCGAGCCGCGCGATCGGCCGGCTCTCGATCTCGATCAGTTGGCTGACGAGGTCCTGAATGTTCAAGCCTGAAATCAGGCCGACCCCTGACGAGATCGTACCCATGCGAACACCTCCGTTGCTTGCGCGCAGACCCCTCCTGATCTATCTATTCATCGGTGTCATCCGGGGGCAAACTCCACCACGAAAGTGGGCGACTTGAGGCAGGGTTTTTGCGAGCGAATCGGGCCGCAGGAGCATGGCGAAAACGTTATTATCGGACGACTGGCTGCTTGTGCGGGTTGACGTCGGCCCCACACTAACAAGAACGGCCGGCCCGGAGCAGCGCCCTGAGCCGGCCGCTGATCGTTATTCGTCTGTCCGCTTGCCGGCGCTAGCCTTGCAGCAACGACAGCGCATTAGCCGGCAACTGGTTGGCGATGCCAAGGACGGTGGAGGTGCTCTTGACCAGAATCTGCGCACGGGTCAGGTTGGCGACCTCTGTGGCGATGTCGGCGTCGCGGATGGCCGACTCGGACGCCATGACGTTTTCGAGGGCAACTCTCTGGCTGTCCATGTTCGTTTCGATCTGGTTGCGCTGCAATGAACCGAGACGGCCGCGCAGGACGGCAACCTGATTCAAGGCCTTGGTGACCACTTCCCCGGCCTGGGCGGCATGACCGCCGACGAGCGAATTGCGTCCGGCCCCGCCGATGGTATTCAGGAAACCGTTCTGGACGTCGCCCAGATGGGCCGTTCCGACCGAGGGGATGCCAATGGAAATCTGGCCGCCGGGATGGACCTCCGGCCCGATCTGGAACATGGCACCCCCGCCGGTGATGTAGAAATCCGTGCTCCCGAGCGTGGTGGCACCGGCTACGGTCAGTTCGATTTCCATGTCCAGCCCGTTCGCCCGAAGCAGGCCGGTCAAGGCGTTGAAGGACGCCGCCTGGCCGTTGATGAGCACGCCTGCATCCCGACCGTTGTCCTGGGTTCTGGCGCCTGCGGCGACGATGAAATCGCCTTCCAGCGGCTGGACCGACACAAAGGCGTCCTCGCCGAACTCCACGCTGTTGAGCAGAAGCGCCGCGCCTGACCCGGTCCCGCTGACAGTCGCAGAAACCCCTGTGACGAGCGTGCTGGCGTTGATGGTCGCGGCGATCTGCTCCACGCTCGAACCACTGCTGATGGCCACGATTTCCGTTCCCAATGTTCCCTTCAGCTCAAGCGTGACGTTGTGGTCAATCGAGCTGCCGGCGTACGCCAACTGGGCCGTTTGCGCAGACTGGACCACGGAAACCGTCACCCGGGTAGCCCCATCCTCCGGGACCCTGGCTCCGAAAAGCATCGCCCTGGCAATGGCTGAAGTATGGAGACCTGAGACGGTGTAGGACAGGCTGCCGTCGATGAGCCTGCGGCCAGCGAAGCTCGTGGTATTCGCGATTCGATCGATGGCTTCGAGAATCGAGTCGACCTGGAGCTGGTCGGCCTCGATTTCCGCCTGGCTGATTGCCCCTTCATTTGCGGCATGGGTGATCAGGCCTCGCAGGTCGAGAATCAGCGACGAAATCTCATTGAGCGAAGCTTCGGCCACGCTGATGACATTGACCGCTCGCTGGGAATTCTCGAGGGCCTGGCTGATTCCCTGGATCTGGCTGCGGAGCACCTCCGAGGCGATCAGACCGGCCGGGTCATCGGCTCCGCGATTGATCCTCAGCCCGGTGCTGAGCCGCTCGATATGGACGTTCAAGTCGGCCTGGTTGTTGAACAGGCGGTTGGCTGTCGCGATGGCGGCGACATTGGTGTTGATACGCATGGCATCCTCCCTGACGTTCGGGCAGGCCGTGGAAACCTGCTCCGCCCGGAGCGCGACCTTGCGATCCGGGGCCGGGACCCGAGGTCCCAGCCGATGACTCTACCCGCCTTCAAGCGATTCCGCCCTTGCCGGCGGGCCCACCGGCACGACCTTTCGGCCGCCACGGCGAGAGCCTATCGTCCCAGTCGATCCTCGTGATCGACCTCCCGCCGCCTCGGCGGGTTGGCTGCCGACGTCTTGATCGACAGTCGACGATTCCTCCTTCGAACCCCCTTGCATGCCGCCCTTGCTGAGCGGGTCCGATAGGGACAATCGGCATTTCGACAGAGAATGGGAGGTGTCTTTAGTTATTGCCCGGCACCTTCGGCGGATTATTTCGGAGGCGAAACGCGGTCTCGCGAATATCGGACCTCGCGCACCCGAAACGCCCTCTGGAGGTCCGATATTTCTGCGCTATGAAGGCTTGAATAAACAAGAAGCGGGGGGGCCCCCCCCCCCCC
>JAUCQB010000187.1 GCA_030372985.1 Phycisphaerae bacterium
ATCGCTGATCGGTGACAGCCAACGAGAAGAGATTCTCGTTCGAGCATATTGGGGCTGAAAGCTGACCGCTGATCGCTGAGAGCCAGCGAAACGCTTTTTTTCGCGGAGCCCGCGAGTGAACACCGTCACGAGCACCACCCTGCTGGAACTCCTGTTGCAGGCCGGCGACTCGGAAGGCTGGAAGCAGTTCCACGAACGCTACTGGCCGATGATCGTAGCCTTCGCCCGCAAACAGGGCCTGACCGACAGCGATGCCGAGGACATCGGGCAGGAAACAGTGATGGCCTTTGTCCAGAGTTACGGCCACGGGGGCTTCGACCACAACAAGGGGCGGCTACGAAGCTGGCTGTTCGCCATCGCCAGCCACAAGTGCACCGATGTGCTTCGCCGGCGGATGCGCGAAAACGTGGTCTGTCCCGAGACATCCGGCACGTGCTTCCTGGACCGGATCCCCTCGGCGGACGAGATGGAGAAGACCTGGACGAACACATGGCAGCAGGCGGTGCTCAAGGCCTGTCTTGCGGAGGCGGCCCAGGAGGTGCAGCCGAAGACCTATGAGGCATTCGATCTCTATGTCTTGCAGGACTGGCCGGTGGATGCCGTCGCCGCCAAGCTGGGCATGACCGAGAACGCCGTCTACATCGCCAAGAACCGCGTGCTTTCACGGGCACGAGAGCTCCTGCCACGGATGGAGGAGATATGGTAAGCACACTCGACACAACCGCACACCCGACGATGAAGCAGATCGAGTCTCTGGTGGTCGGCCTGCTGGATGAGGCGGAAGCCGCGCCCGTTCAGGAGCACATCGAGCATTGCCAGGCCTGCCGGGCCCTTCGCGACGAGTGCATCCAGAACCAGGCCTTTGCCGAGGAGATCAAGTCGGCGGTGAAGGCCGAACCGCCGCGGGATTCTGCTACCGTGCCGCTTGACGTGCGGACGAAACCGGTTGCGGCCGGGTGTCCGGCGATCGAGGGCTACGAGGCGGGAGAGCTGCTGGGGGAAGGCGGCCAGGGGGTTGTCTATCGTGCCATTCAACAATTCCCCCGTCGCGAGGTGGTTATCAAGCTGCTGAAGGACGGCCCCGGCCCTTCCTCCTCCGCCGCGAAGCGGTTCGAACGCGAGATCCTGATCGCGGCCCGGCTGCGGCACGCAGGAATCGTCACCGTTCACGACTCGGGCGTGCTGCCCGACGGCCGTCGGTTCTGCGTGATGGAGTACGTCCACGGTTTGCCGCTGACTCAATATGTCAGGGAACGCGGCCAGTCGCTGGGTGAGACGCTGGAGCTGTTCGCCCGGGTGTGTGATGCGGTCAGCTATGCTCACCAGCGGGGGATCATGCATCGCGATCTCAAGCCGTCGAACATCCTGGTGGATGCCGACGGCCAACCCAAGGTGGTCGACTTCGGCCTGGCCCGGTCGGTCGGCCAGATCGACGACATACACGTGTCGCGAGCTGGTCAGGTCGTCGGCGCCCCGGCCTACATGTCGCCGGAACAGACCCGCGGAAACCCCGACGAGATCGATGTGCGCACGGATGTGTATTCGCTGGGCGTGATTCTCTACGAATTGCTGACAGGCACTTTTCCGTACGATGTGGAGAGCGACCTGCACTCGCTGATCACGCGCATTCGCGAGCAGGTGCCGACGCCGCCGACCACCGCGTGGAAGACCGACTCGGGCATCCGCTCGGCCCGCCGTACCCGGTGGTTGT
>JAUCQB010000188.1 GCA_030372985.1 Phycisphaerae bacterium
AGTGGGGGCGCCCCGTTTCTTGTACCAGGTGTTATGAGAGTACGGTTTGGGAAGCAGGTAAAGGGTTGATTCCAGGGGTTCGGCTGTGCTGCTGAGGGCTGAGCGTAGCGAAGCCCGAAGCAGCACAGCCGGCGGCAAACTCCGCCGGGGTCCGGTACCCCAACGCACTGTGTGGCCGCCGGTGATTGTACTCCAAACGATACCGCGTGCCATAGGCCCGCGCCTCGGAAAGGGTGTCGCACTCCTCACGGGCCAGCAACTCGTCGCGGAAACGGCTGTTGAACGACTCCGCGTAGCCGTTCTCCCACGGGCTGCCTGGCTCGATGTAAAGTGTCTTCACACCAGCATGGCCGAGCCACTCCCGGATCGCCGTGGCGATGAACTCCGGCCCGTTGTCGCTGCGGATGTGCCTCGGCACTCCGCGAACGACGAACAACTCGGCCAACACGTCGATCACCTCCTCCGCCGTCATGCCTCGCCCAACCTCCAGGGCCAGGTTCTCCCGGGTGTACTCGTCCACCAGTGTAAGCCACTTCAATGGCCGACCGTCACGTGTCCGATCGTGGATGAAATCCCACGCCCAAATGTGGTCTTTATGCTCCGCCCGACGGCGGGCGCAACCGTTGGCACTGTGGCCCAAGTGCCGCTTCTTTCGCTGCTTTTGCGGCACTTTCAGCCCCTCCCGACGCCAAAGCCGGTAGATGCGTTTGCGATTCACACGCCAGCCCTCTCGTCGCAACAAGGCCCAAATTCGCCGATATCCGTAACGCGGGTGCTCTCGCACCAGTTCCAGCATCCGCCCCACCAGCCGTCGCTCGAACTCGCGCGGCAGCGGCCGGTAACGCTGGGTCGCTCGCGGTTGCCCCAACGCCCTGCACGCCCGACGCTCCGAAACGCCCAGCTTCCGCCGGGCCTCGTGAACCGCCTCCCTGCGGCGTGCAGGACTGGTCAGTTTCCCTCCAACACCTCACGCAGAATCGCCTTGTCGAGTTCCGCTTCGGCCAGCAGCCGCTTGAGCCGCTTGTTCTCCTCCTCCAGTTTCTTCAGCCGCTTGGCTTCCTCGGCCTTCATGCCGCCGTATTGGTTCCGCCAGCGGTGGAAGGTCTGCTCGCTGGTCTCCAGGGCCTGGCAGACCTCGCCGATCGTCTTGCCGCCCGCCAGCATGGCGTCGGCATCCCGCAGCTTACGGATGATCTGCTCCGGGCTATGCCGCTTCCTTCGTCGTGACATCGAGAGTCCTCCTCGCCCCTCTCCGGGGCCGCTGGACTCTCATAATACCTGGATCAGATTTCCGGGGGCAGGCCACCCGTGGCGCGTCGGGTGACGAACTGCGCGACCCGTCGCTCCCATTGACATGACCAGGAGCGACGCGATGATGGTCGTGATGAAGGCCGCGCTTCTGGATCACACTGCCCCGATCACCAGCTCCCCGCTTCAACTCCGCGAGCTGCCGGTCCCGGAGCCGGGGGTGGGCGAGTTGCGTCTGAAGGTCCGCTGCTGCGCCATCTGCCGCAC
>JAUCQB010000189.1 GCA_030372985.1 Phycisphaerae bacterium
AGATGTGTATAAGAGACAGCTTACCCGCCGTCCGATGGGCGATCAGCGTCAGCACCAGGATGATGATGAACAGAAGCCATGCCATCGCGCAGCCGTAGCCCATCTTCAACCACTCGAAAGCCTGGGCCCACATGTACAGGGCGTAGAACAGCGTCGATTGCTTCGGCTGCCCGCTGGTTCCGCCCTGCGGCCCGCCGCCCATGATGTACGCCGGGGTGAACACCTGCAGAACCGCGATGATGCCCATGATCAGGGTGAAGTAGATCACCGGCGAGAGGCACGGCAGCGTGACGTGGTACAGCCTGCGCCACCAACCCGCGCCGTCGATCTCCGCCGCCTCGTACAACTCGGCCGGTACGTCCTGCAGACCGGCCAGATAGATCACCATTGTTCCGCCGCAACCCCAGACGCTCATGATCGCGAGGGCCGGCTTGGCCCACAGCGGGTCGGCCAGCCAGGTCGGCGGGCGGAGTCCCAACGGCCCCAGCAGCCCGCTCAAGGCGTAGTTGAGGATGCCGAAATCGCCGTTGAAAACCCAGAGCCAGACCATGGCCGAGGCCACGGCCGGGACCAGGCAGGGTAAATAGAAGATCGTCCGGAAGACAGGCATCCCGCGTACGCCCGAGTTGAGCAGAAGGGCCAGCATCAGGGCGGTTACCAGGCTGCCGGGCAGGGCGAAGGCCCCGAAGATCATCGTGTTGCCCAGCGACTTGAACATGACGGCGTCCTGGGCGAGGTCGCGGTAGTTGTCGAGCCCCACCCAGACGGCCGGGCGGAGCGTCGAGTAGTCGCAGAAGCTGTAGTACAGCGACGACAGGATCGGGTATGCCAGGAACAGGCTCAGGCCGATCAGCCAGGGCGAGGCGAAGAGCAAGCCGTTCACGAGATGCCGCCGTTCGGATCGGATCACGACAGCCTCCCCAGGATGGGCGGGCGCAGCGACAGCGATTTCTTGTACCGGGCGTAAGCCAGCGACATGCGCTCCTGAACCACGTCCAGGGCCTGTTTGGCCGGTTGGCTCAGCAGCCGCACTTTCTCGAATGCCGCGAAGAGGTCGGTCTGATACTGGCTCCAAATGCCCATGTGCAGGGGTGAGGCGACGCCCTTGTTCTTCGACATCGCGATGAAAAGGTCGAGATACCGGTGCGGGTGCTTCTTGAGGAAATCGTCGCTGACGCGGGCCAGCGGCGTGGGCTTGCGGTGCGCGAGGTTGAGCTTCTCCATCGCGGGCTGCGAAATGACGTACTTGACGAATTGCCAGGCCGCTTCCCGGCGTTCGGCGGGCACGCCGCGCGGGATGACCATGATGTCGCAGCCGACGGTGGTGAAGCCTTCGGGTCCGTGCGGCGTCTTGGGCCAGGGCACCACGCCGTAACGCATGCCGGGCGCGTATTGCTGAATGTAGCTGTGCATCCAGAGGCCGTCGAGCACCATCGCCACCTTGCCGGAGAAGAACGGGTTCTGCGGCGTGGCCAGGTTGCCGAAGCCGCTGGAGAAACGCTTGATCCGGTCCACGCCGTATTTGCGGGAGTAGCCTTCGATCCATTCGTAGGCCGCGACGTTCAGCGGATCGTTGGCGGTGATGTTACCGTTCTCGTTGATCAGCCGGCCGCCGAACCAGAAGCCCCATGCCCAGATGAAGCGGCCGGGTTCCTGCGGGAGGAAGCCCAGTTGAACGAGGTTGCCGTCTGCGTCGTAGCGGGTCAGGGCCTCCGCGTAGGCGTCGAGTTCCGCCAGCGTCGCCGGCCCGCGCCGGGGATCGAGCCCTTTGGCCCGAAGCTGGCCGGCTGACGCTTCGAACAGGGCCAGGTTGTAGTGCAGCCCGCTGTTGAAGGGGGTCGTGGGAACCGCCCACATGACCCCCTTGTGCGTGCAGATGTTGACATACGCCTCGATCCAGTGATCGCGGCGGACGCCGTCGCGTTTCATGAGTCCATCGAGCGGGGTCAGGGCCCCCTGTTCGGCGAAGGGCGTGACATTGTGTTCCCACAGGCCGGCGACGTCCGGCGGGTCGCCCCCGGAGGTTGCGGCCAGCAGCTTGCGGTCGATCACGCCGACGGGCGTGTAGTGGACGGTGATGCGGTCCTGCGAGGCGTTGAAGTCCTTGACCACCGCTCGCATGGCGTCGCCTTCGAAGCCGTCCCACTTGTCCCAGTAGCGGAGGTGGATACGGCCGTCAGGCGGATCACCCTGGTAGCAGCCGCCGGCGGCAAGCAGCGACCCGCCGAGCGAGGCCGAGGCCGCGCCGCGAATCGTTTGTCCGAGGAAATCCCGCCGCGTGCTCCGCATGGCACTACTGTCGCGGGGAAGAGCTCGTTTGGCAAGTGATGGCATCGTGCCCCATCCCTTGCAACGCGAGGGGTGGGCGATGTCGCCTTGTCGAGCTACGTGGCTCATCCCCCGTGGTCTCGGTCGAGCTGATTCAACCGCAGGACAAACCTGTCGGCATGGTGCTTCGCCTGCTTCTCGCGTACGCATTTAGCGAATGGAGCGGGAAATTGGTGTGTCAGCCCCGTTTGCAGGCCGCTTCCAGCGGCCTTGCCCGAAGGGCTGATAGGCCAGTCGTTTTACGACTGGTCAACGGGCGGACCGGCACAATTCCTCTTCTTCTCTTGCGTTAGAGCATTTCACGTTTGCTCGTAGCTGCTGACCTCCCGATCCGCGGTCGGCCGGTTGGGATGCCGGTCGCTACACCCATTCGTGAAATGCCCTAGCCCCCTTCAGCAGGCTTGACGCTGCGTCCTGCCCTTGACCTGCTGTTCATGCTATTCATTGTCTGGGTTATCGATTCGTTCCAGCCGCTCGTGCGTCTCCCCTTTGGCATGGTGGATCTTCTGGTTGCGGACCCAGTTGACCACCCACTTCAAGTCCTTAGTCCCGAAGCTGACGATGCCGTATCCATCCTGCCAGGCGAGGACCTTCCGATTGCAGATCTCGTGGTTGATGTGATGCGAACTCGCCCCTTTCAATTCGCCGATCCACTCGCTTGGCTTGACGGTAGGCGGGGCGCTAACCACCATGTGCACATGGTCCGGCATGCCATTGATTTCGTGAACGATGACTCCTTGGGTCTCCAAGGCGCGGTGCTTCAGGTAGTGGTGCAGGCGGTTCTCGACCACATCGACAAGCACAGGTGAGTTGTCCTTGGTATGCCAGGTGATATGGAAATTGATCTCAGAGTAGACATTGCGGGGCATTGACTTCTCCTCTCTGATGAGAGACTCGGTTTCGGGAAGCCCGCTAAAGCGGGCTGCAAATAGAGGTAAGAAGATACCGTGTACACCGCCTTCGGACCAGTCCTAAAAGGACTGGCCTACTGGCCCGCCTGCGGCGGGCAAGCCCCGTGAACGGGGCTCAGAGCGGGTCACGCGGACTGGTGGCCCAGGGCTCCGTCCGTTCGAGCCGCACAGCGGGTTGAAGGGTTTCGCATCTGTCCCTGTATGACCATGCACGATTTCGCGGCGCCGACGACGCGGAATCTGTCGTTTTTCCGAGCGTTTCCGCCAGATCGTGTTGCGCGATTGCTCGCCGTCATTCAGGCCGCTTCCAGCGGCCTTGCCCGAAGGGCTGATAGGCCAGTCGTTCTACGACTGGTCAACGAGCCCGCCAGCCCTCTCTCCTTTCTTTCGAAAACCCGGCCCGCTTCAGCGGGCTTACCCCCTGACGCACGTCTCGTTCGCACCGCGAACTGGGTGGGGGATCGCTGTTACGCGAAAAGGCTCTGGACCCACAGTCCGGCCAGGGTTATCCTGAGGAAACGTGCAGCAGCCCTCACATGGGCGAAGCATTGCCGGCGAGGTTGTCGGATTGAGGCTCACTGCGTGCCGGAAAACGCCAGTTCGGCGAGTATGACAAATGGCATCATTCGGTCTGCTGGTCATCGACTTTCTTGTGATCCTCAGTCGCGGACCTTCAGGTGCATCTCATCACTGATCGCCCTGACCTCCGGGGCATACATGGCCGAGCCGGTGGTCGGCAGGGCGTGGAAGGTGCCGGGGGTTTCGGCCCGCATCTTGTATCGCAGCACGTGCTCGCCCTGTTCGAGCAGGCCGATGAAGAAGACGACCTTCTCGTCGCGAAGTTCGAGGTTGGCACACAGGCCGCCCGCCCAGCGGCCGCCGCTGCGCAGCTCGACCGGCTCGCAACCGGCGGGTTTCATGTCCTCGAAAACCAGGTAATCGTAGACGTTCTTTGAGGTGATCTTGAGCACGACCTCGATCTGGTCGCCGCTGGTGACCGTGTCGCCCAGCTTGAGCGGTACGCGAGTCCAGCCGGAGCGCAGCTCCGTACGGCCGGTCGAACCCAGCGGATCGGGCTGGTTGGCCGGAGGCGTTGCGGCCGTAGCGGCATCGGGCAGACGCACCTGCTCGGTCTTCGGCACCAGCTTGAAGTACTCACGGTTCACGAAGATCTCGTTGCCGGCCCCCTTGATCTCATCCTCCTTGGTGAAATAGCTGAGGTAGCAGGAGTAGTAGAGGGCACCCGGCCCGTTCTTGGTGATCGTGATCTCGTGTGGACCGGGCTTGACGTGCAGGCCGTAGAGCAACACGCGGTTGTCGAACGTGAAGAAATTGGTCTTGGTCACGGTGACTTCTTTCATCGGCCGGCCGTCGACGTTGACGACGAGCGAATACTCAGGGTTCGACTCGCCGGTGGCTTGCATGAAGTCGACCATGGCGGCGATGGTCTGAGCGGTGTCGCGGGTGCTTCGCCAGTAGTAGCCGTTGCGGCGGTTGTTGAGCAGCCACTTGACCAGACGCGGGCCGAGCTCGTTCTTCGGATCGATGGCAACCATCGCCTTAAGCGTCCAGGCGTTGGTCTCGATGTCGTTGTTCCACCAGAACCACCAGTAGGCGTCCGGTGTGCGGACCCAGGCGGTGTCATTGGAGTCGTCGCGGTCGACGAACTGCAAGATGTTGCGGAGCAGGGTCCGCGCCTCGTCGAGACGCTTGTTGTTGTTCATGGCCAGGGCCAGCAGGGCTCGGCCGTAGTTGTTCAGATTCTCGCGCGTGGCGTACAGCTCGTTGAGCCATTTCTCCACGTCGTCGCTGCCGAACGATTCGTTCTGCGACAGGATGTATGCGATGTAGGCCTGCGTCTGCATATCGCCGATGCGCTGCTCGTTCTTGGGCTTGGCCAGCTCTCTGCTGATGGCGTTGACCAGGAACTGGAAGCCGCGTTCGTATACGCCTCCATCGACGTTGACGCCGGCCTCCCGGGCCGCATGGAGACCCTGCAGCACATAGGAGGTTTGATACGGTGACGACTCATCCTCGCGCCACCAGCCCCAGCCGCCGTCGCTGCGCTGGAAGGTGTAGAGACGCTGCAAGCCCGCTCGGACCATGCGGTCGAGCTCTTCCGAATCGAATACCGGCGAGTCGGGCCTGCCGAAACGGTTCTTCAGATCGTCCTGCCTCATCTGCCTGCGCTGCTTGCCGATGGTTTCGAGATCGGTGCCCATCTTCTTGAGAGCATCTCGCACCAGCACGCACGGGTAAAACCGGCTCATCGTCTGCTCGACGCATCCGTAAGGGTAGCCGACCAGGTAGGGCAGAGCGTCGATCATCACCCCGGCCAGGCTCGGCGAGAGGGTGATTTCCAGGCGGGTCTGCTCGGGGTCGATCTGCTCGGGGAGATCGAGCTTCAGCGTGCGCGAGCCGTCGTCGGTGAGCCGGTACGAGCCGCTCTGGGCCACGGTCTTGTTGATCCCGTGTACCAGCACCGGGAACGCCATCCGCATCCCGTCGCTCTCCTCGTCGGTCATCGCCTTGACAGTGATCGTCGCGAGACCCTCCTTCATCGCCTTGACCGGCCAGTCGAACCGGTGCTCGCCGTTGGCCTTGACCACGGCCGTGGCCTTCAGTCGGATGTTGCCGTCCGCGTCAGGCTGGCCTGCTTCCTGGACATCGCCAAGCGGGCTGAGCACCGCGGCCGGCAGAATCAACTCGGCGGCCACCTGCTTGTCAGTCTTCAGGTAGTTGTGCACGTTGGCCGAGAGGACGACTTCATCGCGCTCCACGAAGAACCGCGGCGATTGCAGCCGGACGAGCAGGTTCTTGGTGGTGACGGCCTTGGCGGTGGTGTCGCCGACCTGTGTGGAGTTGGTCAGGGCATAGCTGCGGATTCGCCAGGTGGTCAGCGACTGCGGGAAAGTGATCTCAGCGGTCGCCTTGCCGTGGTCGTCAAGCTTCAGGTCGGGCAACCAGACGGCCGTATCCGCGAAGTAGCTGCGGATCTCCGGCTGGACAAGCTCGGGCATTCCGGCGGGTTGGCCGGGAGCGGCCGTGGGCATGGCCCCTCCCATTCCGCCGCCTCCCCCCATCATGCCCATCAAAGCGCCGGGACTCGCTTCGTTCATCGCGAATCCGTCCATCCTTGCGCTGCTGGTGGAATCCTTTGCGAAGAAGGAGCTGAAGCTGCCGCTGCCGCGGAAGTCCGCAGACTTGGCGACGAGCATGTCCCCCCCCAACGACAGGCCACCGCCTTGCAGTCCCCACCAGCCTTGCCAGCCTTCGGGCGGCTGCCCGTCGTAGATGTAGTGCTCAGGCCGTTCGAACCGGCCGTGGGGGCTGAACTGCGTGTTCAGCGACGTATCAACGAAGGGATCGTGGTAGCGTTTCTGTCCATAGAAGAAGATGCTCGGGTTCGGACCGAACTCGTCCTGGATGTACGTCACCGATTCGTCATAGGTGGTCAACGTGACCTGTCCCTGAACCGGCTTGCCGGCCGCATCGGTTACCTGAACTGAAACCCGGCCTTTCTCGCCGGGCTCATACTGCGGCTTGTCCGTCTTCACCGCCACGTTCAACAGACCCTTGACCGGCGGGACAAACAGCTCCCGGTTCTCCATATGGACGCGGCCATTGCGAACCAGTGTTGCCTCGACAAAGAAGTTGGGTACGTGCTTCTCTTCGATGGGGATGTCGATCACCGTCGAACGGCTGGGCAAATCGATGAATCGGTAGCTCCTCAGCACGCCGCGAGAGACCTCATCGCTGAACAGAATGCGCGAGTTGTTCTCGGCGACGTTGACCAGCAGGTGCGCGGTCTCGCCGACCTTGTAGGTCCGCTTGTCCGCAATGATTTCAAGGTCATTGAAGCGGTACACCCGCCCGTCAAACTTCGGACCGGACACCCAGAACACCGCGTTGCCCAGAACCTCCTCGCCCCACGAATCCTGGGTCCTGAAGGTGACGCGATACTGGCCCTCGCCGGGGATCGGATACTTGAACGACAGGCGACCTTCGACGTCGGTTTCTGCATCCCACCGCTTGACAACCTCCTCGGTGACCTCGCGATTGCCCGTCCCGCCGTAACGAATTCGGTAGACGATCACCTCGCCCCTTGTCGCCACCGGCACGTTGTCGGGCGTCAGGGTGCGAACCTCCATGAACGCCTCATTCTGAGGCCGGTACCATCCGCCGTCGGCCTCGACGAAGGCGTAGAACGCCTGGCGGGTGACGATCACACTGCCCTGTCCTTCGATCGTTCGTCGGCTCTGGTCGCGGACCTCAGCCTCGACCGTGTAGCGATGATCGCGATTGCCGAGTTCCTGTTTTGCCTTGGAGGTGTCAATCTCGATCTCGTACGAGCCGTCCTCGGCGAGTTGCGCAGTGCCCTGGGCGACCAGTTCGCGCAGGGCTTTCCTGGTGCCGCTTTCGTAGCGGCGGCTCCAGTCACCTCCTGTGTCGCCATAGTAGCCCCATGGGAAGTAGTACGGCTTGAAGCCCCAATAGGGCGAAGGCCACCAGCCGTCCCAGCAGATGAAGCAGCCCCAGCGTCCCCACCACGGCAGCCACGGATAGGCGTAGTAATACCGCCCGTATCCCTTGCCGTAGAGCCAGTCGTACTCGCCCGGGCCCCAATAGACGTGGTTGTAGTTCTCGCGATAGACCTTGTAGGTCACGGTGCCGCCGGCAACGGGTGCGCCGAAGTAGTAGCGCCCCTCGATCCGGGCCTTGACCTTCTCGCCCAGTCGCGCCTGTGTCTTGGCGGGCTTGACGGTCACCTCGAATTCGGGCTTCTTGTACTCCTCGACACGGAACAGTCCACCGGCGTGACGGCGTGCGTTCGGTGAGTAGCCGTTGACGCGCAGGTGATAGATGCCGAGTGGGGGCTCCTCGCCCAGTTTGTACTCCCCTGACACGCAGCCGAACTGATCGGTCTGGAGGTTGAGCGTCTGGACCTCGTTGTTCTTGGCGTCGTAGATTGCGACGTGGACGCTGCGGTCCGCCGCCGCGGGCTGATACGCCCGGTTGTGCAACTGACGAAGCCACACGCGGAATCGCACCGTCGATCCCGGGCGATAGACCGGCCGGTCGGTGACGGTGTAGTAACGCTCGCCGTCCTCCGCCCAATACGGGCCGGGATCCAATTCCTGCCAATTCTGGAAGAACGAAAACGCCATCCCCCCGCCCTCGCCGGCAACGACCGCCTCGATCGGGCCATGCGAAACGTTGTCGCCGGTGTGCCGCCGCACGTATTCGATGACGCCGTCCTGGTTGGTCGTCAGCACAACGGAATCGCAGTGCTGCACGTACTCCTGCGCCCCGTGGTCGCGTTGGCTCCAGTGCTCGTAAATGCGGACAGCCTTCTCTGCTAACGGCTGGCCGGTCCGGGCATCGACCACGCAGATGAGGCCCTTCTTGACCAGGTTCTTCCTGACGATGGCGATGTCCGACACGAGCAGGAGGATTCGCGAAGGTACGGCAGAACCGGCCGCCTGTACCTCGACGACATATGCTCCGGGCTCGGTCAGGGGCACCTCCGTGCTGCCTTCGCTGACGCGATTGCCGTCCGGCCGAGGTACCGTCGCCGACCAGCGGGCAATCTCCTTGCCCAGGTACGGTCGGTACCCGTCGTTCTGAAACAAGTGATACCCCACGTTCTGCGTGTCCCACCAGTTCATCTTGGCATCTTCGAAACGCTCCTGGACATACTTCAACAGGTCGATCTGAGTGGCGACGAAGTCGAGTTTGTCGGCATTTCGATAGCTGAAGGACAGTTTCGGCTGTTCACCCGGGAGCCGGATGCCGGTGGTGCCGAGCATCACGTCGGCCTGCTCGATTCGAGCGATCTGCGTGCTGGCGTGCTTTGCGCGGTCGTGTTCGGGGTACCGCTCGATGAGCTTCTTGTACTCGCGCAGGGCCTGCGGGAACTGCTGCCTCGTTTGATAGTGGAGGGCCAGGGCGTACTGGGCTTCGGGGCGGACACCGCTCTTGGGGTACTGCTCCTCCAGCAGCCGCAGCAGCGTGATCGGGCTCTCCGACGCGGGTAGTGAGACGAGGCGCAAACGGCCGCCGGCGATGGTGATCGCCTCGTCATCCTCCAGTTCCCACACCTTCTTGGTGGGCGCGTCCGTTTGCCGGTCATCCGGTAACGGCCGTCCCAACCGGTCGCGTTGGACCTGGGTGCTGGTCCACTGGTTGGCCGTCTCCGGACCATACAGTGAACGGGCAATCATGGCCCATCGCATCAAGGCCCTGGCGGCGGCGTCGCGGTTCTCGCTCGAATCCAATCGTTGGACTTCATCGAGCAGGAAGCGGATCTTCAACCCGTCGCCGAGCTGCGCGGAATACTCCTTCGGCGCGACCAGGAACTGCGGTTTCCCGTCCGGTCCAAGCGGGATACCGGTGGGAGGCTCCTGTTGCTGATAACCACCCCACCAGCGAGGCTCCTCGTAGTCGGCCTCTTCGACCGCCTCGGAGTCCTCCTCGTCCCCCCAGCCGCTGTCCCACCACCAACCCACCCAGCCCCACTGGTCCCAGCGGTATTCGCTGCGCTGAGCCAGAACGGCAGCCAGGTCGAAATCCACCCCGATCCCTTCCGCCTCGATCAGCCGGCGCTGTCTCGTCGCATCAGGATTCCCATCAGTGCCAAGCTTGCCCAATAGCGCAAGAAGCAGCTCGCGAGATCGTTCGTAGTGCTTGATGGCCTCCCGGCGATCCTTACGCCATGACGACACGTGGACGCCTTGAGTGTACTGGCCGCGGAGGTAGGTCGAGCCTCGCTTGGTGCCGTGGTGCGGAACGGTCATGTACAGACTTGCCAGAAACCGCTCGCCGACAGCCTCCTCGAGCGAGCCCTTGGTTCGTGAGATGAACTGCTCGGCGCGGCTGATGGCGTCGTCCCATTGCTGGAGCTTGAGCGAACAGTTGACGGCCCCTTCGACGGCCTCGCGAACGGCGGCCGATCGCCAGTCCTCGTGGGCGTCACGGGTCTTGTCGTAAGCGGCCCGAGCCTCGGTCCAGTGCTGCTTCTCGCGAAGGGCGGCAGCCTCGATCTCGGCAGGCGAGGATGCCGGTTGAGTCTGTGCCCCAACCGAGAACCCCACCGTCAGCAGGGCCCCCGCAATGGCCATGACACTCCAGGAGCCAACTCCGCCCATGCCAAATCTCTGGAAACGCTCTTTCGACGTGATCATGTTCGCATTTCTCCACTTGAGGGGTAGGGTCAGATCCCATCGGCAGCCGCCCGCCCGCGTCCGAGAGTCTTAGACGCCCAGAGGGGGGAAAGGTTCCCACAAAGAAGCAGCTCTCGGCCCGGCCCGCCAGGCCGGCGGCTTCACGAGGTTCATCGAGCCCCCGGGCTGAGCGAATCGCTGGCAAGCGGGTCGCCGGCTCAACGAGAAGTAACCGGCAACGGCTGAAAACGCGCATAGCGGGCCGCAGTCCGCGAAATGACCTCGGTCATCATGTCGAGGAACATGGGATCATCGTTGACGGTTTCCGCCCGAGCCATGAGCAGGCCGATCCCGCGGCAGAGTTCGCCGACCTTCAGGTCCAGATCGCACAAGACCTCGATGTGATCGCAGATGAAGCCGATCGGCGAGACCACGACTGCTTCGAGCCCCTTTTCGTGCTCGGCCTTCAAGTACTCGTTGATGTCCGGCCCGAGCCACGGATCCTGCGGCCGGCCGCTGCGGCTTTGGTAGACGAGCGTCCAGTCGTCGCGGCCGAGCTTCTCGGCGACCAGCCTGGCCGTGGTCTGCAACTGCTCGCAATAGCGGCAACTTTCGGCCATTGAAACGGGAATACTGTGGGCTGTGAAGACGATGCGCGCCTTGTGCCGCAACGGCGGTTCAAGCCTCTCGATTGCCACCCGGACGTGCTGAGCCAGCGTGCCGATGAAACCGGGATGATCGTACCAGCTCTCGACATACGTGACTTCGACGTCGGGCAGGCCCAGCTCCGCAAGACGTCGGCGGGCCTCACGGACATTCTCCTTGTACTGCCCGCAACTGGCGTACGAATGATGGGCGGCGGTGATCAGGCCGATCGCCCGGCGAACCCCCGCCCGGCTCATCTCGGCCATGACATCCGCCAAATAGGGATGCCAGTTCCGCATGCCCACATACACGGGCAACTCGACGCCCGCATCCGCCAGACGTTGGCGCACCCCGGCCGCCTGACGCCGGGTGATCTCGGTGATCGGTGATATCCCGTTGTAGCGCATGTAGTTGGCGACGACAGCCTCGATGCGTCCCGGCGGAGCCGGCCGGCCGCGAAGAATGTTCTCCAGGAAGGGACGGACGTCCTGAGGCCCCTGCGGCCCGCCAAACGAGACAATCAGGACGGCGTCGAATGGATGGCAGCATTGTGTCCTGTTCATAGGTCCCAATCCCGCAGCAGCCCTGCAATCTGGAGGCGACGATTGTACCGGTTATCGGACAGGTGGTCACGATCGCGTTTCCCAGGCAGGCAATGCCGCTATAATGGACGAAGCGCGCCCTCGGGGCATCCCCTTCGTCAGGGCAGGTGATTGGCCACGGTTTTAACTGGAAAGAAGGACGATCGAGAATGCGGAAGTCATTTCAGGTATCGGCGGCGATTTCGACCCTCTTGGTCTCGGCCTTGGCCGGCACATTGGCGGTTCAGGCTCAACAGGCGCCCGGCGTCACCCCGCCAACGACGACGGGCGGCGGCACGCCGAAAATCGAGATCGCCGAACCGAAGCACGATTTCGGCAAAATCTGGGTGGGTGACAAGCTGGAGCACACTTTCAGCATCCGCAATGCCGGCGATGGCGAACTGAGAATCCTGGCCGTCAAGCCCAAGTGCGGTTGCACCACTCCGGCCGGGTACCCAAACGCCATTGCCCCCGGCGCGGCGGCCGATTTCCTCTTCCGCCTGAATGCCGACCGATACAAAGGGGACTACTCCACCACAATTGACATCGAAACCAATGACCCGGCCAACAAGACCGTCAAGCTGACTCTGTCCGCCCACGTGCAGCATTACCTTGAAGCGAATCCTTCTTTTGTGCTTTTCGACAAGCTGCGGCCCGATGCGAGCACCCAGACGACCGTCGTTCTCACAAACAAGACCGACAAGGAGCTGAAACTGTCGACCAAGGCGCTTTTTCCTTCCTCGCGGGTTTTCACCTGGGAGATGAAGGAAACCACCCCCGGCAAGGTCTACGAGCTTCTGGTGTCCGCCAAGCCGCCCTACCCCGGCAAACGCAACCATCAGACCCTCGAGATCGACCTTGGCGTCCAGGGGCTTCCCCCGGTGCGAATCGCGTGCACCGCCGTTGTGCCCGAGCGAATCGACGTCGAGCCGCGAATGCTGTACATCCCCCCGGACAGTCAGCCGAGGACTCGTTCCATCATTTTTGCGAACAACGGCGAGAAAGATGTGAACCTGCTCGAAGCCGTCTCGGCTGACCCGAACATTACCGTCAACGTCGCCACCCTCAAACCCGGGAGAGACTATCGGGTCAATCTGGTGTCTGTCTCTTATACACATCTGACGCTGCCGACGAGTTCCGAA
>JAUCQB010000190.1 GCA_030372985.1 Phycisphaerae bacterium
GATCGAGGGTCACGCTTGAGGTCTGATCCGTGATATCAGTGATATCCGTGGTTGAGTACGCGGCGTTTTCCTCTGCGTCCTCGGGGAGCCCGGTAGGTCGTGCTCCGCACGACATCTTCTTGCCGGAAAGAACGGGCTCAACTCGTGACTCTTGACATTCGGGCGGGAGTTGAGACCGAGACAACGCTTAAAAGAACGAGACGGCAGCATCCTTACAGAGTGGTCCGTGTGTCCGCTCGGATCTGCGGTCAAGGGAGGAGCCGGAATCACGAAAACACGAATGCGTGAAAGCACGAAGAAGAGCGAACGGTCGCGGGCCCGCTCGTGCCTCCCCGAGGGCATGGCCTGCCTGCGCCCCGTTTCGTGTTTTCGTTCTTTCGTGTTGTCGTGACTGCCAGCGTGGGTCATCGGTCGCGTGCGATAGGTTTTTCTTCGCGGTTTATCATCGTGAGCCCATGCATCCGCTTGCGCGGATGGGTGGGCCACCCCGCCTTCCGCGATCTTGCGGGTCGTACGAGAACACCACCCGCGGTGACTTGCGCGGACAACGGTCACATCCCATCAGCCAATCAGCGGGCCCGATCCTGCCGTCCGCGGGAAATCTTGCACCCTCAACGAGGTCCAATAACAATGGGAGCCGTCGAGCCGTTGCCGCCGAGCCAGATCGAGCCGCAAACGGCCGCCGGAGGTCGAAATGTCTTCACCAATGCCTTCAAGCGAACTCTTGGCCGCGATTCAGCGAGGTTGTGTGATCCCCGCTCATCCGCTGGCCCTCACCGCAAAGCGAACCCTCGACGAACGGCGTCAGCGGGCCCTGACTCGCTACTATCTGGCGGCCGGGGCCGGCGGCGTCGCGGTCGGCGTCCACACCACGCAGTTTGCGATCCGGCAGCCGTCGATCGGGCTGCTTCGGCCGGTACTGCAGTTGGCTGCCGAAGAGGTGAACCGCTTCCAACAGGCCGGCGGCACATCCACGATCATCAAGATCGCCGGCGTCTGCGGGGAGACCAGACAGGCCGTCGAAGAGGCCCAACTCGCCCGCGAGCTGGGCTACGACGTCGGGCTCCTGAGCCTCTCGGCCATGAAGGATTGTTCGCTGGAGGAGATGATCCGGCACGCTCGGGCCGTGTCAGAGGTTGTGCCCATCATGGGATTCTATCTGCAACCGGCGGTCGGCGGACGCGTGCTGCCCTTCGACTTCTGGCGGCGGCTGGCCGAGATCGACAACCTGGTGGCCATCAAGATCGCCCCCTTCAATCGCTACCAGACGTTTGACGTCGTCCGTGCCGTGGCCGAGAGCGGTCGTGCGGGCCCGGTGGCACTCTACACGGGAAACGACGACAACATCATTCCCGATCTTCTGACCGCCTATCGAATCAACTGCGGCGGCCGGCCGGTGACCCTGCAGATCGTCGGAGGTCTGCTCGGCCACTGGGCGGTCTGGACGCGACGGGCCGTCGAGCAACTCGAGGCCATTCACCGCCTGATCGCGGGTCAACCGCAACCCGCCGGCAGCCCTGATGCCGGAATGACCATCGCCGAATGGCTGCAACAGGGAATTGAAGTCACGGATGCGAACGCCGCGTTTTTCGATGCCGCCAACGGTTTTGCCGGCTGCATCGCCGGCCTCCACGAAGTCCTTCGCCGTCAGGGCCTGTTTGAGGGACGATGGTGCATCGATCCGGCCGAGGATCTGTCCCCAGGCCAGGCCGAGGAGATCGATCGCGTTTACGCGGCCTATCCTCACCTCAACGACGACGGCTTCGTGGCCGCCCACCGCGACGAATGGCTGGCATGAGTCGCCCGAAAACACGGATTCTCAGGGTTTTCAACACCCCGGCGGAGTCTCCCGCCGGCCGTCGGTGAAGATGCCACCGCATCCCGTCACTGGGCGCAAAATAGGCAGGCTGCTGCAACCGGCGTCTTGTATCGACCGCATCGAAACAGGTAGAATGTGACGGCACACGACGCTCACCCCGTCATCTCTTGACGGCCTGAACGCCAACAAACATGGAGGCCGTAACATGAACCGCGTGATCACCACGACAACGGTGTCCGCTCTGACCGCACTGTGCATGCTCATCGCTGGACCGGACGGCTGCCCACTGCGGCCCGGTGGAGGCCCGGCGGCAGGTGAGGATGTGGAACTGACCCTGCTCATGACCGGGCAGGGGTCGGTCACGGTCGCCCCGCCAGGCACCACGTA
This sequence comes from Phycisphaerae bacterium, assembly GCA_030372985.1. Lineage (GTDB taxonomy): Bacteria > Planctomycetota > Phycisphaerae > UBA1845 > PWPN01 > JAUCQB01. The sequence goes on from JAUCQB010000190.1 coordinate 2,207, forward strand.
CCAAACCGCGGACGCGCCGGTGAAGCTTGACTACGAGGTCGACACGCAGGTGACCCTCACAGCCTCGGCCGCGGCGGGCTGGATGTTCGATCGCTGGGAAGGTGACCTGGTCGGCTCGGCCAATCCGACCAGCCTGACCATGAGCGATAACAAGAGCGTCACCGCCGTCTTCATTACCGGCGAAGCCGATGACAACTGCACAGAGGGCGTATGGAGCGGCATGATCGTGGCGCGCGATTACGCCGTGGGCGGGGCCAGTTGCGAGGGCGACTGTTCAGACGACGAAACGATTCACACGATATCGATCTTGGTGACCTGGGACACGACCGCAACAGTGGCCATCAAGATGAATGATTCTCTGTCCGGTTACCCGTTGGAGGCCAATGGCGCCACCAGCGGCTCGTCCAAGACCACCTCTCGCGACTTCGTCCAGGAACGTTGTACGGACTGTCCCCAGGGCATGACCGTCTGCCCGGGCAATTCCGTCACCATCGACCACCAGAGAGATGAGAACCAAGCCTGCCCCATCACGGCCGCCGATATACAGATGGCCTATCAGCCTCTGGGGGATACGTCCGCGGAAACCTTCCCGATCCGAATCAGCGTGGTGATCGAGCCCTCCGCCCGAACCACTGCCTCTGAAGAGACCTCGATGGAAACCTACCTCATGTGTGATGGGACGTCACAGAACCTCGACCTTCCAACCACCTCTGAAACCGATTGTCCGGTTTTCAGCTTCGATCTGGAAGGAACGTATCATCGTATGCCGGACGGCCGCGACGTGATCCAGGCCAGTCTCGAACAGCCTAATACCAGGCAGAGTGGAATGAACTGCGTCACCTGCCAATGGAGCGGCATGGAGGAATATGATCTCACACTCACGCGTGAAATCGAGGAGGTGGATCGCGACGCTGACGACGTCTGTGACGACGTTGACAACTGTCCGGACACGCCCAATCCGGACCAGGCTGACGCGGACGGCGACGGGGTCGGCGATGCCTGCGACCTGACGCCGTAAAGGCAAGCGGCAGCCGGCCGTTGCTTCGTGGCGGCCCGGCCCCACAGAATCAACCCAGCCGCGACGCCCGAGCCGGCGGTCTGGAGTTTTCGGTCGTTTTCCGCTAGAATAGAAACGGCCTGCAAAGAACACCCTGGGTGTAATAAATACGCAGCAGGCGGAAAGGGCGGCGGTTGTGATCCAGATCGGCAGTGGTGTTGGTGTCAGTGAATGCGAGCTCAAGTTCTCTTTTGATCGCAGCCCCGGCCCCGGTGGGCAAAACGTCAACAAGGTCAACACACGCGTGACCCTTCAGTTCGACGTCAACCGGAGCATGTCGCTGACCGCCTCTCAGCGGACCCAGATCCGCCGTGCCTTAGCCAGCCGCATCGGGCAGGACGGTATTCTTCGCGTGGTCTCCAGCAAGGAACGAACCCAACTTGGCAACCGGCGCGCGGCCGTCAACCGGTTCATCGAACTGCTCGATGCCGCTTTTCGCACCCCCAAGCCTCGGCGAAAGACCTCGCCGCCGGCCTCGGTCAACCGCCAGCGCTTGCAGACCAAAGCCAACCGCAGCGAACTCAAACGCTCGCGCTCGGCAAAGATAGCAGTCGGGGAAGACTGATGGCGTGTGCCCAGGCGGCTGATTTTCGGGCGGCGTTCCGAATAGTCAGGGATTCCATAGGGCTTGTGTCCGCAGATGCTCTCCTGCCGTGTGGGATCGGCATCTTGCCGGTCTCGGGCCGAAAGCCTGTCCCCTGCGGATGCGTTCTCACTCCTCGGACACGCAACTGTCGTAGAAGTCGACGAACTTGTTCTTGTTCTCGCTCGCTCGCCATTTCATGGCCGACCGCGGGTGCTGGTTGAGCTGTCCGGTGATCACGTAAGGAATCAGCGCCCCCCACTCCACCGTCTTACGCAGACCCTCGATGTACTCCTCCAGGAGCTTGAGAATCGGCCTGAGCCTGAACTTGGGGTTCCGAAGGAAACCGATCAGCAGTTCCATCGGGCAGTTGCCCGCCCCACGCCCCAGGCCGCCCATCGTCGCATCAATCCGGTTGGCTCCGTGAATAATGGCCTCGATGGTGTTGGCGAAGGCCAACTGCTGATTGTTGTGAGCGTGGATGCCGACTTCCTTGCCGGTCCCGTTCAGGTAGGACTTGTACTTTTTGACCAGTATCTCAATCTGCTCGGCGTACAGACTGCCGAAGCTGTCAACAACCACCACCGTGCTGGCCGGTGACGCGGCGATCACCTCGAGTGCCTGGTCCAGTTCGGGCTCCTGAACCGTCGAAACGGCCATCAGGTTACAGGTGACCTCGTAACCCTTGTCGTAGGCGTCGTTGATCATGGCCACGGCCGTGGGAATCTGGTGCACATACGTGGCCACACGGACCACGTCGATCACGCTCTGGTCTTTCGGCGGGATGTCTTCCCTGTAATCGCACTTCTCGGCATCCGCCATGATCGCCAGCTTGACTTCGGAATCGTTGTCCCCCACCACGCGGCGCAAGTCGTCCTCATCACAGAACTTCCAATCGCCGAACTTGTTGCGGGCGAAGAGCTTCTTGGACGCCTTGTAACCGACTTCCATATAGTCGATACCGGCGTCCACGCAGGTCTGGTAGACGGCCTTGACGAACTTCTCATCCCATTGATGGTCGTTGATCAGGCCCCCGTCGCGAATGGTGCAATCGAGGACTTTCAGTTCCGGTCTGTAGGTAATCCACGGTGCTTTCACAGCTAAGGCTCCTTGAGAAACTCACAGCCCCTTTATCTTGTGAGTTTCTGCGACCGCAGTCAAACCGCCTGGCGTCCTCGCCATAGGTCGGCAGAACAGGCAGCGTTCTTGCCATCCAGGCCGCGCTATTGTCACAGAGAGCCCCGGCCGATAAACTCAAGGACTCAAATGGGGGCGTAGCTCAGCTGGGAGAGCGTCGCGTTCGCAATGCGAAGGTCGTGGGTCCGAATCCCATCGCCTCCATTCCGCCCCGCGTCTGGTGGGCGAAACAGGGCGGGTGAGCCAGGAAGAGCGGAACAGCAGAAGGACATAAGTCCTTGTCTCCACAGTTCTTACTGCTGAGGGCCCAACTGCAGCCTACTGTTCTCCTGATCTCCTGTTCAAGAATTCCACGAATTGGATGCAGGTTGCTCCGACGGCTTTCATGTTTGGGACGCTCCCCAACACACGTTCCAGCCCGATAAACAGGTTGGTCTCAGCCGTGACTGCTGCATGGTCGCGACAGCGAACGCGGAATGCCTCACCGTCTTGGAGAAGGCGGCGAGTTCTAACCCGTTCCTACCGAGTCCAGGCCACATCCTGGCCGCTGGCATGGAAAAACAGGTTTCGGCCATCGAGACCCACCACGCCGTCGGCGGCTACCCTGTAACCAAGCTGCTCCGGGGAGGCCTGGCTGCTGTGCAGATCCATCCACAGCACGGCACCGCGCTGGCCATGCCGGGCGTGCAGGGCGGTTCGGCTCTGCGGCGTGGAGTCAAAATGGGCCATTTCACCTTGAACGGGATCGACCCTGGGCGGGTCGAGGTTGAAGCCTTCGTTACCGAGGCGTTGGGCATCCCGGCTGTCTTCCTCGTAGTCGCCCCGCGTGGCGAACGAGGCGGCCGTGCCCATTGAATCGGCGACGGCCACACACCGACTCGGGAACCTGACGCGGGAGACGGGAACCGGCCAGTTTTTGAAGCTCCACGGGTCTTGCGGGTCTCTGAGCCGCGAGTTGCCGAGAAACTGGTAGTTGTAGCCATACGCGGCGTTGCGTTCGTCACTCCAGCTCGACACCGCCGGGCACACGAAAACGTCGCTGGCGTAATTCTGCTGATCGCCGCGTTCTCCGGAGCTGTCCACGGCCGTCCTCCTGCTCATCGGTTCGCGGAACGGCGGGAGACCTACTTCTCTCCCCAGAATGGCCAGGACGGTAGGTCGATACTTCAACCCACCTTTGACATGCAGGCGCCAGTTAAGTCCGTCGCCCAGATCGGGCATTCGACCGGGCGGCAGCCGATCGCGATGCTGCAGGCCATACACGCCGATTCCCTGGCCAAGCGTGCGAAGATGGACCAGGCACGCCACGCCGATGGCACGCTTCCTGGCCTGGCTCAGTATAGGCAGCAACACCGCCACCAGCAGGGCAATGATGCTCACGACCACCAGGAGCTCGATCAGCGTAAAGCCCGGTTTCGACGCTGCGGTCTTCATGGTCCCGGGCTCCGGGCGTCGCGATTTCAGGTTCATCGACAACGGACTACCCCGCGCGATGCAGTGCATCACTGCGACCAGTAGACATACCACTGGCCCTCATACCCGCGGTCGTGCAGATACTTCACCTCGCCCCAGTCCGTCACGTGGTTCGCGCGGAAGGGGGCGTTGAACTTGATGTGCACGTGGTTGGCGGTACCCGCCGGCTCCATGCTCCACTCGAAATCGAGACCGCTCAGCGCATCCTGATCCACAGGCTTTTTGACAATCAGACTGCAATTCGGATTGGGCCGCGGAGGCGGGTACACGTCAAACTCGATGGCCTGGCCGCCCGGGTACCACCCGTTCACCCAGATGTCCGCGCGGGTCGCTACACGCCCACCGAAGGGATTCTCCTCGGGCAACTTGGTGAAATGATTGATGATTTCGTCCACGATCCTCATCTTCGAGTACATGTATATGGGATGGAGCTCGGACCTGAAGTTGTCGTGCCCGCAGTCGATGATCCACCGGCCGACTGCGTAGATCAGATCGCCCTCGGCCGGTTGGCCGCCGAACAGGAAACTCACGAACGAGCCGTAGAAATACTCATACTCCAGTTCGACTTTCGTCGGGTTGCCGGCAGCGAACAGACTCTGATGAGGCGCAACGTCGCGGTGCGGCCCGATCGGAAAGATGTCCAGCGTCCAGTCTGACGGGCAGTCGATCCGAACGGTCTGAAACGGACAGTCGTAGTACCACTCGTGCGAGAATCGGAAGTCCTCTCCCGCCAGGGCTGACCTCCCGACGTAGCCGAAAATCGGTGTCCCGACGAAATCGTCGCCCTTGATCGGAGCCCACTCGCGCCTCGCACAGTCGTTGAAGTCGCTCCCTACGCACTGGGCGACGATTTCGGCCTCATTGCCGCCGCCGCGCAACGCTTCGCCGCCGCAATAAAGGTCGCCCGCATTCTGAATCGGCGGGAACACCGTCTGTGGAGGGGGGACTGAGCACGGTCCGAGGTTACCTTCGCACGGGAAACTGTCCCAGACGGCGGCGGTCTGCGGTTCGTGGGTTCCAAACTGCCGTTCGACCCAGAGCGTGGGAGGCGTGCCGCGGATCTCCAGCGTGGCCGGCTGCAAGTCCAGCCGGTTCGGCCGGATGAACTGCTGAAACAGCCACGTCTGGCTTGCCTGGTCGGGCGCACTGACCGGATCGATCAGGGGCACCACCGTGGCCCCAGCATCGGGAAACTCGACTTCTTGTGTATCGATCACATCAACGAAAACGGCGGGCACATACACCGTCCCGGTAGAAATGTTCGTGTAGATTCGCCCCTTCTCGAAGTCCTGCATCCGGCTGGCGGCGGGGCCGGCGCGCTCCTCGCCCAGCGGACAGCCCAGCTCCTGCGGATCGGCCAGCGTGCGCAAGGACAGCCATTTGGTCAGGATGCTGCCGCGGATGACGTATGTGGTGCTGGTGCCACTGACGCTGATGGCGGCCCGATCGTAGACCGCAAGCGGGCATGCGCCGGGACCACCGAAGCGAAAGGCCCCTACGCCCGCCGTGCCGCCCTCCGCGATGAGTCGGCTCCGGATGGCAGCCGGGAGATTCGTGAATGTGCTTGTTCCGGTTCCTTTCTTGCCACCGGTATTCTCCGCCTCCGCGGTAACGGTGATCGGCCCGTACGGGACGCCGGTGAAGCCCAAAAGCGAGAACTGCCGGGTGGTGCCCGTGCCGGTCAGGGCGACGGTCGATGTGAAGACAGGGGCGGTTGACTGCTCGGGCGGACGCAGCCACTCGATCCGAATCGTCACAACCGAAAGCAGGCCCTCTCCCCGAGCCGTCCCGGTAATGTCAAGTGTGGATATGTCCAAGTCCAAGCCGTTCGCCGGTGACGTGATTTGAACGATCGGCGGCTCCGTCGGCGGCGGGGCCGGCGGCTCACCCTCGAATTCGAGATCGTCGATGGCCTCGAAGGCCGTTCCCTCGAGCTGGAACTCGACCCGCACGATGCTTGCCGTCTGCACCACAACCTCGAACGCGGTTGTGAACTCATTCGGCGTAATGCTCCGCGGGCCGTCCGTCGCCACCACGGTCCCGTTGGCATCCTTGGCCTGCAGCGTGCCGACGATCGCAACCACCTCAGTCCCCGCGAAGAATTTCACGCGGGCCTGCGGGCTGGTGAATGTGATGACCAGCGGTGGAGAGTGGAATTCGTTGATTGGATTATCCGAACGCAGCACGCGCGTCCCGGAATGCGCTACCGTGCTCCCATTGAACAGGGCGGCGTTGCTCAGGTAGGCCCGGTCAAAGATGACGCCGCGTGAGCCGTATTCCGCCGAGATCGTTGTTCCCGGCGCGATGTCCTCAAAATCCAGCACCGTCGGCGCGGCCGTGGCCGCAGCTGCCCAGGAGGACACGACGGCCGCCGCAAGAGGCAGCCACGCCGCAGGTGAGCGATATCGAACTGCAGTCGAGCACATGGTTTTCATCTCCTTTTTACAGAGGCAATGCTCCAAGAGCCGTCCGCACCTTGGCGGTGGCGCCGGATGTATTGGTTACCACGAGTGCGGCCAGCCCGCCTCCGGTCGTCACGAACGCCGCATCGGATCCTCCTCGATCGTTTCCGATGCTGTAGCTTCGCCCGGTGGTCAGTTGCGCGCCGTCAAGCAGTAGGGTGACCGAAAGCTCTTCGGTCGTCCCCATCCACTTGGCCGATCCCATGAGAATTGACATCCCCGTCAACTGCAGCTCCACCTGGTGAGTAGCCCCCGGGGCCAGCTCAACCTCGGCTGCCGGGCCACCCTCCATATGTTCAATCCAGCCCGGAGCGCCTTCGCCAAGCTTCTGCGGACCGGGCGGCAGCGTCGGAAAGGTCCAGCCGTCCGGGAGCTGCCCCGTTACCGCCGGATCGTCCAGAATTGAGGGCTGGCGACGCTCGATCACCTGTGCCGACGAGTCCGCCGGGTGGACCGAGACGTTGACTTTCCCGATAACACTGCTCTTCCCGTCGGTCACCGTCATCTCAAACGCAAGCGCGGTTCCCTTTTCCGGGGCCGTGAAGGTTACGATCGGTCCGGATGTGCTGCTTAACGAGACCGGCGGCCCCAGGACCTGCCTCCAGGAGAAACTGAGCGAATCCCCTTCGGGATCGCTGCTGGCGGAACCGTCCAGCGTCACGCTCGCTCCCGCGTTCACGACCTGATCGGCGCCGGCGTTTGCCGTCGGCGGTTTGTTGCCCGCGCCGGGCGGCGCACCTGGGCCACATCCGGCAAAGAAGATCGGCAACACCAAGAACGACAGAAGGTACTGGTTGATCCGCTGACCTGACCTGCATAGAACCGGGGTCATTGAAGACGCTCCCTTCTGAGCTAAGGCCGCACCATCCCCAGTGATGGTCTTATTTCCACCTGTCGGTGTCGAAAGCCTGCACGATCGGCAGCCTGCCGAGGCAAACACAAGGCAACAGAATCGCGGGCAAACGACTGACCGGCAACAAGCGATGCACGTGTTTGATGACTGACTCCCAGACCACAACCTCGTCTGACGGTCGCTCATTCGGACCGAGCCATGCGCTCGACGAATAACCCATATTAGGAGCCTCCCGAGGCTGGACTACTCGGGAGCCACAGACTCGCGAGAACATGCCATTGCATCGCGATCCGGCTGGGAGCCGGTCCCGGAGGAGGTGAACGGCCATAACCTGCCAACATGCTGCAGGAAAACGCGGGTTGTTCGCGGCGTCTGTTTCGCAAGCAACCGGCCCGTTGCAGGTATGACACAATGCGGTGGTCAAAGATGCATGCGCATGAAAAGGGCAGCCATGCAGCCACGCGTCGCCGATGTGGCGGGGCACATCAGCAGATCCTGACTATGCCCTTGGCCCAGTGCCCTGCCGCTCTGCTGCGGTTCTTCGCGTGCCTGTCTTCTCGTCGCCGCCGTGACTTCTTGTCGGCTCTGACTCCCGTCCAGACCCTAGTACCTATAACCCATGATCGAGAAGATGGATCCCCTATGACGCCAAGCCGTCGGGAGAACTGGCCAGCAGGATCCGCCTGTAAGTCGACCGGAGTCTCAGATTCCGCTGGGACCGGTTCCAAGAGTCATCGGAGACGTGCCCTGGCCCAGGTTGCAGAGGACGGACACCGGGCAACTTAACCACCCCCCTGCCGTGACCGATAACGAACAGTGGAGCAGGAGACGAACAGCTCTGCATCGTGCGATGAGCGAGGTCCATCACCGGGTGGTGGAGCGTTCTTGGTCCGGCTTTCCTGCCCGGCCCGAGAATTCGACTTCAGCGGCGCAGGATGAGCGACGGCCATGTCCATACCACTGGTCAACCTGAAGCGGCTGCACGACAAGCTGTACGCCGAGATTCGAACGGCCATCAACAAGGTTCTGGCCCGGGGAGATTTCGTCACCGGCTCGGACCTGGCGGCGTTCGAGGAGGAGTTTGCCGCCTACTGCGAGGCCAAGTACTGCGTCGGCGTCGGCAGCGGGCTGGACGCGCTGACACTGGCAATGAAGGGCCTGGGAATCGGGCCGGGTGATGAGGTCATCACCACCTCGAACACGTTTATTGCAACAGTGCTGGGCATCTATCACGCCGGGGCTACTCCCGTTCTGGTCGACCACGATCCTGAAACCTACAACCTCGATCCCCGACGGATCGCCTGTGCGATCACCTCCCGAACCAAAGCCATTGTGCCGGTACACCTGTACGGTCAGCCGGCCGAAATGGACGCGATCCAGACCATCGCCGACGAACATGGTCTGCTGGTCATCGAGGACGCGGCCCAGGCCCATGGGGCCCGCTACAAGGGCCGCCGAGCCGGGAGCATGGGGCGAGCCGGGTGCTTCAGCTTCTATCCCGGCAACAACCTCGGGGCGATGGGCGACGGTGGGGCCATTGTGACCAACGACGAAGATCTGGCCGCGTGGCTCAAGGCCGTTCGCAACTGCGGCTCGACCGTGAAGTATTACCACACCATGCCAGGCTACAACAGCCGGCTGGACAGCATGCAGGCGGCGATACTGAGGGTCAAACTCCGCCACCTGGACGACTGGAACGCCACGCGGCGCCAACTGGCCGCCCGCTACCGCGAAAAGCTGGAGGGAGCCAACATCTCCCTGCCCGTCGAGCGTCTGCACGTCGACCACGTCTATCACCTGTTCGTGGTGCGGTGCAATCGACGGGACCAGGTGTTGAAGCACCTCAACTCAAAAGGCATCGGCGCGGGCATTCATTATCCGGTACCCATCCATCGACAGGTCGCCACAAGCACGCGTTGCATCGTGCCGCGGCCGCTGGTCTATACCGATCGCTATTGCGACCAACTGCTCTCGCTGCCGATGTGCCCCTGCCTGACCGAAACGGACATGGACACGGTGGTCCGCGAAGTGAGTGCGGCCACGGCGACGGCGACGGCGGTCACGGTTTGACCGCATGAGAACCTACTGAATTCAACCCGCCTGGCCGGATGATGCCGAGGCGTCGATTCTCATGGCCCACCGCTTTCGCAGGAGCACGATGAAGATACCCAGTAATATGAGGAAAAAGCTGATAAGGCAGCCGAGGGCTTGCTGTCGACCAAACCCAGGGGCATCACCCAGCCCCAGGTGGTCCGCCAGCAAAGCCAGCAGAGCCAGGCAGGGTCCGATGACCAACACGGTCGGGATCCGAAGCACAGCTCCGGCACCCGTCAGGACGCCCGCCACGACGAGGCCAATCGTGTGCCAGACCCCAAATCCCTGCGAGTCGCCGAGGCCCAGATAATCGGCGAATAGGCAGAGAAGCAGCAAGAACGCCCCCAGAACAACAAACACTGCCCCGAGGTTAAAGGCCCGTTTGCGGCGCTTCTTGACTGCCCGCTCCAGTTCCACGCAGGTAAAACAGAGATGGCGGATCCCGGTCGAGCCCGTCCGCTCGCTGGTGATATGCACACGGGCTTCGGCGCCGCATCGCTCACAGATCGCATGCCCAACCGTCATGGTTTCGCTTCCATCCCTTGATGGCTTGCCCTGTCCTGAATCGTGCTGCCCGGACCCCGTTCAAACGTCCGACGAAAACCCCCATACTATACATCGGATGCCTTTGCTGAACACTGTCGTCAATGTTCGAGAGGCCGTGGCGCGTCACGCCCATGGCCGAAGCGAGCCGTCGGAGTCGAACCAGGACTCGACCGGAGTGAGCACTTCGATGCCGGGCAGGGATCGAATCTCGCCGAGCACGGGAAGTGAGACCTGCAACTGATCAAGCCGCAACGTGTTACGAATACGAATCAAGCGAACTTCCGACGGGGATGATAAACCGCACGCCCCCAGAGCCATCTTCACTGCCTCGCGGTCCGTCTCCGCCACGATCGGCACCTTGGCACGCTCCAGGAAAGTCGTCGTCAGGACATTCGCGTAAGTCGACTTGAAATCGATCTTGTCGAACAGCCGGCGCGTCGCGATGTCGGCCAGACCCATGCCAATGGCGTTGCCGCGCGAAGCCTCGGAAAGGTCGTGGATGGTGATCATGCGGATGTCCGGGCGATCGGGTTCAGGCCGGCCGCGAATCTTGAGCCGCCCGATGACATTGGGATCCATGCCCAGCCCGCTGATATCCTTGCCGATCTGATCAACCATCAGCACGTCCAGGCGGTCGACGGGCAAACGGGGCATGTTCGCACGCGCGACCTCCAGCAGGGCCGGTTCTTCGGCCGGGATGTCCGGCCCGCGAATCGCGCGAACGAGCATCGGTTCGTCATAAGCATTCTCGACGATCGCCAGACCCAGAAGGATGTTGCCGTGCGCGAGAATCCGGTTTGCGACGCGCGGCATCACCTCACTCAACCCTTCAACGCCGAGGCGGTGGATGGCCTGTGCCTGAGCGTGTTTGCCCAACCCGATCGCCATCATCTTCATCAGGCCGCTTTCGTAGCGACCTCGGAACGAGGTGTGCATCTTGACCCGATTGATCAGAATGGTGCCGGCGGCGGCGGCCGCTTCCCGGTCAAAAAACACTTTGGTCGGCAGATCGCCCTGAGGCAGCTCGATGACGGCCATGGATGAACGGATGGGACAGCCGACACTCTCCTCCGTCACGCCGTAGCCCGCCAGGATCTCGCGCTGCCCCTCGGCCGTCGCGCCGCCGTGGCTTCCCATGGCCGGCACGATGAAGGGTTCGGCTCCGCGCCGGCGAACCCAAAGGACGACCGCGCGCACGAACCTCTCCAACTGAGCGATACCCCGACTGCCCACCGCGATCGCGATCTGCAGACCCGGTTGCAGATCAGCACCGCAACGGGCCAGTTCTTCTGATACGGAGCCTTCGATGTCCGTCAGCCGATCAGCCTGAAAGGTCTGCCGAACCAGCATCATGGGGATGGAATCCATCGCCCGCCGGCCTCCAGGGAGTGAACCACATCCTGCACTCTGAGTTCTTCGCACCTGTCCGGCGAGTCTCGAACTCTTGAGTAGAACAGGCTTTTCCATGCGAATTGTATCCTGAGGGTCTCCGTCACACGAGCGCGCATGAAAAAGGCCGCTGTCACCCGCAGCAGCCTTCAGGAACAAACGATTTCTGCCACCCTGGCGCGTTCGCGCTCGCCCCGGATCTCAGGCGAGACGGCCTCTTACCCAGCAGATGAACGCCAGCCTACGAATGCCGCACAGGACCCGAGACGTGAACGGGCGGACCTGACAGAGCCGGCTCATCCTGACGACGGAGCTGACCTTGACGCGCTGCAGACATGGTGGGGCCCGGGGCCACAGACCAGATTCCCATTCGAGAGCCAGCGGTTCGTCAAAAGGCGACGGTCTTCCGTCTCCCCCTTTCCGGGCAAGTGGCAAGGCTGGGCGACTTCAAGGCCAGGAATGGAGCGGGATGGATATGACATCTCCCGCCACATGGTCCCAGGCCGATCAGCGCAAAGGACTTCCATGAAACAAGTTAGGGGGTCGATCGGTCGTCGGCCAGGGATGTGATCCGAGGCAATGAGTCCTCACGGATACCGCCAGCGAACATGCAGTTTTTTGTGTTCAGGTGCCGATTTACCTACCGATAAGACGATGATTCCGATAGTAGACTTGTGGCACGGTGCCAAGTCAGATGGCCGGGTGAGAATCCCCAACTCGCGAATAATCATGAGAAGAACACCATCAGTATCACAAGGTCTAGTCCGATCCTTTGCTTCCGTCTGGCACATGAGGAGCGTCGCATGCGTGACGCCGGCCTTGCTCAGCATATGTGTGCAGGCCGGCTGCCAATCCGACACTCGGATGTCTGTACAACAGTTCCTGGAGACCGAACCGGTACCTCTGGTGGCGTCTTCACAGCCGGCCGGGGTCACCATCGAGCCCTGGGCTCCCGGGCCCTACCGGGTTGGTCCCGGCGATGTTCTCAGCATTTCGATTAAAGGGCTCGAGCCGACAGGCCCGACAACCGAGGCGGGCCCGACATATCGCGTCACCGAGAAAGGAGAAGTCCTTCTGCCGTCCGTCGGCCCGGTGGCGGTGAATGGAATGACTCTGGATGAGATCGAATCCGCGGTTCAGGCCGTGTATTCGCCCAAGTACATCAAAGAGACTCAGGTGACGGCGCAGGTTGTGTCCTACAGACTGATCAACGTCATCGTGGTCGGCGATACTTTTCGTTTCAGCACCAGCGGTTCGCAGATTGTCGAGTTGCGACGGGACCGGACGAGCGTCCTGCAGGCTCTGCTTGCGTCGGGCGGGGCCTCCGAGTTCGGCGGCCGGATCACCCATGTGCCGGCAAAGGCCCCCAGCCAAGTCACCGTATACGAGATGAACAACCAGGAGCACCTGGCCCGAGCAGCCCGAGTCGGCACCGTCGAGGAAGGTGATCTTCTCATCGTGGACAGTCGGGCGAACGAGGCCATTTATGTGTACGGGCTGGTCAACAGTCCGGGGGCAATCCCCGTCGGACGAGCTGCGATGCTTTCGATCATGCAGGCGATCGGAGCGGCCGGCGGAACGCGTCACGAGTTCGAGCCCCGAGAGGCGACTCTCATGCGCCGCAGGCCAGACGGATCTCTGGCTCGCGTGAAGATCGATCTGGATCGGGTCAAGCAGGGCATCGACCCGGATCTGGCGCTGGCCGCCGGCGACGTGCTGGTTCTGCCTCACAACGCCGCCACGCGGATCGAGGAGTATATTGCCAGGTACATGCAGCCCAGGCTCGGATGGGGCATCGATACCACCTACAATCCGTGGACGTTGTACTATCTGCAGAAGAATGCCGAGTACACGGATGAAGGCCTCTTCGAGAGCATCGCCGGGCAGATCCCGGGAGTGCTTCCGACGATGGCACCCGGAGCGGCGACAGCCAAACCCGCCACGCGTTAGCGACTCCGTCACCGAGCCGCTGGCCGGGTCTTGCGTACCGGTGCAAAGGCCGGATCCCGCGAAGCCGCCGGGCGCCGATCACCGGTCCGGGTGGTTCACACGGTCTCAGACTCGGATTCCGAGGGATGGATCTCGACGACGGGCAACTGCACGTGAGGTGCGGAGCGGGAACCGTTCCGGGACGCATCCGGGTGCGCGCTGCGAGCCGACATCCCGCTGGTGGAGAACGAGTAGTAGCCTTCTCTGATGGAAAGGTTGCACATCACCGCCCCGAGGATCCTGGCCCCGACGCTGCGCAGCCGCTGGCACGCCATCTTGATGGCGTGCGAATTCGACTGCCCCGCGAACGAGGAGAGGATGACGCCGTCCACAGCCTCCGCCCATACGACGGCGTCGGCGGCGCCCAGCGTCGGTGGAGAGTCGACCACGACGTAGTCGTACTGCTCCATGGCCTGCTTGATCAGCCGGACGGCGGTGCGCGTGTTGAGAACACCGCGGGCCGAGCCGCTGTCGAGGCGGGCAGCCAGGACTTCGAGATGCTGTAGATTAGAGTTAACGACAGCCTGGGCAAGGCTGACATCGCCCGCCAACACATCCTTGAGCGTGTAAACCGCCTTGAGCTTCAGCACCCGCTCGACCTGCGGCCCCTGGATGTCGCCATCGATCAGCAGCACGCGGTTGCCCGCCTCGGCGAGGCTGGCCGCCAGACTGATCGCGAGGCTGGTCTTGCCTTCACATGCCTGAGCGCTGGTGGTCAGGAAGGACTTGGGCTGGGAGCCATTGGGTGCGGCCACTGACAGACAGGCCCTGACAAGCCTGTAGCTTTCGGCAAACTCGCCCTCGGTGATGCGGCCTTCCTTCAGGTCCTTCAACGAAGGCACCAGCCCCAGGAGCCGAAGCCCCAGACCCGATTCGACCTGCTGAGGAGCGTGGACGCGAGGATCGAGATAATCCTTGAGGAAAGCGGCGGCCAGGGCGAAGAACAGCGTGCCGAAGACCGCAGCGAGCGAGAGCTTAACCCGTTTGTCCTTCACACCATCGGGGCGCACTTCGGGTTCTGACGCCACGAGAATGCGGGACGGGCGGCGTCGCTCGGTCTCCAGTTCCTGCACGCGCTGGTTGGCCACCTCGAATTCCTTCTCCAGGGTCTCCAGCTCTCTCTGCAGGTTCTGGAGCTCGACACTGGCCCTGCCGAGGTCGTCGATTTCCTTCTGGATTTCCGTGACGATCCTCTGAAGTCCGGCTTCGACCCCCCTGGCTCTGTCGAGCTGATTCTCAAGGCGCCCCACCAGCAGCCCCACCATTCGCCTGGACATGGCTTCCCGCGTTTTCTCGATCTCCTCCGCAGCGCGGATGCGTTCCTTCGCCAGCTCAGCCTTCAACTCATCGATGGCACTGCGTGCTTCGACGATCTGTTTTGCCGCTTCCGTCAGCCCCACCTGCCGCAGTCGGGCCAATTCCTCCGTCTTGGCCACCAGTTGCTGCTGCAACGACCGAACCATCGGATCGTTCTCAATGGCCTGGGACAACGCGGCCAGAGTGTCTTCCTGCGCGTTCTCGGGCATCACGCCCTCCCGAGCCTTCTTCAGATCCTGCTCCAGCCGGACCACAACCGCCTTCGCGGCATCCAGCTCCTGCCGGATGGTTTCACTGTATTGCTGCTTGCTCTGTTGCAGCAAGGCAAGCACCTGAGGGCTGTTGGCGTTGTGCAGCAGAGCCCGGGCAGTGATCTGCCCACGTTTGTTCTGCACGTCCGCGCTCAGTTTCTCCCGCAGGGCCTTCACTTCCCGGAGCGTGTTCTCATCCTTCTGCTGCTCGGCGGCCTCCGAAATGCTCAGATACGCGTCCAAGACGGCCTGGGCGATGGCCTTGCCGCTCTCCTCGTCAGGCCGCTCGACCTCAAGTTGAACAATGTGACTCCCGCGGATGGGATGGGCACTCACCACCTGCCGTATCGCCGCGAGGGAATCCGCCACATCAAACAGATCCAATGCCGGGTTCTTCAGCTTCAGGTTCGCCAAGGCGGCGTTCAGGACCCCTTGGCTGGTCATCAAGTGAGCCTGGGTATTCAGCATGCCGTCCAACGAACCCACGTACCGGTCGTCGGAAGGGTAAAGGATGAAACCAGGGTTTGGGCGCACTTCGATCTGAGTGGTCGCGGTGTATGTCACCTTGGCCAGCAGCCAGACGCCGGCCACCGCCGGCACGAGCGCGAGCGGCCAGACCAGCACCACGGTCAGCCAGCGGCGTCTCAGAATATCTAGGTATCTCAAGAGGCTCGCCCCTGATTCCGCCTGTTCAGACGTCTCCGGCGAGTCGGAGTACACGTCCAGCGGTTGATCCTGGTAGGGCTGGATATCGTTTCTCACGTTGCTTCCTTATATGTGACGAGACTTGCCGCCCGGGTTGTCGTCACCGCTGCTTCCGCGACGGAAGGCCAAGGCGACGAGACGCCCGATAACCGGATTCCCCTCTGTACACCCGATGGCTGAAAGCGGCTCAATCCTGGCCCCGAGCCCGCGCGAAAAGTGTACGGATTAGTATATGCCTGCGGGAGGACCAGTTCAATAAGCGACCGGGCCCGCCGGGTCATTGCGGGGAACTCGCTGTGGACGGCTGCGACGTCGAAATCGACGCCAGCAGCCTTTGTGCCTCCTCGAAGTCCGCGGCGGCCATCTGACGTTCGGCTGGCGGCGTCCTCAGCAGCCGGTCCAGTAACGCGCGGCTCTGGGCCGGGTCCCGCTGAGCCAAAGTCCGTGCCAGGTGAAAGGTCGCCGCCTGCCGGGTTGGGGACTGTATCCGCGGATGACCCAGGGATTTCTCCAGGGCCAGCCGAGAGTCGTCCAGACGTCCGAGCCGATAGAGAATCACGCCCCACGTATCCCAGAGCGAGGCATCGTCGACGCCTTTCTGGATGGCCTTGGCCGCCAGCGTCTCGGCCTCCGTCGGATTGTTCAGGTTCTCGCAGAGCATATAGGACAAATCGTTCAGAACGCGGTAATTGTCCGGCTCCACGGCCAGTGCCTGGCGGTAGGTCGCAAGCGCGTCGGCATATTGGCCGGTCGCACATTGCAGCGAACCGAGAGCCATCAACAGGATCGGGGTGTTCGGAAGGGCCTGCAATCCTTGCTGAAACACCGTCTTGGCTTCCGACGGCCTGCCCAGCTTGTTCAGGGCGATCCCCAGGTTGAGGTAGGATTGCGGTTCCGTCGGCCGGAGATCCAGCACACTCTGAAGCAGGCTCAGCGAAGACTCCTGAAACTTCCTTTCGTGCGATTCGAGAAGCAGGAAACCGGCGGCATTGGCGACGGCCGCATCGTCGGGTCGGGTCTTCCGGTAGGCGTTGGCCGTCTCCAGAACCCTGTCCCACTGTCCTGCCGCCGCATGCCATCGCAGGCGTGCCAGCACCGGCGACGGCGATCGCGGCGCGATCTCGGCGGCCTGGGAGATCAGAGTGTCGGCCTGCTCACGGTATTCGGGGTTTCGGCCTGCGAGGACGCCGTACAGATCGGCCATGGCCAATCTGAAATCAACCGCCTGTGCCGCGTCCGACCGGGACAAGAAGGTCCGGCCGACTGTCAAAGCCTGCTCGACCTCCACAGGACTCGGCGGCGTTCGGCTGGCCACCGATCGAAGGTATGCCAACATCGCTGCCTCGCTGCCCGGGACGATGTCCAGGGCCTGACGCGCGGCAGCCGCGGCGAGGCTCGGATGGTCGGCAATCAATATACCCGATTTAAGCAGCAGAAGATTGGTATCCCGAGGGTTGAAACGAAGCGCCCGATCGGCCAACTCGACGGCCCGTGTCCGCTGGATTCGCGCCTCGGCTGCCAGCCCGCGAGCCTCCGCCGCTTGAGCATGGCGCGCGGCGAACTGCAACCGCTTCTTGAGAATAGCCGGGTCCTCACGGTGCAATTGCTCGAGCCGATCCAGCTCCGCCTCCCCCTGAGTCGGGTCGGTGCGGTGGAGATGGTCGGCCCGCAAGAGCAGAACAGCCAGATCATCCGGCCGCTCGGCGATGAGTTCGTCCAGGATTCGCGCCGCCTCCGCCACCTGGTCGCTGCTGTCACCGGCCAACATGGCCTCGGCCATCGCCGAACGCAACAGGCGGGACTGAGGCGCCGCCGACAAGCCTTCACGCCAGCACTCGATCGCCTTGCCCGCGTTTCCCGTCCGATAGAACAGCCGCCCCAGCGCCAGGTAACCGGCCTCGGCGAACTCTTTCGTCGCAACCATCTTGCGGAGCACGGCTTCGGCCGAAGGCAGGTCATCCGCGGCTTCGTGGACCTGAGCAAGAAGCTGATATTGGTCCGCCCGCGAAGCCCTGGCGATGGCCTCCTCGCAGAGTTTGCGGGCCGGCTCGATCTCACCTTTGCCCAGGTGCACCTGAACGCGGGCGGCCAGTACTTCCGGCGAATCAGGCGCAAGACGGCCCGCATCCTGCAATAGCTGCTCTGCCTCCTGGATGTCGTCTGTCTCCCGGAGGAGAGCTGACAACTGAAGTCGGGCGGCAACGTCGCTTCCTTCCTTATCGCGGGCAATGATCTCCCGGAGCAGCCCGATCGACCGGTCTCGCTCTCCTCGCTGGACGGCAAGCATGAGCTGCAGCCGCTGCGAGAGCAGATCATCGGCCGGCAGGACCCGCACCACCCTGTCGACCTCATCCCAGCGTTGGGCGCGGGCCGCCAGCGTGGCCAGCCTGCGGGCCACGAGGAGACTGCCCGAGCCGGCGGAGAAGACATTCCGGTAGACATCGATCGCCCTGCCCTCCTCGCCCGTCCGCTCATAAAGGGCCCCCAGTGCCACGGCAGCCGCATCCCAAGCGGGATCTTCAGCCAGACACTCCAGCAACAGGGTCTCCGCAGGCTTGCGAAACGGATAAGTGGTCCAGTCCTCGGGAGCTTTGGGCGGGTTCAGATAGGCATGGCCTGGGCATAACGCCAGTTGATCCCCGCCTGACCCTCGATCTTCTTGATCTGATCCGCCAGAGTCTGCCGGTCCGGGCCTTTCCCCTCAACCGGATCAAGCGACAGCAACATCAGACGAGATGGCAGATCTCCCTCGTCTTCGGCGACCGCCTGGAGCAGAACCTCCCGGGCGGCGTCCGCCTGGCCGTATCGGACCAACAGCTTTGCCAGTTCCAGCCTGATTGACGACCGCTCGCGACCCTCGGCCCGCACGATCGCCTCCTCCAGCAGCTTCTTCGCTTCAGCGACCCGCCCCGCCTCCGCATGCAGCTCGGCCAGCCGGACGGACAGGAGGACTGCCTGGTTCTTCTTGATCTCGCCGGCACCCAGCAACTGATCGGCCTGCGAGATGGCCTGGTCATATTCCTTGGCCTCGGCAAGCAAGTCGATCAGCACTCGACCGATCGAGTACTTATCCTCCGACTTGGACTGCAGATCTCGCAGCATGGAAACCGCCTGGGCTCGCTTGCCTTGCCATGCCATCAGTTTGGCCTGAAGAAGGCGAACGGGCACCGCTTGCGGGTGCAAAGCCGCGAGCTGGTCCACCTGACGGGTCATCTCATCGATCAGCCGAGGATCCGGTTTTGCGCCTCCCGGGCGAGCGGCCTCCGCCATCAGTTCCAGGCGGGTCAGATAGAACGCATTGGCCACCTGCGGAGCCACCCCCGACAGGTTGACGTCGGACGCGAGCTTGAGCGCCTCCTCAACCCGGCCGAGTGAAGCGTAAATCCGGGCCAGCTCGATCTGAGCTGCAACCGCCGGCTTGCCGGATTCCTGTCGCAGACGGACATAGTCGCGCAGGGGTTCAATAGCGCGGCGCGGGCTGCCCGCTCGTATCAGGGCCCGCCCGTGCAAGAGGTGAGCGCGAGCATTTCGCGGGTTTTGCTGCACGGCAAGCCCGATGTTCTCAACGGCCTCGAACGGCCGGTTTTCTGCCATGGCCAACAGACCTTCGGCGTAGAGCAATCCCGCCGCTGGAGCATTCATCGCCCGCAATTCGTCGAGGCACTTGCGCACGTCCGCCGGGCGGCCGGCCGCCGCGTAGAGCTCAGCTGCCGGTTCCAGGATGTCGAATCGCTGTTCCCCCAGCGGGGCAGCAAACGCCCGATCGGCGAGGGCGGCACCGATCTCGACATCGCCGGCATCGAGAAGCGCCGCCGCATGCGCCTCGTAAATCGCGGCGTTGTGCGGCTCACTCTTGGCCGCCTGATCGAAGGCAAGCCCGGCGGCTTCCATGAAACCGGCGTCCGCAAGCAGAAACCCGGCCGAAAGCAGAACTGTGACGTTGCCGCCGGCCAGTTGAACGGCCTGCTCCAGATCCGACCGGGCCTGGTCGCGTTTCTCAGCCAGCAAAAGGAAACGCCCCCGCGCGATCCGGGCTTCGGCTGACTGTGGAGATTGCTCCACCGCTCGATTGAGAACGGCCTGGGCCTGGTCTTTCTCTCCCTGACCCCAGAGAAGCGACGCCAGATCCGCGGCTCCTTCGATATCCCCGGGATGCCTGTCCAGGAGTCGCTCCAGGACTGCCCGCGCCTGCTCGATCTGGTTTGGGGCCGTCAGCACGCTCGCCTCCAGTCGCAACAGGTACGGCTCGTCCGGAGACGCAGTCAGCCACTCGCGCACCCGCTCAACGGCTTTCGCATGATCATCATCTTTTCCCTGGGCGATCAACGCCTTGACCAACGCGCGTCGAGCAGACGATTCTGTCGGAACGGCCGAGTACCAGGTCTCGGCAATGCGGCGAGCGCTCACCTTATCCTGGACCAGCAGGTACAGGTCGATCAGCTTTCCCGCCGCCTCGGCCTCTGCGGGATTCTGACGAAGAATCTGCTCCAGCGCATTGACCGCCTGCTGGATATTCGATCCCGACGGCGGTCTGCGGCGCAGTTGCGCATCCGCGTACTTGTGCAGAGTCTGGGTATCGGCAGGATGACGCGACAAATAGCGACCGAGTTGGGCGGCGGCCTTGGTGAATGCGCGCTGGTCGTAGGCCGCGTTTCCGGCAATCAGGGCCCGGCGAGCGGCTGTACGCACTCGATAGCCACGCACGAAATACGCGGCGATTCCCCCCAGACAGAAAACCAGCAACAGCACCACCAGGGCTTTCCAGTTGATTCGCGCGGGTCTGTATGACGTCATTTGAGAGACTCCTCTGTCTGAGCCGCTGCACAATAGCCATTCATGGACCGACAGCGAAGGTGCGAAACCTCAGCCGCCGAGCGGGAACCCCCTCGGTCACCCGGCCCTGCAACAACCACGCACTTCTGACCTGCGAGCATAACACGCTTACCGGGACAACGCCGACGGCTCCAAGGGACGTGATCGCCTTAAACAACCATACGCTTTCGACGAGTGCGAGCAGCCGCGGGAAAGCCGCCTCTCAGCTCGCCCGACATGCACGGGGCCGCCCTGCCTGGCATCCGAGACGAAGCCGTGTAGGGTGCTTACCCTATTCGGCGGAGGCCTCGTCGATCATAGCATCGTCGTTATTAGGAGGGAAAACAGGCAATCTTTATCTTGCAGGAACACCTGGGGTCCGATAAGCTAGGGTGGTTTGGATGCTTCCGTAAGCGAGGCCATCCGGCTCGTGTTGGGCTTGCCCAACAAGCCAAAGTACCATCCAGGTCCGTTTGCGTTGCGCGGAGTCCAGCTTGTTTTTCGTCTCCTGGGCGAGCTGCTTCTGATACTCGTCCATTGCGCTCGAAGGGTCCGACAAGTAGCGGTTTTGACCCAGTCGGCGGCAGATACTCTAGCCAGGCATGGAGAACGAGAAGGAATTGGGACCAAGGCCAGCAGGGCATGAACAAGACGCCTTTTTTATCGGCTGCTCAGGGAATTCGAGGCCTTTCTGCAGCTTTGTTGCCCCATGCGCTTGCTTTCGATCGACGGATATTGGATGTTTCTGGTCGGCGCGGCAGCTTGGGCTGTCTACTGAGAATAGGCAGCCTGGTAAGAGGAATCATTCTGGGGGGATGGGGAAATGAAGCCGACCTGCCTTTGCGCCCAGTCCAGGCACCGTCAATCGCGATCTGATACTTGGGGTCTGTTCCGCGTATCGCGGTATCTTGCCGTCGTGGCGGCAATGATGATCTGTGCGGGCCAGACCTGCATCAGCCCGTCGACGGACGAGGATGTCCAGGGCTATCACCCTGGCGACCCGATTGATCCAGCCGGAGCGATCGAGGTGATTGCCGAGGCGGGCGAGGATCAGGAGGTCGACGAGGGATCGCAGTGCTGGCTCGACGGCCGTCTGAGCTCGGGGACCGGCACACTGGTCTATTCCTGGGTCCAGATCGGCGGCACAAAAGCCGAGCTGAGCCAGAACGACCAGCCGCTGGTCAGTTTTGTTGCACCTCTGCCGTCAGACGAAACCGAGGTGCTGCAGTTTCAGCTCATCGTCCAATTGATTGCCGACACGGAGGCTTCAGGCAGGGTCATCGTCAAGAGCGCCGATGACACCGTTCGGATTGTCGTGAAGGGCAACGATTGGGACTTCGACGGGTTGACCGGCAGGCAGGATAACTGCCCCCGTGTGGCGAACCCTCTTCAAGAGGATGCCGACGCGGACAAGATCGGCGACGTGTGTGACAACTGCCCCGCAATCGCGAACACCGATCAGACGGACGCCGATGGGGATCTTGTCGGCGACGTATGTGACAACTGTCCCGCAGTCGCGAACACCGATCAGACGGATACCGATGGGGATCTCGTCGGCGATGGTTGCGACAACTGCGTGAACACGGCAAATCCTGACCAGGTTGACACGGATTCGGACGGCGCGGGCGATGTCTGCGACCTGTGCCCCGATGATCCGACCAAGACCGACCCCGGGCTTGACGGATGCGGCAATCAGACGCCCAACTCCGGTCCGGTGACAGGTACGGACGCCGACGGCGACGGCATCCCGGATGATACGGACAACTGCCCTGGCACGCCCAACGACACCCAGGCCGACAGCAACGGGGATGGTGTTGGCGATGCCTGCGACCAGCCGGTGAGCAACAGTCCTCCGACGGTCCATGCCGGGCAGGATCAGGTTGTGCCGATGGCCCAGGATTGCACCTTGGCCGGCATCGTCACCGATGATGGGAACCCCGATCCGCCGGGGACCCCGGTGGCTACCTGGTCTCAGGTATCCGGCCCGACCGGGGGAGCAAGCTTCAACCCGGCCAACAAGGCGTCAACAACCGCAACCTTCAACAGCCATGGCACTTATGAACTGAAGCTCTCGGCAGATGAGAACGCAGACGGAATCCCGGAGGCCTCAGGACAGGTCAAGGTCTATGTTATTCCGACGCTATCGGTTGCCATGACCCCGCCTACGCCGAGTGCGGGGCAGCCGATACAATTCCAGGTAACGCGTCAGGGGGTCGAGCTGATGGCTGCCGACCTGCCTGCAGGCAGCCGTCTGGACTGGGATTTCGGCGACGGTGGAAGTGCGCAGGGGTATTCCGTGTCACACGCCTATCAATGCCCGGGAACCTACACGGTCAGGCTGACTTTGGTGCTGACGACGGTCGGCCTGAGCCTCACTTCCGGACATGGTTTGACCGATGGCGGGGACATGCAAATTGACTTGGGTGGCGGCGTGAGCATCACCCAGCAGCCGGCCGACCTGCCGGTGAACGCCGGCCAGTCGGCGTGCTTCAGCGTGACGGCCACAGGTTCCAACCTGAGCTATCAGTGGCATGTGAGCACCAACGGCGGGATCAGTTGGGAAAACGTGTCGGGGGCGACCAGCGCCCAGTACTGTTTCGCCGCCGCCGCGGGTGACAACGGCAAGAAGTTCCGATGCGCGATCACCGATTCCTGCGGGACGGTGTACTCGAATGTCGCCACGCTGACGGTGAACGCTGCGGCGGTGTTGAACACGTTCGCCATCAACAACGGGGCGACCAGCACGACCTCACGCACGGTGACGCTGAATAACAGTTGCTCGAACAGCCCGACGCAGTATTTGGCCAGCGAAAGCTCCAGCTTCACCGGGGCCACCTGGCAGACCTATGCCGCGGCCCCCAGTTTCACCCTGAGCACCGGCAACGGGACGAAGACAGTGTACTTCAAGGTGAAGAACGCGGCGGGCGAATCGAGCGTCAAGAACGACCCGATCGAGTTGAGCCAACCGGTGGTAACAGCCACGGCCATTGACGCAATCGCATCGGAAACACCCGGAGACACCGGCACTTACCGGATTTCGCGGACGGGCAGCACGAGTGCCGCCCTGGGCGTGTCGTTTACCATGAGCGGGACCGCGACGAACGGGACCGACTACAGCACGATCAGCAGTCCGGTAACGATTTTGGCAAACGAATCGTTTGTGGATGTGCCCCTGAAGCCCAAAGACGATTCCACGCCCGAGGCCGATGAGACGGCCATCCTGAAGCTCTCGCCACACAGTGGCTATGTTGTCCTTACGCCGGACAACGCGACGGTGACGATCACGGACAACGATACGCTCTCCATCCAAACGGACAAGAATACCGTGTCGGTCGCCGAGGGCGGCACGGCCACATTCCAGGTGAAGCTCAGCGCTGCACCGACGTCAAACGTCACGCTGAGCGTCAGTCGGGTCAGCGGTGACACCAACATCACGGTGCAGTCCGGCTCGTCGCTGACTTTCACGCCGTCGAATTACGCCACCTACCAGACGGTCACGCTGGCGGCGGCGGAAGACACCGACACGACCAACGGCCAAGCCACCATCCGATGCAGTGCATCAGGGCTGCCGAATAAAGACGTCACGGCCACCGAGGCGGATAACGACACGTCCTCGCAGATGCTCAGCTCGATCTCGCAGTACGGGATTACCTGGACTTTTGACAAGGAATACCCGGTCGGCCAGTTCGTCAACGGCGACTGGTGGGTGGTGGCAGAGGGAAACCCCCCAGTCGTTAGGATCGTTGATATTTACCCTCGCCCCACACGATCGGTTACCAACGGCTCGGGCGAAGGACGCAATGGGACCATGGTCAATCCCAGATTCGACTACAAGCAAGCCTACGACGGACGAAAAAACATTTATGATCCCGCTGAGAGCTATGACCGCAATCTATGTTTCTTACCTCCTTTTAGTGCGATCCCCGGAGATTCAGTCGTCTCGACAGAAAGCCTTGAAACAATGGATCCAGCGAAGACTTATGTCAAGTCCGCAGCAGTATTGACAATCGTGGACTCGCCTCCCACGCCAGGCTCGTTCAGGCCTCCGTATACGCGACCCGCCCGCGCCCCGAGCATCGCGACTGACTCACTCTGCTTCTCAACGAGCCAAATCCAATGGCAGTTGTTGCCCAAACTGCCTAGGCCTGCTCAGACTCCCCTGCTCGCACAATCCGCTGCGCGGCTCCAGCGGCCCTGGGTAGATCACTACGCAGAAGTGCTGATGAACTACTACCGTG
This sequence comes from Phycisphaerae bacterium, assembly GCA_030372985.1. Lineage (GTDB taxonomy): Bacteria > Planctomycetota > Phycisphaerae > UBA1845 > PWPN01 > JAUCQB01. The sequence goes on from JAUCQB010000190.1 coordinate 27,113, forward strand.
CTTTGGACAACATGGCGCTCTATGGGAGGGAGATGTGTGATTACACTGGCGAGTTAAGTCTTCAACTCATGCTCGACTACACTGATCAGCAAAAACGCGATGGTCTCATAGGCCTTCTGCAATGTGGGATTGACACTTACGGTAGCTACCTTGATGGGGGTGTGTGGTACGCTACGGGCGGCATCTTCTCTGGGCGCAAATGGCCCATCATTTTTGCAGGTATTATGCTCGGCAGTGAGCCGATGACGCATTTGGATCTCCAGCGAAGCAGGAAGGGCAAAGATGGGACGCTGTACTACACCTTCCAGGAAGACGGGCAAACCTATTACTACGATGATCCAAAGTTGCCTGCGTGGGTGGACGTCCAAGGTGTGGAAGTCCCGGTCGGCACCCCCGGCGCTTTCCGGTGCCGGGGCCAGAAGGGCTGGATCGACATGACGAATGGCGGCTACGGAGACGTTGCCCTGTGGCGAATCAGAGATGTCACAACCTCGAATCAAGCCACTGCGACACACGAACACCTGTCTGTAGACGATTGGCTACCCGGCTCAGGCGATATCCACTGGAAAGCCGAAGCATATCGGAGATCAACCACTTCGCAGTCGTGGGTGAGTCTGGCCCTAGCGGCCCGCATCATGAAGGCCCAGAGTCTATGGGAGCACGATGCCTTCTTCGACTATGTGGATCGCTGGATGACCCAAAATGACCAGAATGCCCGGTCCCTGCTGGAGGCCAAATTTGGAGGGGGCGTTGGCAGCCCGACCTACTTTGGTCGCCAAACCACCAGCGGAAGCCCATTTGTCGATGCGATGTGGTCAGCATATCGCGGAAGTACGTCGCCATGAGATCACTGGCCATGAGCGTTCATGATTTGGCGGATGGGGCATCAGAAATCGACCAGGTCATGGCACGCCGCTATCCTCCGGGGGCGGCCTCACGGTCGAGTCTAAGACTGTATTTGAGGCGGACCGCCTCCAAATCGACGCAACTGAAACCGAAGGACTCGTAGAGAGCTCTGGCTGGAGCATTGCGCCTCGCTACGAGTAGCTCTATCCACTCTCTGTCGAGGGCTAAGCATCGACACCTGCAGTGAGCGAGCAATTGTCGCGCCAATCCCCTCCCGCGTCTATCCGGATCGACAGCTATCAGTTCTAGCCAACCTCGCCTCCCCGCTCTGCGCTCAATCGGCTGGAGGCAGCGGCTGCACACGAAACGGCTGCAGAGAAAGGCCGCTCGATCCATCACCTCGCTGAGAATGAGATTTGGGCGGCAAGCAAGAACGGTCAGGTAATCAACAAGGGGACCACAGCGGGCCTTTCGTTCGCTAGCCCATCCTTGCTCGTCAATAACGAGCACACACGCTGCCGCCACGCTTCCACCCTCATCACAGAGCCAGCTCTCGCACGCCGACGAAGCGATCGTTTGCGCCCACCATCGCGCCGCATGCCAACGTGCTCCCTGCCATCGAACACTTGTCCGGAACGACCGGGCACAGAGACGTACGAGGGCCTCAACATCTCGGTCGTCCGGCCTCCTAACGATCACCCGTTCTTGAGGTGACTTGTCAATCTCTGTCATCAACCCTCACCATCTTAGCTCGCCACGTTCTGCGTACTCGCTCGAACACCCCGAACGTCTTCGTGGCGCTGGTGGCCCAACGCGAAAGCACAGAACCTGCCCGCTGAGTTGCGAAGACCAAGAGCGGCCGCACCCTTGGCGCGTACATGTAGAGCCTAGTCTCTTCCCAGCTGTTGGTTCCGTAAATGCGCTTATACTCGGCATCACCAAACCCATAATCAATCCAATGTACTGGACGGGAACACAGATCCTTGAGCATTCGCACCGCGAGCACGGTGCCGGGTCGGAGGCCTCCATACTTCAGGACGTAGGCCCTCTCGTCACAGTAGTACGTGTCGCCGTAGAGAACGCCATTCTGATATGCAATGGGTCTTCCACCCGTAAGCAGCACGTATGAGAGCATCCTACCTCTTTGTGCTTCCAACGTTATTATACTGCGCCACAGAGCGTTGTCGGCGACACCTGCCCCCATCGCACCAAGGTAGGACTGTGCGCTCACTTCGGATGCCAAGACCAAGAAACGCTGAACGTCATCGACCTCACTGAAGCTGTGAAGACTCACGTCGCCCGCGAACGCCTGCTGTAACACTCGATCGTAGCGACGGAGCTTCTTTCTGTGCTTCCCCGAGTGAAACTCCATCGTTCGATCAAACGAGCCCATTTCTAGACGGGTAACCCAATGCCGATCGCTCCTCTCGCAACACCAGGCCACCTCAGTGAGCTGACTCAGCAACTGATCTTCCGGCCGAACGCCGTTCACTAGGACCGCGTCGACTTCACCCGTATGAATCAGCTGCTCAAGGTGGCTCACGATCGCTCGGCGGCCGGACTCACTGCCATCGGAAAGCAAACCCCCGTACACTACCTCCAACCAGCGCATGCTTGGTGTGGCAATCCCAACGTATCCGCAGGGAATTCTAAGCGGCTTCGTCATGATTCGAGCGATCACAGCTGCACATGGTTGGCCGGATTGACTGAACACTGCGACATGCGCTTCACACGTTGACCCCAAGGCTCCTCGTACCACCGAGAATCGGTCCGGGTCTGCGTTTGGTGGGGTGCGCAAGCACTTCTCGCGAAGAAACAACCATTGCGCTCTTAGCGCTGCGATGCCCTCCTCGGTCCGAGCCAGAACTGTTGACACTGCTGTTGCATTCGTGTGTTGGCTCGCCGCGTCCGGCGCTGGCGAGCAGCATTCCCTGGTATTCATCTGTGAAACCGACATGTGTCGCAGTCCATGGTTGCCAAGACCTTTCATCGGACCAAAATCACCTCGCCAAGACGTCGATTTCGTCGACCTCAGCGTCCGTCTAGCCGGATGCGGGACCGACTGGCAACCCGCCGATCGCGATCCAGCTTTTGACGAAGCCGCAGAACCGTTCGGGCAGGACCACGGCGTTGGGGAAGAGAACGTGTAACTCGTGTGCCGTAAGCAGGCGGATTTCGTCGATTGCGCGTTCTGCAGCAGAAGGATCTGGACATGGTCCGCGCCAGCCGCATCTGTATCGACGCAGAAGCGCGATGCGCAACCTCCGCGGCAGCCATTGCCAGCCCAGAACACGGAAATGCGGCTCAATTGGAAACCAGAAGTTCGGGGTCTGCAGCCAATACGATCGTCCAACGCGACGCATCTCTTGGGCCATCAGCTTCTGGTTGCCGAAGGTGAATAGATGCTCAATTGTTGAATTGCTGAATGCGATGTCGAAGCTACCGTCCGGGAAAAGCGACAAGTCTGTGGCGTTCCCCTTTGCCGGCTCTACGTTGGCGTGGCGATGTGCCTCGCAATGCAGGTTCACGAGTACGATGTGAACGTCATTTCGCCCTGCCCAGCCATGGGCCTCCCAAAACTCGTTTGTGCCGCCAATATCGATGATTCTGAGTGGACGCGGCACCTCGCGCACGCACTCAACGAAAAGGTTGAAACGACGTGCGCGGAAACGCCACAGCAACGATCCTTCACGGTACGCGCTCGGTCCGACGTCAAGCAATCCCATGTCTGTTTACGTCTTTGCTGAATCGCCGTCGATTGTGCCTTCGAATGCACGCGTGGTTTCATCACGGTCCCAGCGGAACCGCGCACCTCGCCGATGAAGACATCTCGCGCCAAATCGTGCAATCAAATTGATGACGACATAAGTGAGCGATTCCGGAACACACTGGGGCTGTCGCAACAGAAGAGCAAAGAGGCCCTGGTGCAAACGGCGATCGCTCGTTGGTCGCGTCGATGACAACTTCTGCAACTGAAGCAGTCCCAACCGACCCCTTGTCTTGACGCGCACAAGCGAGCCAAGCGTCTTCGGTGGACTCACGAACGATGATGTTCCAAGCACACAGCAGCGTTCGTGCGGCTCAAATCGAAACCGCACGAACCCATCGTCAGCAATCACATCCGGAAACCGTCCCCATCGCCGTCGCCCACGATCCGACACGGCGTAGACTCCCGTGCCAACCATGCCCCCGGTGTGATTGTATGGCAGAGCAGTCCAGATGCGATAGAAGGCGCGTACGGGCCACGACGATTGGGTCAGATCCATGCGAAGCTCCGGATTCGCCATGAGCACATCTCCGCGGTCCAATACGGCTGCCATGCGCCGAATGGAAGCTAGACCGATGATCACATCGGCATCTACGTAGAACCTCGGAAACCCGCTTACCGCTTGGTCACCGGCATTGAGCGCGGCAGTCTTGGATGCCTGCGGAATCTCGATGACACGCACAGGCGCTCCGAACGACCGGGCGACTTCGGCAGTACGATCCGTGCAGCCGTTGCACACAACGACAACCTCGATCTCGTCTGCCCTTGCGCCATCGATGATGGCCTTGAGCCCGCGGGCGATGACCGGTTGTTCGTTATGAGCGGGAACGACTACTGAGATCATTGTCGGACCTGCGCGGTGAAGCTAGCTGGGTCTTTCTTGAGACGAAGACACGACACACTCGGCTAACTAGTTCTGCCATAAGGATGCCTGCAAATGACGCATTTGTTGTCAGATACCGCCGCCAGAGTCTAGCCGGTTCTTGGAGCACGCGGTGGAACCACTCAAGTCCGGCACGCTGCATCCACTCTGGCGCCCGCTGCGTGCGACCGGCAAGGACGTCGAATGAGCCGCCGACGCCGTGACACACCGGCACGCCAAGAGCCGGACCCCACTTAGCGATGAAGAACTCTTTCTTGGGAGGGCTCATGGCGACGAAGAGCATATCCGCTTGAGATGCCCGGATATCCTCGACAACTGTATCCACCTCGGCGTCTCTGAAGTAACCGTCGTGGGCGCCAACGATTCGCACCCGAGGATGCTCGGTGCTGATCTTACGTACGACAGTGTCAAGCACATCCTGCCTGGCGCCCAACAGGTAGACGCGGGCACCAATCGCATCTGCCAGTCGAAGAAGACCCTCAAACAGATCGATCCCAGCGATACGCTCAGGCAGCGGCTGGCCCAGCAATCTGGCGGCCCACACCACGGCCATTCCGTCCGCGAGCACAAGATCACTCGATGTGACCGCCGCAGAAAAATCCGGATCCTCCCTCATTCTTACAATCTTGGCCGCGTTGACAACGCCGATGAGGAGGCGACTTCTCGACCTGATTGCGTCTTCACAGCCAGCGAGAACATCCCTCATCGTTAAAGGGTCCACGGGAACACCAAGAACATCACAACGCTTGCGTTCACTCCTGCTCATTGTCCGGCGCTCCCGGCGACAACGGCGCAACGTCGCCCTCCGTCACTGCCCCCCAGCCAAGCGTGCAGTATCCAGCCAAGGTGATAGGGCCTGTCCTCATGATCGACGACTGTTGGCCGAAACACGCTATCCAGCCACCGGACTCGAATCGTCGGGACCACGGAACTGGCAGCCGCCCGTATCAGCCGCACTGCCTTCGACGGGCCGGATCGCTTGGCGCTCCGCCAGATTAGTGCAAGTTCATCTTCAATCAGGCAACGGTCGACTTCAGGAGAATAGGACATCCAGGAGAGGCCTTTCCGAATCGCGTCGCTGTGATCCGGGCCGCCAGCCTCATGGAGGTCAAGCAGTGCCATCGGGGCCATCGCGTCCTGATGAACGGTATAGACTGGATAACCCTCGATAACGCTGCCATTGCGGGTGTCATAATGCCACCACCACTGGCCGGCAGGTCCCTGGACGCGACAGATTCGTTCGGCGCATCGCGATGCTGCATCCAAGGAAGCGGAATGGCCGAACGCCTTGTGGTATCTGGCGAGTGCCTGGATGGGATACACCTGATCTGCAAAGCAGGCCACATGAGCGCGACACCAGGGGGCTTGGTGCGCATCCGTCCAGTGGGCGAAGATGCCAGCCTCGCATGAGAATGCGCGTAGAAGCCGATCGCGAGCGGTAACCACCTCCGCGTCGACATCGAACTGCTTCCTAGCGGCAATCAGCGCGGAAAGAGCCCAGGCAGCTTCCACCGTATAGCAGGGCGTGACCAGTGATCGTTGCCTAAGCAAAGCGAGCACATGCGCAGTGCCCATGTGCGCCAACTTGGCCGCGGCCCACGCTACCAACGCCAGGTCGCCCAAGTTCGTGTCACCGGCGGTCTCAGCAATAAGCCGACCACAGAACTTCGCGGCGGTTTCTCCTCCCAGGATCGTTCGCTGGTCATCCTCGGACAGGTGCGCCGCTCCAAGCGAGACGATAGCACCATAGCGCAGGCTTGTTCCCTCCAATTTCACGTTACCGTCGGCACACCGTCTCCGCGTGAATGCGAATGCGTGCATGTTTTGTCGGAACATCTTGGGGAGCCCTGTTTGGGCGATCGTCAGCAGCCGCGTAAGAAGCGCGTCGACTTCTGCGTCGCCGCCGCTGACGCGAGATGCTCGCTCGCACGTGCATGAATTCGCCGCAGAGGATTCTGGCATCAGACAAATACCTCCTTCGGTGCATCGCTCAGCTTTCCCCAATCTGACAATCCGGCTGCACAAGGTACGTAGATGCTGCCCAGGAAATGCTGTGGCATCAAATCCGGCGCGCCGACGTAGAACCCAGGTGGTAGCCAACGATTCGACAGACGCGCGGCATTCGTCCGAGCAGCTCGGTCGCAACCCAACTGGCCACCAAGACCACTCCGCTCAGCGTCAACATACGTATCCACAAAACAGGCATGACAGCCTCGACTCCGAGCCGTTCCGCCAACCGGAAGAAGAACGGATGGATCAGGTAGATACCAAATGTTGCCATCGATACGCGCGAGGTGAGCCGGTAAAGCCGGCCGCTGTCCGTCGTCGGGCGCTGAAACGCACTGCCTATTAACAGGAACGCAGAGAGCGACATGATGATGACCGTCGGACTGAAGTACGTGTACAGGTAGTGGCTTCGCTCGCTCGGCCCCACGATTCGCATCGCGGCGACCGTGCCAAGGGCGGTCGTCGGAATGCAAATCAAAAACGCGGTCAATGCGGCGTAGCAGCCCAGTCGGGAGAGATGCACGTTCCGTAATCGATGGCCCGCGAGATAGTAGCCCAGATATGGAACGAACAACGTGAATGCGCTGGGTTCGTATCCGTTCCACTGCCCGACAGCGTCGCCACAGCAAGCAAGCGCCAACACCGCGACCGTCGCCAAAGTGAACTCTGCTTGAGAAGCGTGCCGAGCGAAGACACGAACCGTCGGCGTAACCAGATAGAGACCAATGATCACGAACATGAAGAACATGTGATAGAACGGCGTGCCGCGAACAAGCCTGCCGAACAGCTCGCCGAGAGTGTGGTCTTGCGTACCGCCGATCCATGGCAGCAGGAGATAGAATGCAGACCAGAAGACCGTCGGGATCCCAACGCGGGCGAGTCGCTTGCAGTAGAAGGCGCATGGGGATTCGTCGCGGCTTGGATCCAGCAGCAGCGCACCGCTCAGCATGACAAACGCGGGTACCGCCCACTTCGTTCCGGCGACCACGAGGCTGCAAGCCCACCATTGCCTCGTGCCAACCTGTTCGTCATCCTGGGCAACGGTGTGGCATACATGCTGCACAACGACAGCCGCTATAGCGAGAACACGCATGGCATCACCATAGGCCAGCGCAACGCTGGAACCGCTGTGCGAAGCCGTTTCCGACTTGAGAGAACCTTTGCCCGGCTTAAGGGTGGTGAGAACATCGCCCGATATCATTGGGCCTGAGCTGCTATGCACTTCGAATTCCTCTGGGAAGAGCGCGCGAAGACGCAACTCTACCGTTCGCCCTGGCAGGCTTTTTCAGCTTCTGAGTTGGCGTTCCCGCTGTCTCGCGGTGTGGCGCCGGATCCAGACTCGCAATCATCGCCAGAAGCAAGTACCAGATCATGACAATCTGACCGAAGTACGAACCCGCCATGAAACTCACGCAATGAACGAAAAGACAAACACCGAACGACCACGCCACCATGATTTGCGCTGTCATTGGATCGCTTGTACGCCACAATCGGCCCACCCCTGCAAATGCGCATGCGATCATATACACAAAAAGCAGCAAGGTTACGAGCCCCCCCTGGACACACATTAGCACGTACTGATTCGTGACGTCGAACAGGTTTCCCCCCCAGTGTGCGGTCGAGGCGGTTCCCAATAACCACCACTCCGAGAAACGCCTGATTGTTTGGTCGATCAAAAAGAACCGGTGCCACCCAGTCGAACCACCAACGAGATCGATCCTTGCCAACAAGTGCCACACGGGCGCCCTCATGACCATGTGCAGGATAAGAACAGCGAGCAAAACGCCCCATCGGACCCATCTCATGTAACTGCGTAATGGGAAGAAGGCGGCACCGACAATACCAAACGCCACCGCAGCTAGTGGCGTGCTTGAAAAGGACAGGAACACGATGACAGCCGAGTTCGCCAAACCCATCAGGGTCCAGATTCGTGTCTTTCCACCGGCCCACCAATGAGCCCCGATCAGCGGCATGAGTGATGCCCAGAAACAGCCAGCAAGAACAGGATGCGAGAATGCCCCCTGGCAGCGTAAATGTACTCCGCGTGCAACTGTGATTGCGGGGACCCCGCCGAAGACCGAGAAAGCATTGCGCCCTGTTTGGCTCTCGATAAGGAAGGCTACTGCGACCGGAATACTGATCAGAGCACAAGCTGCCGCAATACAACGCACGTCCCCCCAACTCCTGATAAGGCAGCGAAACAGGAAATACATCCCCATCGCGTCAAATGACATCCCGAGGCGGTTTGTCAGAGCGGATAGTGAGCCCTGCCGAAGGGTGTAGATCGCCGTGGAACTAATCACCCAGAGCAACATCGCCGTGTCCAGCCGTCTCCACCAGAGCACTACTGATTCGTTGCGCCGCAGCACACGAATCCAGCCAACTAACACCAGCAGCCTTAGAAGATTGAAATCCAGTGTGAGTATAACAACCCGTTGGGCCGAGGGGATCAGACACGCCATGAAAATCATGGGCAGGATGGCATAGCGCCTGGGGAGCAGCAACATGGCGGTCCCGAGCACGACCACGGCGGCCAGGCCGATCGGGTGCAGCGTGGTCTGGTTGGCCCACTCTGTTCCTCCGAAACCCTCCGGTCTTCCAAACTCGTCGCGAATGTCCGCGTCCTCCTGATTCCGGTCACGAAAACCCGTGTTGTTTCGACGTTCCTGTGGCAGTGTTCGCCGTCATGGCTGATAGGCATGCCGGCGGCGAAGCCGCTTGATCTTCACGCGTTTGATCGTCCCGACGCCAGACCGCAGCTTCTGCTTGAGGCTCAACCGCCTGAGCCAGGAGGAGAAGAGGGGCATATCGACATACCGCGGCGCGGGGGCATCCAGGAGTCTCAGCGTGAGAAGTCTCCCCCACAAAGCCCCTCGAACAACCTGAAAACCGGGCTGGGATGACGGGACGACCCCCATAGCGGCCTTGTCGACGGTCAAGCGGCCGGTCCGTATCGCGTCGTGCAGCAGACGGTGCCCACGATTCGTTCGGGCAAGGATCACGGAGTGCCCCGGGTCGTCTTCCCGATTCGTGCGATGCCATGCATCCCCGACCGCGACATCGGCAAATTCGCCGCTGTGGTCGGGGCAGATGTAGCATCGCCACTGGCGGAACTTCTGCAGTACCTCCCCCCAAGATTGCTCATAGGTCAACTCTCGCGTTTCGGTCTTACCGTTCAGCCGGAACTGGACGACCGCCTTGCCCGGCCAGCCATTGCCGCGATAGCGAACGCTGACCACGCTGGCAAGATCCGCCACACCCATGGCCCGAAGCATTTGCAGTGTGCCGGCGGTCGAAGGCGTGCCAGCACAGAAAAACGCAACGGTAAGACCAAGCTTGGCATCGAGAGCAGGCCGCAAGCAGCGGGCTTTCTGAACAGCCGCGACGTCGCAGGGCTTGCCAATGAAGACGCATGGTCCCGGGGCGTCCTCGATCGTCTTCAAACCATCGCAGGGGCTGGCCGGGGCATACCGCGATCCAGCGCCAGCGAGCAATTCCTCGCGTGTGCGGCTCAGAACCGTTTCGTTGAGGTAGGGCACATCCCGGCGGGCGCGGGTGTGGAGTACGCCGTAGAAACCCGCATGATCAAGGCAGTACAGCGCCAAGGCCGTGGCCACACCCCCGCTAGAGCCCGCAAAGCGGATCTCGGGATCGGCCGCGTGGCCCTCCCACACCTCCCGGATAGGGCCCCAGGCCTCCAAGAGTTCGCGGATCAGGCCTGGATCCCCTCGGTCGAAGGTGTGGGACAACTCGATGCCGGGACAGACTCTCATCGCCTCGGCGGACTGAGGGGCTGCCGGTCCACCATTGGCGAAATATGGCCTGCGGCCGTAGTCGACAGCGTCCACCATCCGGATCTCATCCGGGCTGATGTATGCGCACGCACCGCAGCCGCAGCAGAGCTGATACTCAGCCACGTCCTTGATGTTCTTAACCTTCGAGCGTCCCAGCATGGCAGACAGACGCATAGCCCTCAGGTCACGACCCCTGTCGATTGCGAGTGGTTCACCGGCCCGCCGGGAGACGCCGCAGCGGCGGGCTGAAGGAAGAAGTCGATATCCCGAGCCAACTCCTCAATAGACTTCTCCCACCAGCGTGATCGCTCTATTTCCTGTCGAGTGCGGTCATCGAAACGATAGCGAATCAACCGGGCGGGGTTGCCGGCCACAATGGCGTAGGCGGGCACATCCCGCGTAACAACCGCACCGGCACCGACCACGGCGCCATCGCCGATCAACGAGACGCGAGGCGTGATGATAGCATTGCGGCCGAGCCACACATCGTGGCCTATCGTGATTGTCCCTCGGTCGATCGTCTCCCGGGGCACAATCCCCAACCGCGGATTATAGAAGAACGGGTGAAGCGACCGCCGTTCCATCGGGTGGTTCGCGCTGAAAATGGTGACGCCCGTGGCGAAGGAACAGTATCGCCCGATTGTCGTTCCGGCGGGGATTCGCTCCGGTGAAAAGCACCCGTAGCTGTACATCCCGACGCTCACCCCATGGTAGTCGGCGAAAATGCGCCGCAGCGTAAGCGAACGCATCTCGCCGTTCTCAACTCGCTTGACCAGAGATTGCACGAGGCCACGGGCACGCCGCGACCGGCTCAAGCCATAAAGACAATACAGACAGTCACCAACCAAACCGCCGCTCCAGCAACGGTCGCGTTGCCCGAACTCGCTGCCAGATCAGGACCAGCGCGTGAGTCAGTTCGGTACGCAACGGCGCGAGATAAGCCACCATGCATAGAAGTAAGATCACACAAATTCCACCAGAGACTGCCATGCAGAACCAGAGCCTGTCGGAATAGCAGGTGGCCCGCGTTACCCCGGCAACCAGTATGGCGGCGCCCGGCATCACGATTGCCTGGAGCAGCGGTCTAAGCCCCAGTCCGTGGCGCAGCCGCAAGCTGATGGCACAGGCGGCTATGGCAAGCAGCTCGGCCACGAGCGCGCAGGCCGCAATCAAGCTCGTGTCCCACCGCAAGACCCCCACAACCACAGCTAGGGGAATTCCCGCCGTCCGCCAGACGTTGGCGTACATGCTGTTCTGAGAATCTAACCGAGCCAGCGCGGCTGCATTGGGCGCTATCCGAATTAGACGCAGCGACTCCGCAGCAACCAGCCAGCAGAGAGCGCCAGCCGCTGCCAGATAACGCGGCCCGTACAGAAAGGCAAGAAGTCGTTCTGCGAAGACGATTAGACAAGCGCCGGCAAGGCCAGCAATGAGTGCAATAAACTGTACGGATACGGTATATCGATTTTCAAGTAAGGTGCGATCCTCCTGAACCTCGGAGAACGCCGGAAGCAGTAGCGACGCAATCACCGAGCCCAGAAACCTGCTAATGGATTGAGCAAATACCACTGCGACCGAGTAGATTCCCAGTTCGTACATCGAGTAGGCCGTACCGATGATAAGCCTGTCACCCTGGAAAATGCTAAACATCAGCAACCCGTTAACGAGCAGCGGCCAGCCGAACGACAAGAGCCGCACCATGTGCGCGTGATTGCATACCCAGCGATAACGCCTCTCCGCAAAGACATTAGACAGGATCGCCATCGTGGCCGACTGCAGGATCACCAGCCACAACACAGCAGAGTAGTCACCGAAAAAACGTGCAAACGGCCACGCGGCGGTGGTGGCGACAGCTTGCGCACCGATCTCCGACCGGATCTGCGGGCCAAAACGCATCGTACGCTGCAACCGTTTCAAATCCAGGTGGACGAGCCCTCTCAGCAGCGGCACCAGCGCCAGCCAGCAGAAAGCCGAGCGAGCCTGGGGAACCTTGAAAAGAGTCGACGCGGGCCAGGCCAGCAAAAGGACGAAACCAGCCGTAAAGAGGCCACGCACAAACAGCCAGAGCTGAGCGGTGCCATCGAGTTCAGGATCGTCTCCGTCCTTGGCCTGAATGATTAGCTTGTCTGCGGACAAATCGCTAATCAGTTGTAGCAGCGATAATGTGATTGCGAACGTGGCCGCGATTCCGAAGTCCTCCGGCTTGATTAGTCGCGCGACAATGATGTTGCGGACGAAAGACAGGCCTTGCCCGACAGCCTGCCCTGCCGCGAGGGATGCAGCCCCCTTCAGTACGCGACCTCGCAGGCTCACTTGGTCGCTCCCGGGGCATCGAGAGCATCAACAGCAAGGAATCTCAGGATTTCGCCCATCTGTCTCTCCGCGGCGAGAGCATTCGCCGATGATCTCGCCATCCTGGTATCTGAAGAGGTTTGAGCCGTCTGCCATTGGGACCACAACGATTCGATGACTTCTGATGTATCGAGCGTACGCGGATCAACGACGGAATTCCCGCATCCGCACGTCTCGAAGACCCCCTGCGTCTTGAGGCTGTAAGCAATCGCCGCGGCCGGAACACCGGAAGAGAGGGCGGCGATGCAGGCGTGCATCCGCGTGCCACAAAACCAGCCGCAACGCGCGATGATCCATTTCATCTCGGACTGGTCGTACACAGGCGGAACAACCGCCAGGCGCCCTTTCGTTTCGGGAAGATCCGCCAGCTCAGCGAGGACGGCATGGTTGGCGGCCGGGTCGGATTCGTAGTGACCCACGGGTGTGAGCACGTGCGGTATCAGCACGACCCCGGCCTGCGTCTCCCGGAACACACGCTGCAGAAAGCCCAGAATGCTCGCACGATAGTCAGCCTTCAGGCCGTAGCGAGTAGAGGCTCCGGTCGGGTCGTTCCAGATCAGCCCGCTGACATTGAGGCCGATCACCTGGCTGCGGGAATCCTCGGCCAACCACGTCCGGACCGGCTCAGGGAGCGGAATTCGAGGCTCGTGCGACTCCAGAGCGAATGCAACGTCTACACCACACCGATACCGTTCGGGCTCAAAATCCGGCCCCGCCAACTCCTTGAGGACTTCGTAACTCCGAGCATCACGGGCCCAGGCCATGGTAGCCTGACGGACAATGTCTTCGGCAATCCTCCAGGCACCTGGGCTGCGATACGGCCCGTACGTCTGCGGCAACAAGATCAGCGGTTTGCCGATTTCGAGGGCCATCCGCATCCCGCGCGTAACGCCCTGAAAACGACGGGGGCCATACATATCGGTAAGGCTATCTCCACCCGCAATGTCCAGCACCGCATCGGCCTCCAGCAGCCGCTGTGAAGCCGGATTACCGAGCCCTCCTAGCCAATTGGACAGACGGATATTCCAATGGCTCTCTCGGCGGTAGAACCGGCGGGTACCCGTCGCCCCGCATCGGGCAAACCGGAAGGGCCCTGTATCGAACTCGACTACATCCACGCGGCTGCCCCGACCCTCGTCAAAGACCGTGACTTCCACGCCGGGACACAGCCGAGCCAGACTCCCAAGAACCGAGTAACACAAGGCTGAGACCCCGAGGTTACCGGTGTCAGGCGCGGCATTAGAATAGCACAGTCTTAGCGACATCGGAGGACGACTCGCTGGTTATCTCCCTGATAAGTGTGCTCAACGCAAACGACGACGGCCAGAGGCCATTGTTTCATGATGCAGTGAGGAGCAAAGAATATCACACAGAAAGACATATCCGGCGGTACCTCCTGGTTCCAGCAGACGTCCGATGATGTTAAGGCGTCATTCAAACGAGCAACGGAAATCAACCCGCACCGCCAAGACAGACCATCCTTGCCGGATCTTATGCACCGGACGGGACTATTGCTCCTGCCCCACATCTTCGGAGATATCCGCACCGAACCCGAGGGCCGCCTGCAGACAATCCGCGGTGACGGATAGGCCGAGCAGGTCCGAGAAGTGCTCTCGCGGCGACAACGTCTCACGTGCGTGCTCAACCTCCTCCGAGAAGTATCGCCGGAAGCAGGCCATGGGATCGACTCCCGGCCGGCTGGCCACGCCGTCCAGAGCAGTTGCCAGACGTCTCGAATAGCACGACCAGTCGTGCTGGGCGGCGATGGCTCGGCGCCGGGCGGCGCGGTCCGGCGTGTCGTTGGCCAGTTCCCAACGGATCGCCTCCACAAACTCGGCCGCACCGCCCGCCAGACTCACGTACGGGCCGGCCAGCCACCGGACCTGGGCCACGGGCGTGGAGACGATCGGCCGGCCGCAGGCCAAGTACGGCAGCAGTTGCGGCGGGCACGCAGAGGCCATCCAGCTTGCGGTCCGCAGAGGCAGCAGACAGACATCCAGGCCCTGCAAGAAGGCCGGCCACGCATCCGGAGCCACCTTGTCCAGCCAATGCAGATTCCTCGACCGCTTCAGGCCCGCGAAGCGCCGGCGGGGTGAGGGCGACCCCGCCACGACGAACGAGATGTCGGGAGCCCCACGGGCGCACCTGGCCAGCAGGTCCGTATCGTGATACTTGGTCAGAAAGCCGCAGAATCCCGCGATCGGCCGTGGAATGCTCGCCAGGCAACTCGGCAGGCTGGCCGGGCGGCCGTATGCTGCGCAATCGATGCCGGGCGGAACGTAGTGCGCCCGCCCACGAGCATGGCTGCGCAGCCGAAGGTACAACGGGCGCGAGCCGCACAACACGGCATCGGCGGAGGCGAGCAGTTCGTCCTGGGCCCTGGCCACGGCCTCGCGTTCCGGAACGCCCGGCCGGTGCGGCAGAATGTCCTCGACCTGGTAAACGGTCGTAATGCCGGTCAGCCAGCGGCGCAGGCTGGCGGTCCTGGGGTCGGCCAGCCACAGCAGGTTGGGCCGCAGTCCGATCACCTCGCAGGCCACCGCGATGTCCAGTAGCCATAGACAATCAGGAGACTCATTCTCGACGGCCGCGCATGTGCGGACGTGCGGCGGGTGGCATCGGTGCAGACCGGCGACATCGGCCACCAGACGCTCTGCGCCGGAACCAAGACTGACATCACGCACGCGCCTGAAGTCCCGAAGAGCGGTCGACACAGGCGCGCCGCTGCTGAAGGAATCCACGTACAGGATCTTGTTCGGGCCGGCCAACCGGCGCATGATCTCCAGCGTGCGGCCGTCATCACTGTGTTGCCGGGCGTCTGCCCCGATACAGAGGATGTGCTGGTTTGTGAGCAAGAGACTGTCGGTCTGTTGGTCTACTGGTCTGTTGGTCTTTCGGTCTGTTGGTCTGTTGGTCTATCGGTCTGTTGGTCTATTGGTCTGTCAGGAAGGAGCGATCGGCGCTCAGCTTTCGGTCATCAGCAGATCACTCTGCATGGCGGCCGTTGGCAGAGTCCACCACGTGCGAACCTGATCACCTCTCTCATGGCCGGTGAATTGCCCGGTGCAGCCGCTCGGCGACGGGCACGATTCCACCCTTTATGCCTGCTGGGCCGATCTCAAACGGTCCCGGCGCGAACACGTCTTGGCCGCCCAGCCCCGCTTTGAAGTGGTAGGTTCCCGGGTTGGCGTCCGGGTCGATTCCGCCCAGGTCGTACCATCGGCAACCGCGCTCGCGGGCGGCCTGGATCGTATGCCACTGAAGCAGGTAGGAAGCCTTGGTTTCCATCCCCGCCTTGTTGCTGGCCCCCAGCAGGTAGACGCACGTGTCGCCAAGCATGCTCGCGACGTGCCCGGCCACGGGATGCCCCCCTGAATCGGCAATGCTGATGACGAATCGCTCCGCCTCGGCCAGGTCCCGCTGAACGGTCGCATAGAAAGCGGCATCCAGGTCGACGTCGAAACCCTTTCGGCTCAATAGTTGACGATAGAGGCCACAGAAGGACTCGAACAGTTCCTCCGAGCTTCCGCTGCGGATGGACAAGCCGTTCTTCTCCGACCGGTTCAGGCAGTTGCGCCACTTCTGATCCAGACTCTTGCGGATCGCTTCCAACGGCCGACCAAGATCGAGCACCAGCGTCCGATATCGCTTCACTCGATCGGCAGGGCCAAAGCCACAGGCCTCGAAAACCCCGCACTGTTGTTGGTTCCAGTCCGGCGGGCCAAGGGCCGGGGCAATCCGCAGCACCAGCGAGCGGCGATCAACATACTCGGCCGCCAGCGCCCGCAGGGCCCACTCAAGGCGCTGCCCGTCGGAGGGTTCGTTCCGCCGCACCAGCGGCCCGCCGTTGATGTACGCGATGCCCGCCCCGATGATCGGAATCCGCTTGACCCGCACATCGGCCAAGGCAATAGTCTCGTCGCCGTCCAGCGTCGCCACATGCTCGGAAACGGCCCCGACGCGTCGAGCACAGGCCACACCGAAATCCCAGAGCTGACGATAGCTGTAGTCCAGAAACGAGGCCGCACGCTGCCTCCAGCGCTGCCGGTCAACGGCTTCAATTCGATACCGAATCATCAGAAAGGTCGATGGTCCTGCCGGCCGGAAAACCAGGCTCGGAGTCGGCGCAGGAAACGCCGCCAGTAATAGAGGTACGAATACGCACCCGCACAGGTGAGCATGAACTCGATCCGCCAGACATCGGGCGACATCAGAAATCGCCCGATTGAGCGACCGGCTTGCCCTGCCGACCACAGACATGGCTCAAGCGTAAAGATGCGACGGTAACCTGCCTGGGTTGCAGCCTCAAGGACACCGTCATCAAACGAACCGTGCGGGAGAGCAAGCTCCGAAACCTCCCTCTGGAGAAGACACTCCAGCTTTGCCTTGGAGTCAACCAGTTGTCTCGTCAGTTCTTCCGGCCCAAGAGCCGCCAAAGGCCCGTGGGTCAGCGTATGTGAGCCGATTCGGCACAATCCTTCGTCGGCAATCATCTGCACCTGTTTGCTGGACATCAGGACCTCGTTCTTCTCCGGATGATCGGGCGGCATCTGCCAGCGAGGAGCGCTGCCAAGATTGTCAACCACTGCGAAAACAACGCTCGGGATACGGTAGTCTCGCAAGATGGGCAGTGCGTTCTCCAGGAGGGACGCAAATGCGTCGTCGAATGTAACACACACTCTCGGTGAGCAGTGAGCCACCCTAAGCGTTCGTCCCGCTTCCTCCACATCAACTGAGCGGCCTGCGATCCGGCTCATCTGCCTCGCAAAGAGACCTCGTTGTCTCGCGGAGATGCCATGGTAGCACAGGACGACCACATCCCCATGTTTGCGTCGCAGCAGCCCGTCGCACAACCAGCATCCCATCGCAGCCAGCAGATACGCCACGCGAACCAGAAAACCTCTCCTGCCATAGACGTTTCCGGCATCATCAGCCGATAGCCTGCCAAACAAGGGTGTCAATTTGAACAGTTCCGCGGAATGGGCTTTTCTCGGTTCCTATGGGCACATCGACTGGCACACGATACGTTCAGCTTTCTACGTTTTCGACAAAGTGACAGGTGCCGAACCACCCTTGCTTCCCTTCTGCCAGTCGCGTGAATCCCGCCCGCTCAATTCCCCTGACGGAGGGAGTATTCCATGATCGACAGTCAATGAAAATCCTCTCCGTACCGCAAGCCGCGAGGCTGCTGATCACATGTTGCAGAGTGGCTGTGTACACACCTCGATTGCGGAACTGAGGCAGCGTAAGACACTTCCTGACGAGCACGTCCTTCCTGCCAAGAGGAACGAAGTAGTCTTCAGCGTTTTCAGGGCATGTAGACCAGCAGACCCCAGCCGGTTCTCCGTCGATATAACTGACCCACAGCACGTCGCCGGCCAGCAGGCTAGCCTCGTACTCGAGCCAAATGAATCTCCCCCCATGCGCAATAATCGCATTCTTCACCTTCTCATCTACCTCATAGTGAGAACGGAACTCCTTAACTTCGAAATCGGCTGGCGGGACCACGGGAACCAACGGCTCTCCCGCAGGGATGGAGAACACCACATGATGCCTCAGGAACACTTTCCGGTACTGGTGAAACAGGAGCGACCAGCAACGCGATACACCAAGGGCCTCGCGCATCCGCCGGCGTCCACGAACAAACAGCGATGCAGGCCAGCACCAGATCATACCAATGTGACGCAAGAATTGAGAAGAATCGCTCGGCCAGATCCGCAGACGAATCCATCGGCGGATCAAGCCGCTCCGTCTCCACGGCAGACTCGGCGCGAGGTGCTGATACCACAGACGATACCCCACCAGGTCGTGCAGGAGGGCGATCTTCCGCAGAATCCAGACCCTCAACGCCGGTAAAGTTCCTGCATGTGTCACGGCGATGCTCACCAGCGGGTACAATCGCCCGCCCAGTTTGAGCTTGTACGGGTAGTAGCCGATGCCCATGTCGACCTGCGAAAGCCCCTGCTCGATGGCGGTCTTCACCAGGTCGCAGGCCCCGACCCGGCCGGGGAAACAGAAGTGCCAGCGCGGATCCATGCTTCGGGCCGCCAGGAACCAGTGTATCCGCCGGCCGAACCGGAATGCATAGGCCATCGAGAGCATCTGATCGTCGGCCCTGACCTCCCGCATCACCAGCCGACCGGATCGGGCGGCCGCACGGGCAACATCGGCGTGAAACGCTCGGGCCCCCGGCCAGTCCTCGAAATGCCCTTGATGCCCCTTCTCGGTCCACTGAGCCTGATGAAACTCGATGAAGCGCTCCATCGCCGCCTGCGCATCACCGCCACACGCCGCATCCATGCCCACCAGCCCATGCTCGGACGACAGCCTGCGGCTTTCCTTGCGGATGTTGTGCCGCTCCCGATACGAAAGACCCTTGAGGTACGCGTCGAACGAGCCAGGCAGGTCGATCAGCGTGTGGGGGTGCGGATTCCGTATCTGTTCGACCTGTCCGACATGGCAGGCCGAACCCAACAGCCGCACGAGCACATCCGTGTGCGCAAAATAGCCGGGCAGACGCCCGAAATGAATGAGATCCCAGCCGTCGCCCCGAGTGATCTTATCGACCAGCATGGCCAGGACTTCTTCCGCCTGGTCCCGGTGCAGCAGCAGAGCGGCCGTGGCCGTGGAATGATCGCACCCCACGATCCGCAAGGCCCTCACGCGCAGCGGCCCGGCCGCGAGCTCCTCCCGAAACAGGGGGGCAACCCCGACCAACTGCCCCCCGTCCACGAACACGTGAATCTCCAGCCGCCGTCGGCTGCCGTAGTGCTTCCACCACAACGCACACCAGTCGAAGGAGCCGAAGAAATCCCCCTCCTCGGCCGCCAGGGCATCCCACGCCTCCCGGATCTCGCCGGCGGACTCGAAACAGTCGTAAACGCGGTGTTCCAGCGGCACGTTCATGTCGCCATTCGCATCACTCGAAGCGCCGGCGTTGTGGACTTGCCGGTCCGCATCACTCTGCGTCGTGCCACGATTTGGATGCGTAGCTTCCGTTGGCGTGGTCACTCTGCTTTCTCCACCCACTCCGTGCGCCAGAAGAAGAAGCACATCCGCTGGCAGCCCTGCGTGTCAGGATGCCCCGAGCCGTCGCAGTGCACGCCTTCGAGAAGAATGAGGTTCTTGCACTTGAGCATCTTCCATCGCCGCTCGTCGAAGAACCGGTCCACACGCTGGGCCACGCGGAACTCCTGACCGCAATACCGGGCCATCGGGAGCAGAAAGCCGCAACCCTTGCAGGAACCGTTCGCATCAAGCGTGCTCTCGATCTCCTTGAGAGACCGCACTCGCACACGGTCACCGGTGTTGATCTCGGCGGGCGCCGGGACGACCAAGCCCGGGTCTGCGGAGCCGGTAACCTGACCGCTTGAGCGACGGAGGCCCAGCGCACGGCGCAGTTTGCGTACTGCATTGCGCGTCCGCCGCCGGAGGTACCAGAGCCAGGGTTCACGGCCACACTCCGTGTTGACCATCATCTGACAATTGTCTTTCAACCTGCTGTCAGAGTCCTGCGGCATTGCGGCACCCTCGTCCCATCGTGGTCCCCGCCGACCTTACCGACGCCCAAACGCCTGCTCGGCGGCCGTCACAGGGGCAAAGATCAATCTTTCCAGGCACGGCGAATGCATATGCGTCCACTCGGACACGTCGAGCATGGTCCGATGCGCCCATCTTAAAAGGCGATTGGAGCGGCGACGATTGTGCAGGTACATGAAGCGGAACACCTGCCGGATTCTTTTCTTGACCTGTGGCGGATAATGGAAGAAATCGGCATCGAGCACCGCACCACGGGCAAACACGCGCCTTTCGAAAAAGGAATGCCGTGCCAGGTCCGGCGCGTCATAGTTTCTCTCTCTACCCAGCCACCAATCGCGGAAAGAGTACCGATCCTTGTATTGCTCATAAACCTCGGTGCCGGGGAACGGAATGAGCACCGAGGCTATTGCCGGATGGAAACTGTCGACGTAGGGAGACAAGTCCACCATCAGTTGTTGCGTGGCATCGATCTCGGCCGTGCCTTCCCAAGGAAAGCCGAGAATGAAGAAGACACAAGGGCGGATGCCCGCCTCGGCGGTCCAGGCGATGACTCGCCTGACCATCTCCACGGTGTGAGGCTTGTGGATTCGCTTGAGCGTCTCGGGGCATCCGCTCTCCACCCCGTAGTCAACTCTGACACAGCCGGCCGCTGCGGCATCGCGCAGCAGATCCTCGTTGACCTGATCGATCCGGGTCATCATGCTCCACGTCACCTTCAGGCCGCTGTCCCGAAGACCCGAGCACAGGTCCCTGACGCGTTCCTTGTTGACGGTCATGGCGTCGTCCACAAAGTGGAAATGCCGGGTCCCGTACCGGCCGTAGACCTCCTTCATCTCCCGCAAGATGCTGTCGGCCGAGCGGAAACGAAAACGCTTGCCGAACAGGTCCCCGGCACAGTAGGTACATCGCGCCGGGCACCCTCGCGAAGTGAAGAGATTCGCGTGCAGAGCACCGTCAACCGTCCCGCCGTAATCCTTGGGGTCCACCAGATGCCTGGCCGGAAACGGCAGCGTATCCAGGTCGGTGACCACCGGCCTCGAATCAGTACGCCGGATAGAACCGTCGTTATCCCGATAGACCCAGCCCAACACCTCGTGCCGCGGGAGCCGTCCTGCCAGCGACATCACCGCATCGAGAATCGTGCTCTCACCCTCACCGACCACGACAGCGTCAAACCCGTGCGAAAGGGGTTCTTCCGGCAGGATGGTCGCGTGAGGCCCGCCCGCCAGAAGCCTCGCCCCTGTCTGCCTGAGCAGCCCGGCAAGGCGATAGCTCTCACGGACCAGCGGCGTGAGGAGGGTCATGCCAATCACCTGCGGCCGGAATCCCGATGCCAGACGGACAATTTCTTCGGAGTCTCGCCTGTTCGCGGCCGCATTGGCATCCATGAGCCGCACTTCAATACCAGCTTGCTCCAGGACGGCACCTAACATCATCAAAGCGGCCGGACAACTCTCGTGCATCTGGGAGCGGGACGGCGGATAGATCAACAGCACCCGAACAGCCTCCGCCGGCCGTGACTTCTGAAACTTGTCAGACTCCGAGTTCATACTTCTCGCCGCGGGAACCAAAGAGAATACGACCAATACAACACGGGACGCTGACGATCGGCCGGCCGATGACCGTCTTCACCCCCAGTTGCATAAGAATCGCCGCAGGTGTGCAGGACAGCCCTTGTGGATCGGGCGTGTTGTGCCGAATCACCGCTGTTTCCGGAGTTCACCGGTGGTGATGTTGATCGGCGACGGCACAATACAGCCCATTCTCAATTCTGCATTCACAATTCTGCATTCCCCGGCGTTGCCGTATGCAACGCTGGGGTTCACACACATCTGGGCACCCGGCCGGTCAGGTGAAATCGCAACGCAGTCATTGTCATAGGCCACTGCTGCTTCGCCACCTCCGCACGGTGCCCCCCCATAAGGTAATATGCGGCTAGCAGCGGCAACCGTATCATCGAGGCTGTACAGAACAGCCCATTGGCTATCCACCTGGTGAGCTTGCCGGACTTCTTCTCCAAAAACATGAGCACGCTTCTCCGCTGAAACACGTGCATATCCAGGGCACACTGAGACGAACTCGCTTTCCAGTAATGGATGATCGTCGGCTCGGGTGCGTACAGGACCTTCCAACCGGCCTTGTGAAAGCGCCAGCACCAGTCGGTGTCCTCGGAGTACATGAAGTACTCCTCGGACATCGGCCCGACCTGCTGGACGGCCTCCCGGCAGGCCAGCATGAAGCAGCCGGCAACGACGTCCACGGACATGATCGTATCGTAATCCCACCAGGTCATCCGGGACCGCCCGAAAAAGCGACTGCGGGGAAACGCCGCTGCCAATCGGCTCAGGGACAGCATCAGATTGAGCAGGCTCGGGAACATGTAGCAGTTCAGTTGAACCTGACCGTCGCCGAGCAGCGTCCGGCATCCCACCAGGCCGGCCTCGGGGTGCGAGTCGGCGAAGTCAACCGCCTTGGCAATCGCGCGATCCAGTACGCGGGTATCGGGATTGAGTAAGAGGAAATAACGACCGACGGCCGCTGCCATGCCCTGGTTGTTCGCGGCCGCAAAACCACGGTTGTCCCGGTTACGGATCAGCTTTGCCTGTGGAAACTCGCCGGCCACCATGTCGGCCGAGCCGTCAGAAGAAGCATTGTCCACGACAATGACCTCAAATCCAATGCCTCCTGTCTCCTCATAAATGCTCCGAAGACAATCCCGCAGCAGGTCGCGTGTGTTCCAGTTGACGATGATGATCGAAACGTCGAGTATCTGCGGCATCACAAGAGATCCATGGGCGAGCGGAGCCACAGTTCTCCCTCCAGGCCCGAGATGGCGGCATCACCGGCGCTGATGGCCTGCATGATGTCCGGGTCGCGAGCATGAACCAGGCCCCAGCAGCCTCGCTTGAAGATGCAGTTGCGATCCAGCAATGCCGAAAGGAAGCGAGCGTCAAGCCGGCCACCGACGGCCACCAGCCGCTCTCTCATGGCCATGCCGAAGAGAACATCCAGGACGGTTCCGATCGCCCCGGGGCGGGCACCCAGAAAAACAACCTCACCGAACCGCTGCCGTCTCACATAGACAAGGAAGCCGCCCAGAGAGCGCCCACCTGCATCCACGACCACGTTGCCCCGCAGACGCCCCCGATCCGTGTTCTCAAGGAGGCGGGCCCAGAGCCATTCTGCCGTATCCGGATCGTACTCGGGCCTCAGCGCACAGCCCCCGGACACCTCGGGAATGCAGGACAGAAACGTCGACGCATCCAGCGGCGGCCCAAGGCCGGACTCCGATCCGACAGGCACCATTCTTCGCCATTTTCGAAAGGCCACGAGATCCACCATTGCACAGACCGGCCACAATGAGGCATTGGCCAGGCGGCCGATCTGGCCGTGACGCCACGCCCCGAGCAGGTACCGGCTCGGGCGCAAGGGCCAGATCCAGTCCATGCTGTACGACGGCAGGGTGCTCCCTCCGGCCCCCTCCCAGAACTGACGCCCCTTGTCATTGGCCCCGTCGCTGAACGAGATATCCTGCGGGCCTGCGAGGAATTTCCTGACCAGCCTGACCGCCGCGATCGGGTGACCGCTGTCGGCCTTCACCATCAGGCGATGGGCAATCGCCAACCGGATACGCCGTCCCCGAAACGACATGGGCCGGGCGATGCGTCCCATGAAACCGACCACTTCCCCTGTCGCCGTGCGGTAGACAAGCGAGGGCAGATCGGCGTCCGGCCAGGGGTTCCTGAAGAAGACCTCGCGGTAGTAGTCCTTGAGCCTCTCAGGTGCCGGCGTGTCCTTGCCATGGAACACCTGGTGATGAATGGCCGCAACCTCGGGAATGTCCGACTCCTGACACGCTTCCACCGACCCGCCGGCCGATCCAAAGGGAACCCGCACCGGCAAGACCGGATGATCCGTCGGCAAGGCGACGTCCTGCTCCGAAGAATATTTCGCTATTGTCATTCAGTTCTTCAGGCCGAGCCGTGCAACTCCTGAGAAATCTGCGACGCTCCGCAACCGTTGCTGCTCAGATCCTGTAGGGCGCTCACGGTCAATGGTGCCCGCAGCAGGTGTTCGGCCGTGCGCCGCTTGGCCTTGATGTCACGGTAAACCCGTTCCACCTCCTGCCGGGAAAAGCCCAGAGCCGTCCCTGCCTGCTCCGGGGCCACGTCATGGATAAACGCATGGAGCAGAGCGTCCATCTTGTCATAGGGCAGTGCAAAGTAGAACTCCTCCTGGGTCTGCGGCAGGCTGTAGGTGTCGGTGCTCGGAGGCTGATTGCGGATTCCCTCCGGCAGGCCCAGGAAGGCGGCCAAAGCATAGACCTGCGTCTTGTAAAGATGAGCGATCGGCTTGAGGTCCGCCAGTCCGTCGCCCCCGCGAACGAAGAAACCCAGGTCGTACTCCAGGCGATTGGGCGTGCCCAGGACGGCATAGTTCAGCCGCTCGGCATGGTAATACTCCAGCAACTTCCGCGTTCGCTGCTTCATGTTGGTCGCCGCGACGATCTGAAGATAGACCTCCAGCGGCATACGCCGGCGCTCCTGACGGCCGTCGGGCGACGCGACGATCAGATTAAAGTAGTTCAGCCGGTCCTGGTCCAGCAGGTGCTCCGCCACCGCGATCTTCATTCGCCATCCCGGCCCATACTCAGGGAACAAACGGCGGACCGCGTCGTCACGGCGACGGTAGCAGCCCAGCGCATCGAGTGCGGGGGCAATATCCTCGATCTCGCAGGCGATGCCCGCAAACTCGCAGACCAGCTGGCCCTTGGCGGTAGTGTCGGCCGCCGAGTCCCTCTCCGGCAACAACAGGCCCAGGACCCGCTGCGCTCCGAGGGCCCGAGCCGCCAGCACCGCGCAGACCGCCGAATCGACGCCTCCGCTGACCGCCACCACAACCCCTCGCCGATGCAGCCGGCGACCGACCATCTCCCGGATCGATTCCTCGATGTGGCCGGCAACCTTGCCGCAGTCAATCTGCAAGGACTCGACGCCTCGCCACTGCCCGGCAGATTGTGACATGCTCACAAACCTCGATGAGGACACAACGTCAACAGCCCGATCACCGCCAGGCAGACGTCGCGGAGCCGACGGCGTCATGACAGACGGTCGGCTCGTGCTGGTCAAGCGCGCAACGGGCTTCGGCAACCCGCTTGGCGAAATGCTCCAGATAGAAGCAACCCATGAGCTGCAGGGTCAGGACTCCAAGCAGGGCCATCTCCTCGCGCTCTCCCGACATCTTGCCCCCTTGCCTCCAGGCCTTTTCGACCAGCTTGCCGGTCAGCCGGGGATCCACAAGGCCAAGCCTCGCCAGCGCCTTGTCGGAAAGCAGTTCATCGACGTAGTCATCGCAGCGCCGCCCAAAAAACACCTGCGTCATCGGCGCGCGGTACGGCTTCTTGGGACGCTGCCAGATCTCCCGCGGCAGGCGGCGCGAAGCCAGCCTTCTCAGGGCCACTTTGTCCATCAGCCCGGAAAGCCGCATCCGACCGGGCAGGCGCATGCAGAAATCGACCACCTCGGGATCCAGGAACGGGTAGCGCACCTCCACGCCGTGCCCCATCGCCACCCGATCGCCCTGGCAACACAGCAGATAAGGGCCCAGAAACGTGGCGATCTCGATCATCTGAGCGCGAGCCAGCGGTTGCCACCGGCGCCAGCGGGCCGGCAACAGAGCTTCGAGTTCACCGTCTGCGCCGCCGTTGACCGCCGGACCGTCGCGCAGCTCGGGAGCCAGAAAACTCATCGCCCAGGCCGTGTTCTGCCAGCGAACCCGATGAGAGTAGAACGGGTGGTCCGTCTCGGTCAGGCCTCGGCCGAAGAACTGCTGCCACATGCGGTTGTTCCGCCGCTGTGGTTGCCCCACGTCCGGGTAGAGGCGCGAGAGAATCGCCGGCCGCATCTGCGAATCCGGCTGCCGGGCCCAGAACCGCCGGACCTTGTCCTCCTTGAAAATGTCATACCCGGCCAGAAACTCGTCTGCCCCCTCTCCGGTGAGAACCACTTTCATGTTGTTGTCGCGCACCAGCCGAGACAGGAGAAACAAAGGTGCGGGCGCGGTCCGCAGCAGAGGCGTCTCGCAGTGCCAGACGACCTCGGGCAGGGCGCCGCGGATGTCGTCCTCGCCGCACAGGATCTCGTGGTGCCGGGTACCCAGCAGACCGGCCATTCTCCGCTGCTCCGGCGTCTCGTCAAAGGCCGGATCGCAGAATCGAATCGCGAAGGTCTGCAGGGGACTGCTGTCGGCGCGGCGGATCAGAGCCGCAATGACCGACGAATCCAACCCCCCGCTGAGATACGCCCCCACCGGAACGTCCGCGCGAAGCCGAAGGCTGACCGCCCGGCTCAGCTTCTCCTCGAGCCTGTCGGCGACGGCATCGAGCGACGCCCGTTCGATCTGATCGTCTTCGCTGAAATCCGGCTGCCAGTAGAGCCGCTCACCCTGCAGGCCCCGCTCATCAAAGGACACGGCCGCACCTGGACGCACGCTGCGAATCCCTTCGAAGACGGTTGATGGGGCACATGCGGCCCATCGGCTGAACACCTGGGTGACGGCCGCAGCGTCGAACCGGGGGCTTATGTGCCCGGTGGCGAAAATGGCTTTCGCCTCCGAGGCAAACACCACGCGCCCGTCACGGCATGCGTACATCAGGGGCAGAATGCCCAGCCTGTCGCGCACCAGCCAGAGTCGGTGCCGTGTCGCATCCCACAGGCCAAAGGCGAACTGACCGTTGAGCTTCATCCAGGTCTCTTCGCCGTATTGCTCGTAGCAGTGAACGATCACCTCGGTATCGCTGCTGGTGCGGAACCGGTGCCCGAGGGCTGTCAACTGCGCCCGCAACTCAATGTAATTGAAGATCTCGCCGTTGAACGTGATCCAGACCGAGCCGTCCTCGTTCTGCATGGGCTGGGCCCCGCCGGCCGGATCAATGATGCTGAGCCGCGTGTGAGCAAGCCCGATCCGCTCATCGCGATAGAATCCGTAGCCGTCCGGTCCTCGATGGCGAAGCACGGCGGCCATGCGCCGCAGTTCCTCAAAGGACACCGGACCTTGTTCGGGACCGGTCAGAATGCCTGCGATACCACACACGATGGAATCATCATCCGCCGACGCCGGCCCGCATCTCACGGGCTTCCACGGCCCTGGATCGTCTACCCCCCAGTTGCACAAAAGCCGCCGCAGGTGTGCAGGAAGACCCTTGCGGATCGGGCGTGTTGTGCCGAATCACCGCTGTTTCCGAAGGTCACCGTGGGTGAGGTTCATGGGCGACGGCAGAACATGGCCCATTCTCAATTCCACATTCTCAATTCTGCATTCCCCGGCGTTGCCGTATGCAACGCTGGGGTCTACTCTGTGCTCAACAGGTTCTTTTTGATCTTGCCCGATTCGGTCTTTGGAAGCGAATCGCGGATCTCGATGTACTTCGGAACCATGTAGTTTTCCAGATTCGCACGGCAATGCTGCCGCACCTGCTGCTCGGTCAGCACCGTCCCGTTGCGGGGAACGACAAGCGCCTTGATGGCCGTCCCGTCGATCGGGTCCTCGACACCGATCACCGCCGCCTCGCCAACGGACTCCATCTCATAGAGGGTGTTCTCGATCTCCTTCGGACTGACTTTCTCACCCTTGCATTTGAACACGTCGTCCTTGCGCCCGACGAAATAGAGAAAGCCTTCCTCGTCCATCTGGAAAAGATCGCCCGAGTAGAGAACTTTCTCGCCGGGGATGTCCCCATCCCGCAGGCATTCGGCGGTCTCCTTGGGTTTGCCCCAGTAGCCCCGCATCACGTTGGCCCCACGAATCACCAGTTCTCCGATCGTGCCCGGGCCCACCCTCCGCCTCTGCTCGTCAACCAGGTAGACTTCCTCATTAGGCATGGCCTTGCCCACGGAGCCGATTTTGTCGTCCAGCCTCGCCGGATCCAGGTAGCTGACCCGCGTGCACTCGGTCAGGCCGTACATCGAGAAGATTGTCGCCTGGGGAAACAGCTCCCGCAGCCGGCGGATATGGGCAGGTGGAAGGACCGCCGCGGTGTTGGAGACGTAACGCAGGCAGGACAGATCCAAGCCCTCAAAGGGCGCCATCTGCAGCAGCGTGGCGAAGATCGTGGGTACGCCCGGCAGACCCGTCACGCGATGCTCGGCCATCCTCTTGAGAATCTGGTATGGGTAGGCAAAGGACTTCTCGATGACCACCGAGAAACCGATCCTCGCCCCCGTGATCACCTGGTACAGGCCGTAGTCAAACGACAGAGGCAGCACGCAGATCACGACGTCCTCGGGAACGTTGCCGAGATAGGTCGAGATGGCCCACGCCGTGTTGGCCATGTTCCGGTGGGTCAGCATGACCCCTTTGGGCTTCCCGGTCGAGCCCGAAGTGTAGATGATCGTACAGAGATCATTGTCGATGAGCCCTGGATCAGCCGGCACCGCATGCGGCTCGCCGAGAATCTGCGCGAATACGCGTCCCGCCGGCGCCCCCTCCCCGGGCTGATCCGTCCAGATCACCGTTGACACGGACGAGGCTTCCGAAAGAACGGGCCCAAAAACCCGGGCCAGCGCCGGGTGCACGATGATCGCCCTCACGCCGCAGTCATTGAGAATGTAACCCAGCTTCCCGGCCTTGGTGGTCGGGTTGACGATCACAAACACCGCCCCGGCCTTGAGGATCCCGAACACGGCCACAACCAGTTCGGCCGAGTTCTCCATAAACACGGCCACCCGGTCGCCGCGACGGACGCCCGCACGCTGCAGCTCACAGGCCAGCCGGTCGCTGTCGTCATGGACCCGGGCGAAGGATCGGACCTGCTTGTCACAGATCAGGAATGTCTTGTCGGGATGACGGTGTGCGCTGTCCCGCAGGAAATCGTGTACCAGTACCTTCATTGTATGCCGACTCGGCCTATGCGGCGTCCTGCGCCGCCAGCTTGCGTTTCACAAACTGCGCGATACTCGATATGCTGTCCAGGTTCTCCGGCACGAGATCCTCGTCGTCGATTTGGATCCGGTAGGTCTTCTCCAGGAAAGAGACCAGCTCCAGGACACCCGTGGAGTCGATCACCCCGGCGTCGAGCAGCGACTGGGAGCTGCTCAGACCGTCACCGCCGCCCAGGAGAAAGTTCTCCACCACGAAGGTGCGAATATCATGCTCCAGTTCCACGCGACTGCTCCGTAGCCCCGTTGACAGGCATGAATGACCGGGAACCGGCGGGCCGCACGCGCCGCGGTTCACATTTCTTCTGCCTCGGGCAGCAAAGCCCGGATCGATAACACCGTCTCTGCGGCGAATCGTTTGACGGCCGCCTCCGCCTGCTTGAGCCCGCTCTCGTCGTGCACACCTGCCGAGACCTGGACCTGGGCCACATAATAGCTCGGGTCCCGGGACAGGTTGGGCAGGCGGGCCCCCGGGCCCCAGAAGTCGGTCCATTCGGCCGTGTGTCGTCCTCTGAACACATAGTAGTTCAGGACGACGACCGCGGCTTCCGTCCCGGGGCGGGACTTGAAGAACTGATGAACCAGGCAGCCGTACTCGGTGCTGTCCACCGGGCCGAAATGGTCTCGACGCGACCCGCCCGGCGTCCACCCATGCATCTCATAGCAGACCTGAGGACGATGGCCCAGCATCTTGGCCGGCCTGGCCGCGTATGACACGTACAAGTCAACGGTCTCGCCCGTGCCGGGATCGGTATATCGCCTGCGGACGTAGTCATCACACCCTGCCACCTCCAGCACGCGCTCATCCATGGGGATATCAGTACCCTGCCACGACGCGACTTCCAGCGTTGACAGGGGTCGAGCCAGCGCAATCGGTCTGGCATCCGCATCGGTGAGCAGTTTGTCCAGATAACGCTGTCCCAGGCCGCACGAGAGCAGGACCACAATCGTGACGGCAACTGCCCACAGGCCCTGGCGGGAACCGGCCTGCGAAACCGCTTCATCGCCCCGGCTTGAGTGCCCTGTCACGATTGCACCTCAGTGAGTACCTCATTCTCAACTCCGCATTCACCATTCTTCGCACCCCGGCGTTGCGATAGGCAACGCTGGGCTATAATCTGTCGTTGATCTGCGAGGGCTCGATCATAATGATTCACTGGCCTCCCACTCTGGTCACTGTTGTTCGTCAAGCAAAGGCCTTCCTTGGATGGTTCAGCGGCCACAGTCTGGCCGGAATCCCGCTCGACTGGATCACCCGCTTCGTCGTACTCGGCTTGGGATACTGGGTTCTTGCCCGGCGCGCGAGCAGGCGAGTTGCCGCCGCCGTGTGCGTCGGCGTCCTGCTCACCAGCGAACTGATGGAACTGGTATGCAACCGATGTTTCCCGCATATCCACACACCGGATTGGGGGGATCTGGCCGACGTCTTGAGCGGTCTGGCGGGCATCGCCGCCGCCGAAGGTCTCCGCCGTCTCAAACCTGCCTCGCGCGCCGGAACGCTGGAATAACATCCGATTACGGAATCTGCGAAACGGCCCGGCCATTCAGCCGGCCCTGGTGCTCGCCTCCATCACGGCCGGCCCTCTCCGGCGTTGACCCGCCAATCACCCGCAGCAGCCAGAGCTCCCCGACCATGATCAGCACCGCCAGCGGCATCATGGTCAATCCGGCAAAATCATGGAAGAACCGGTCGGCCACTTCGCTGCCGACACTGTCGAAGAGAATCACCGTGGCAATCAACCGGAGCGTGTTGGCCAGTATCGCCACCGGCACGCTCGATAATACCAGGACGGCCTTCTGCCAGCCGGGCCGCCGGACGATGAACGCGAAGGTGGCTGCCACGATCACAAACGACGTGAGCATTCGAAGACCGCTGCAGGCTTCCGCGATGGCAACGCCGGTCCGCTCGCTGGGCCACAGGACATTGCCCTCGCGGACCACCAGATAGCCCAGGATCTCCAGTCCAAAGACGGCCGATGTCGTCGCAAAGTTCTGCAGCGGCAACGCCACCAAACCATGGATCCGACGGGGCAGCGGAAACATGAGAGCCATGAACAAGATGATCCAGATCAGTTTCCTCGTCACCGGCCACCCCAGCACAAACAGGACGGTGCCGAAAACGGCGAGAAACAGCGACAGGTGCTCAAGCGAGCCGAAGGACAGGACAATGCCCGCGCTGCGAACCACCTGGGACAACAGCAGCACCAGCAACCCGGACCAGCAGGGACGGATCGGCAAGGCCGAGAGCTCTCGGCGCCGCGTCCACAAAAGATAAACGATGATCGGTGGAACCAACTGCCCTGCGGAGTAATCAGGATCGCCCTGCCACGCCGCCCAGAGTCCCACCAGGACCGGCCAATAACTGTAGATCAGGCTCGCGGCAATCACCATCCCGAGGAGCCAGCCCCAGGCCCCGCCACCTTTCCCAAGACTCACCGAAGCTGATTTTGCGCTACAAGACATCGAACACGCTCATCACCCGTCGCTACAGGCAAGCTGTGGCAATTGTCAAGCCGGCGTCGAGACAATGGCTTCGACGTTTTTCGCGATGTGACACACCAGACGGCACGAACGCCTCTCTAATCACCCGAATCCCCCGATGCCCCGGGCCAGCTCTTCAAGTCCAAGGCGACAAGGCTGTCCCCAAGTAGTCACACCGGGCCTTCAGCCGCATGTCCCTTTTCGACAAGATAGCGACTGAGCGCTTCGTGCCACGAGGGAATGGCGCCGACGACAGTTGCCGTCCGGTGGTTGTCCAGCACACTGTACGCTGGGCGCATAGCCGCTGTGGGATACTGAGCACTGTTGATCGGCACAACTTCTGCCGAGATCTTGCTGCGCGCAATGATCTCCCTGGCGAACTCGTACCAGGTGGCTTGGCCGGAGTTCACCGTGTGATAGATCCCCGGCTCGGCTTTCTCTGTGAGCAGATCGAGAATCATACGTGCCACATCTGCAGTGGAAGTCGGTGACATCGTGATGTCGTTAACGACCTGCAATCGCCCCTTCTCCCGCCCCACTCTTATCATTGTCTCCACGAAATTGCCGCCCTTGCCGCTGGCCCCGGCCACTCCAAAAAGAGATGCCACTCTCGCAATGATCGTCTTATCATGAACGTGGCGGCTCAGGAGTTCACCCATCGCTTTCGACGCGCCGTACACATTGACGGGTGCCGGTTTGTCTTCCTCGCGGTACGGCCGACTACCCCTCCCGTCAAAGACATAATCCGTGCTCACATGCACGAACGTCGCATTTTTGCCGGCACAAGCCTCAGCTATTGCCTTGACAGCGTGAGCATTGATCGTAAACGCCAGGGTGGCGTTCCGCTCCACCTGTCTCTTATACACATCTCCGAGCCCACGAGACAGCGC
>JAUCQB010000191.1 GCA_030372985.1 Phycisphaerae bacterium
GCCGCAAGCGAGTGGAACGACGGCCCTGCGATCGCATGCGATCGATTGCGCGGCAACCGGCACGGTCATTCACAAAGGCGTGCACGGCATGGATGCCCAGGCCAAGACGGTCAGCGCCGCATCCGCCAGCTTCACGCTGGCCGTCAGCTACAACACCAGCATGCGCTTCGGCGGCGACGGCTATGACTGGAAGACCCGCACGGCGCAGTGGAACTCGAATACGACGTCTACCCTGGAGTACTTGCGCTATGCCCGTGATCGCAATTCCTATCTGCAGATCCTTACCAACACGCGGGGCGTTGGTACGGGCAACGGCAGCACCTGGGTCTACACCGATCAGACACCGGAGGCCTTGGCCGCCCTGACCGCCGATTGGGTCTACTACTGCAATGTGCTTGTTCAAACCAAGCGGCAGGGCGATTCGCTCACGCCGCGTGAGCAGGCTTTGCTCGACTCACTCGAGTGGGGCACCGATGACAAGCTTCTCGCTCCCGACGAAGCGATGGTCCCCAAGGTCGTCTGGTGGGAGATCGGCAACGAGCCGGAGGGACCCTATCCGCCGCCGGCACTGACACCGGAGGACTACGCCAATCGCTATCGGATCATTTCCGCGGCGATGCTTGCAGAAGACCCGACGATCAAGATCGGCCCCGGCTGCATGACCGCCAATAACGGCAATGCCTGGCTGGATGCCGTATTCGCGAACCCGTCCAACCGCGTCGATCTGGTAGCCTACCATCCGTATGGAAACCTTTACGGCATCACCCGCTACAACACCGGCGGTGTCCTTGATCCTCATTACCTGATGAGGGGCCTGGGCGTGCAGAAAGCCGCTCAGCTTGCCGCGAAACAGAAGATCGTCGAGCGTCTGACGGCCTACAACCGCTCGGCCGACACGCCGCTCCTTCTGAGCGAGTGGAACACCAGCTCGTGGCAGGGAACCTACTACTACGAACTCGGCCAGACCGTCGCCCAGGGGCTTGGCACCGCCGAGGACATTTTCTCCTTCATCGAGATGGGCATCGTCGCCTCTCAGTACTGGGACCAACCCAACATCCCCAACAAGACCGGCCTCGAGGTCCCATGCTTCAAGGTCTTCAAGGCTTTGCAGACCTACCTGCCCGACAGACTGGTGGACAGTCTGGTCGACGGCTGTTTCCGCCTCTATACCACCAAGGACAGCAACTACGACAAGTTGATTCTGTGGGCGATCAACATGTCGGAAACGGACGACAAGCCGGTCCGCATCCGGTTGCAGAATCTCCCTGCTCCTTTGACGGTGGCTTCCATCACCAGGCGGACGCTGGCGGCCTACAGCGGCGAAACCAGCCTGATCACTCGCAGCAAGACCACCGAGGTTGCGGGCTGGGCGGAGACCGATCTCACCGGCCAGATCGATCCCGCCGATTTCACAATCACTTTTGACAACGCCACGTTGACCCTGCTGGTTTTCGATCTCGACGGCAATGGTGCGCCGATGGTTCTGACACCCACGAGCTTTGATCGAACCGTTTTTGTCGGGACCCATCTGTCAGACGACGTCCTCACGATCGCCAGCGGCGGGCCCGACACGCTCGATTACTCGGTCGAGACGTCCGACTCATGGGTCAGCGTCATGCCGAAGACAGGCTCCGCGGGCGGCGAGCCGGTGCCGCTGGCAGTTCACTACGACGCCGAAGGCCTTGCCCCAGGCGAGCACACCGCCACAATCACCGTTCGTTCAGATGATTCCTACAACAGTCCTCAGACCGTCAGCGTGAGAATCACGGTCCAGACGGTCATCGTGGACTTTGACAGCGACGGCGACGTGGATCAGGGCGACTTCGGTCACTTCCAGGCGTGTCTCAGCGGCACGGCCGTCACACAGAACGCCCCGGACTGTCAGAATGCGAAGTTGGACGGCGATACCGACGTCGACGCGGGCGACTTCGCCATCTTCCTGGACTGTCTCAGCGGCCCCGGTATCCCGCCGATCCAAGACTGCCTGGACTGACGAGCGTCTTGCCGGGTGGGCGTTCGGCCCGGAATCACACCGTGACCAGCGATGCTCCTGCCGGTATGCCGCTAAGTGACTGAATCTCAAGCACTTCGAAGTGTTGCCGGCCAGGTTGACCGTGTTGGCTGATCTATGTAATCTGAATATCCGATGTTCAAATTACATAAGCGAGGTGCGTCATGATCGCCCGCCACCTATCCGCAACGCTTCGGGCAGCAGCCCGCAAGTACCCGGTCGTCACCCTGACCGGGCCCCGCCAATCCGGCAAGACCACGCTGGCCCGGGCGGCCTTTCCTGGCCACGAATACGTGTCTCTGGAAGACCCGGGACATCGCAGTTTTGCTCTGGAAGACCCTCGGGGCTTCCTGGCCAGGTTCAAGAGCAAGGTCATTCTCGATGAGGTGCAGCGTGTTCCGGACCTGTTCTCATACATCCAGGGCGTGGTGGACGAGCGGGATCGGGCGGGTCAGTTCATCCTGACCGGATCACAGAACTTCCTGCTGCTCCAGAAGGTTACTCAGAGCCTCGCGGGCCGGTGTTCGGTGCTTCACCTGCTTCCCTTCAGCCGGTCCGAACTGACCGGATCGCCACGGAGCGACCCAACGCGGCTAGGCCGGGTGCCTCGCGGCGGCAGGAGAATCGCAAGACGCACGCGGGTCGAAGCGAGCCTTTTCGAAATGATGCTCACCGGTTTCTATCCGCGCATTCACGACAAGCAGCTTGATCCGCAGGAGTGGCTGGCCAACTACTACCAGACGTACCTCGAACGTGATGCGCGCGATCTGCTCAATGTCGGCGACATCAACACGTTCGGTCGATTTGTACGGCTGTGTGCAGGCCGTTCAGGACAGGTCCTGGAACTATCCGGTTTGGCCTCTGATGCCGGGGTTTCACACACAACCGCCCGACGATGGTTGTCGGTTCTCGAAGCGAGCTTCGTGGTCTTTCTTCTGAGGCCGTATCACCGCAATTTCAACAAGCGGATCATCAAGTCGCCCAAACTCTACTTCGTCGACACGGGGCTGCTCTGCTACCTGCTGCGAATCCGGAATCCCGAGGAACTCAGCTTCCATGCCGGCCGCGGCCCGGTGTTCGAAACCTGGGTGGTTTCGGAAGTCCTCAAGTTGTTCCACAACCGCGGCCAGGTTCCCGACGTCTACTTCTGGCGAGACTCGAACGGGCGTGAGGTTGATCTGCTCATCGACTTGCCAGGAAACCTCATGGTCGTTGAGGTCAAGTCCGGCCAGACGGTCGCATCGGATTTCTTGAAGGATCTGAAGCAGTGGAAGGCCCTTACCGGATGCCCGGACGCGCGGGCTGTTCTCGTCTACGGCGGCGACGAGTCATATACACGCCAAGACGTCTCAATGATCTCCTGGAAAGACTGGGCATGATCGCAGGCGTGTCCACGGGGTTTCACGTCGGCCGGGCCGCATTTGTGGCTTTCGCGTGCCCGGCTTATGATGCTCGCTCTGCCTGGGCAGGTGGTGCCGGTTGCGTCGGCGCCATGGCCCTGTGCCAACCGGGAGTCAGCGCATGGCGATTCGTTTTGCGTGTCCAGCCTGCCGCCAGCCGATCGAGATCGACGATGAATGGGCCGGCCAGTCTGTCGGCTGTCCCTATTGCCGCAAGGTCATCACCGCCCCGGCCGTCAGCGCCTGGCCCACCGAACAGATTCCCATGGCGGCCCCCCTTCGCCAACCCCTCGAACCGATCATGCCTCCGCCCGGATATCCAGTCAGCGCGCCGGCCCGGGCCGCCAGCGCCGCTCCCTGGGCCCTCACCCTGGCAATCACCAGCGCCCTGCTCTGCATGCTCGGCTTCATGGTCTTCGCCTACCAGATCCAAAAGGCCGGTATGGAGAAACTGGGCCCGGACGCCTCGTTTGCTGAAGCCCAGCAGGCTGCTCAAGAGATGTTGACCAGCGGCAAGATACCCCCTTCCCCCTTGGCGATCGCTTTTTCAATCACGGGCAACCTCTGTGCGATCGGCGGGCTCGTTCTGGCGATTCGGACGCTCCTCTGGCAGCAACCCCGGCGCGGAATGGCGATCGTCGCCTGCATCATCAGCGTGGCCTTTTTCTGTTGCGCCGGCAGTCTGCTGGTCAACAGCCTCTATGGCGTCGTAGCACCGCCGTGATAAGTGTCCGGGGCGCGTGTTTGACCTGACGGTTTGTCAACGCTGCCGTCGCCGTCTATCATAATCCCCATGTTTGAAGCTCTGACACAACGATTTGGCGAGGTTTTTCAGAACCTTCGCGGACGCGGCAAGATCACCGAAGCCAACGTCGCCGAGGCCATGCGCATGGTCCGGACCGCGCTGCTGGAGGCCGACGTCCACGTCCAGGTGGTCCGCAAGTTCTGCGACGAGGTACAGGCCAAGGCGATCGGCGCCCAGGTCATCTCCTCGCTGAAACCCGATCAGGTGCTGGTGAAGATCGTCCATGACGAACTGGTCAGCCTGATGGGGCCGGTGGACCCCCGGATCCCGTTTGTGACCCCCGGCCCGACGGTCATCCTGATGGCCGGCCTTCAGGGTTCCGGCAAGACGACCACCTGTGGCAAGTTGGCCAAGTACATCATGGCCCGCGGCAAACGTCCCCTGCTCGTCGCCGCGGACTTGAAGCGCCCGGCGGCTATCGACCAGCTTGAAGTCATTGGCGGCCAGGTGGGCGCGCCGGTCTACACCGAGCGGGGTCACGCTAACCCGGTCAAGGTCTGCCGCAACAGCATTTTCGAGGCCCGCAAGACTGACCGCGACGTGGTCATCCTCGACACCGCCGGGCGTCTGGCGATCGACGAGGAGCTGATGACCGAGATCGCCCAGATCGAGCAGGCGACGACGCCGCACCAGGTCTACCTCGTCATCGACGCAATGACCGGTCAGGATGCGGTCAACACCGCACGGCACTTCAACGAGCGACTGGAACTCGACGGCCTGATCCTCACCAAGTTTGATTCCGACACCCGCGGCGGCGCTGCCCTGTCTGCCAAGACAATCACCGGCAAGCCCATCAAGTACATCGGCGTCGGCGAGAAACTCGAAGCCCTGGAGGAGTTTCACGCCGAGCGGATCGCCGGCCGTATCCTCGGCATGGGCGACATCGTCAGCCTGGTCGAAAAGGCTCAGCAGCAATACGACGCCCAAGAGGCGGAGAAGCTCCAGAAGAAGATGGCCAGCGGGCTGAATCTCGAAGACTTCCTTGGCCAGCTCAAGAAGATGAAGTCCATGGGGTCGATGAAGGACCTCATGAAGATGATCCCAGGCTTGAGCACCCAGATGCCCGACATGGAAGTCGACGACTCGGAGATGGATCGCTACGAGGCCATCATCCACTCGATGACCCCCGGGGAGCGGCGCGACCCCAGCATCATCGAGGCCTCGCGACGCCGCCGAATCGCGGCGGGCAGTGGGACCGATCCCAAGGACGTCTCGTCGCTGATCAAGAGCTTTGCCCAGGTCCGCGACATGATGAAGGTCATGAGCGGCATGAGCATGCTCGACCGCATGCGATCGGTCGGCCAGATCGCCAAGATGGCCGCCGGCGGCATCATCCCCAGAATCAAAGCCGGCTCCACCTTCAAGAAACGCCGCGAAACCCAAAAGGACAAACGCAAACGCCGCAAGAAGCATCGGCGATAAGGGGTAGCGCCCGCTCTGCACGCCGCTCTCTTTGTCTGCGATGTGCTGGGTGCTCCATCTCAGGGGTAGGGCGTGCTCCGCACGCCGCTTACCTGCTCGCCGCCGTCAGCAAAGCCAGTCCCAGCATGTCGCCGCCGCCAGCGAATGTGTCGTCGCGGCGAAGCCGGATAAGTCGATCCCGAACCGCGGGCCGGTGAATCGCCAGGCGTGCCCACCGCATGACCTGCGCCTTATGTGTGTTGACGCTGGTGTCTCCACCGACATGGTTGGCGACTGAACCGTCCGGCCGGATCACCCTGGTGAGCAGCGTTTTCTCCAGGCCGGTGATGTCCGCTTTGTCAAAGACGATGCCCCGCTCATAGCAGAGTACGAGAAAGTCGGCGTTGATCGCGGCGTGGGAAACGTCCTCGAATTTCGTGCCCGAGCCGTCCAACGGCGGGCGATACTCCCATGCCAGGGCCCCATCAGACTCGACCCGCAGACGATTCTTGAAGAACCGGGCCAGACGCTCGATACGCTCGCGATGATCCGGCTTCCCGGTCGCGTCATCAATGTAGATCCATGCACGGGCCAATGCATTCTGCATGTTGAGCGGCAGGTGAGTCCGGTTGACCGCGCCGTACAGATGTGCCTCACCTTTTCCGGGGCCGGGGCGGTAGTCGGGCTCATGGACGGCCACGGCCTGCTGGGCAGCGGCAAGGTACTCACCCGCCCTGGCGGCATACTTCTCCCTCAGATCCGGGTTCTTTCGTACCACCGCCGCGAATCGCGCCAGCGGCTCGCAGATCATGCCCGTATGAACCGCCCAGACGTATCGCTTGCCCTCGCTGTACTTGATCGAGCCCCAGGCGGGATTGACTGTGCCGCGATACTCGTCTCGGAGATTGTGCAGGCTGTCGCGAGCCTTGAGGACGTGATCGGCAAGCCGCACGAACATGTCCGCATATTTCCCGTCGCCCGTGGCGGCGAGCATCTCCGCCAGCGCCGACATCACATAACTGTCGCCCCAGGCAATGCCCCCGGCGGCGTTGTCGGCCGGTCGCGTGGTACTGGTTCGCAGAATCGCTTGTGCCTGCTCGTCGAAGGCCTTGATCAGCCACTCCCGGTTGTCGTCGCGGTCTTCCGCAAAGGTCATCGGTGACGCCGTCATCAGCACGGCTGCCGATACGCAGGCACAGACGATTTTCATCTTTCGTTGCCTTTTCTGCTGGGCTCAGCCATTCGAGTCGTCTCAAGTTGTCGGCGGGGCTTCATCGGGCGTTCGGACCGGAATACGCACGTCTTGCGGCCCGGTACCCGTGGCCTTGGGCAGTGTGACGGTCAGGACGCCGTCGGTCAGCACGGCCGTGATGTCGTTGATCCGCACGGGTCCGGGCAGATTGACCAGACGCTTGAATCCGCCGTAGCGCCGTTCGTTGTGGATCACCTTCGCCGCCGGGGTGCTGTCCGGAGCCCCGGCCGAAAGCTTGTCGCCGACGATCTGCAGCGTCGTTCCGACGGCCGTTACGTCAATCGCCGACCGTGGCACGCCGGGCAACTCAACGCTCAAGCGAAAACAGTCGGCGTCCTCGGTCAGTTCCACCGGCGGAGCCCAATCCTGCCCGTCCAGAGGCCCGGTGTTCACGCCGCAGTGCCACCATCGCTCGACGAGGTTGCTCAACTCCGATTGCAGCCCCTCGAGAGAAACCTTGCCCGGCAGGCGAAACGGGAATCTCGACATGATCAACCTCCTGCTGTCACCACGCCGCTCACGACCCGCTCAGCGTGCCGGGGAGGCCAGGCCCGGCTTGCCGATCTTGCGGAGCAGCATCTCATAGAACTGCCTTGCGACGACCTGTTCGGCCTTGACCACTTCGTCGGCGCCGAACTGCGCTGCCTGCATTCCCGATGAGGAGTGGAGCGTTCGGGCCACGATATAGATGTTCGGATTGAGCCGGCGGGCCAGCTTGGTTGCGGTCAGAACCGCCTCCTCGTCGGGGACGGTCAGCGCCAGGATCGACGCACTTTCGATTCCCGCGGCATGCAGCGTCGCTTCTTCGGCGATGTTGCCTTCGATGACTTTCCGGCCAATGCGGCGCTGGGCATCGATGGTCGCCCGGTTGGTATCCACGACCACGTACTCAATGTTGTGCCGGTCAAAAATATCCGCAATCCACCGCCCGGCAAGCCCGAAACCCGCGATGATCACCTTGCCCAGCTCCCGGCCGTCGACCGCGCGACCGGGCAACGGTTCGGCCACGCGAACGGACACAAACGTCCCGTCTGTCCAGTCCACCTGCGCGGTCAGATGAACGACGCCCTGGGAGTAGACGCCCAGATACTCGTTCGGTCGCTGGGAACCGGTTTCCGGCTGATCGCTCATGAATCTGCTCCCGGGATGCCCACCAGGGTGCATCGCCTCGTTCAGAGGGTCTCACCTGCTTGATTATATATGATTTGGGACCCGACTGGTATGGTCGACCCATGGTTCCGTCGCGACCGGGAGGGAAGTCGCCGGCGTCAATCCCAGATGACGGTTTGGCCGTCAAACACCGGTCCGTCAGTGCAGCAAAGGCTGTATCGCCACCCTTCGGGATCCTCTTTGTCGTGGGTTCGGATGACACACGACTGGCAGGTCCCCATGCCGCAGGCCATCATCCGTTCCATGCACACCTGGCAGGGAATTGAACGCTTCTCGCAGGTCCTGGCCACGGCGGCGAGCATCTTCTCGGGACCGCAGCTGTAAACCACCGCAGATTCGCCGGGCGAGTCGGCCTGATCGAGATACCGCTCAAAATGCTCCACGATCAGGCCCGCGGCCCCCAGACTGCCGTCGTCCGTCGACACCACCGTGGGGACCTGATGGTCGGCGAACTCCTCGAAGGCCAGTGAGGGCGCGGTCCCTGAGACCGGGACATCGGGGACGCGGGTCAGCGGCAGAAGGTCGGCGGTCCTCGCGCCGGCAAAGGCGATCGTCTGCTTGCCGGCCTGGACCAGGGCCTCGGTCAGCCAGATCAGCGGGGGCAGGCCAATCCCGCCGCCAACCAGCAGCGCCGCAGGCCGCTGGGGGTCAATACAGAACGGTCGGCCCAGCGGGCCAAGAAAGCTGATCTGATCTCCGGGAGCCAGCTGCGACAGCCAGCGCGTACCGATGCCCAGGACACGGTGGGTGATGGAGATGAAGGCTTGTTGACCGATTCGCCGCAATCCGCCGATGCTGAACGGACGGCGCAGAAACGCCCCGCCCGCCCGATTCTCCTCCAGCGGGTCGGCACACAGAATCTCGACGAACTGGCCCGGCAAAGCCGGAGGAAAATCGTTAAACGCCGCCTCGAACCGCCATTGGTCCCGGCAGACCGACTGGTTGCTGACCACTCGGCCGACGAAGACGTCCTTTGGCGATGAAGCTTGCGACTCGACTCCCATGCAGCCCTCCCGGCGAAGCTGACGCAGAGACCGACCGACTCGACGGCCCGTTATTGTTCGACGTCGGATGGTCGCCGTCAAGGCGAGCCCGCCGCGCGATTCAGCCTCGCTTATCCTGCAACAGGGCAGCCAGTTGGGTCAATCTGAGTTCGAGCCGCCTGATCTCCCTCCGAAAGGCCTTTCTCTGGATCAGGTGGAAAGCGAAGATCTTGACGACGCCCAGGAAGATGACGCAACGGACAAAGACCGTCGCAAAGAGAATGAGATCCTTGACTTCTTCCGATTGAAGGAGCCTGACGGCGGAAAACACCGCCACGGCGAGACAGAGGATACCCCAAAATCAGATCACGATTGTGCTTGAGAGCATTTCCCTGCTGTAGAAATCCGATAGCCAGGACCACAGGCTGCAATCCCGGGAATCGTTGCCACTACCTTTCTCGACAAGGACGCGATTAGTTTGTTCGTCAGTCATGGCCTGTCTCCATTTACCGGCCGTTTGATGAAGATCACCCCCGCGTATCCCACGGCGTCGGCCGACTCGCCGAACCGGCGGCGGGCGACCTCGTTGCTTGTGGTGTGCCGCAGGATGTGTGCCTGGTTGGCCCCCATGACCTTGCTGGCCTCCATGGCCGCCGCCACCGCCCCGCTGCCGCAGGCGTTGTGATGCTCAATCGCCTCTGGAACGATCTGATGCGACTTCAGCGCCTCCACCAGGTCAAGCACGCGGCGGTCGTTGACCTCCTTGGCCCACCGCAAGGCGTCCGGGCCGGAGCCCATGGGCGTGAAGCGGTATCCCGGGCCGTAATGCGTCAGATCGGTCGAGCCGACAAAGACCACACCGCGCCTGAGTGCCTTGGCCCGTTCGGCCACCGCGCGGCCCACATCCGGAGCCGAGGCCGACGGTGGAACGATGATTGGAAGCAGCTTGGCCGAGGGGGCGGCGTGCTGAATGAAGGGCACCTGGACCTCGACGGAATGCTCCATCTCGTGGGCGTCCGGTTCGTCCTTCAGAATTCTCGAATCGGCCAGGACGGCCTGGGCCAGTTCCTCGTCGATCGCGATCTGGCCGAGCGGCGTCTCCCACGCGCCGCGGGCAAACACCGACCCCGCCGCCCGCGACGCATACCGGTGCATGGCCCCGAAGACCACGAAGGTCTCGACGCCAGTCTGCCCGGCCAGCAGCGCGATCACCTCCGCCGCCACCGCCCCGCTGAACACCCACCCGGCGTGCGGCACGATCCCGCCCACGGCCAGGCCGGTGAACTTTGGCGGCTCGCCGGCCTCCGCCAGCAGCGCCGTGATCTCCTGCTCGCACTGCTTGCGGGATCCCGGATAGAATTGCCCCGCCACCGCGGGCTCGCGGACCGACATGATCAACCACCTCCCGCACAGGTTGCTCTACCCCGCCAATGCATGTCATCTGATTATCCCTTGTCTGGCGGGCAATGCAAACGAGCAGAGTGCCCGAACAGCAGGTATCATGAGGTCATGTTTATCCTGCCAGGCTCCGGAGACAGCGAGCAAGCCGAGCGACCAGCGGTGAACGGTCCGGTCCAGCCTCACCTGGGCGAGAGCGGGCCGGGTGACGCGAGAGATCGCTGCGCCCCTATTTGCCCTCGGTGCGAGTACAACCTTAGGGGGTCATGGGAATCCCACCGGTGTCCGGAGTGCGGCTGGTCGATCGACTGGAACGCGGCCTTCCGCAGCGAGAGCGCCCAGAGACCTCCCAGATGGGCGGTCGCGTCACTCCTGGTGTGCGTGATCAGCTTTCTGCATTTCACGTTGACGTCATTTCTCGTGACTCCTTTGGTCATGGCTGGTTTTGCAGGGCCTCCGCAAGGACGTTGGCTGGGCGTCATTGAGTCGGTGATCCTCAAAGCCGTCCACGCGCTGTATCTGCCGGCAACGCTGTACGGTCCGATCGATATGACCATACACCTGCTGGTCATCAACAGCCTGATCTGGGGTGCGGCTGTCACGGCTCTCCTGTTTGGGCTGTATGACCTCACGAGAAAACTCCACGTTCTCAGGCCACCTGAGCCATGACAGACCGGACGGCGTTCATTCTCCGAAGCAGACGAAACGAAGAGGCAGAGCCAATGGCTGCCACTTATCGTCTTTTAGACGTCTAAGTAGCGATTCGAATTACATAGGGTGGTATCCGTCCCCGGCCGGAGTTCCGGCCGCTTCATTGACGACAGTCCGCATTCGTTCGCGGTTTTCACGACCCTTTTCTATGCATAGGCACCTTGAGTACGTAACTATCTGACCTATCAATACTTAGAGCAAGCCAGGCGGCTGGCATTTCAGCCTCCAATCGGCTATAAAAAGGCAGCGAAAAAGACGACTGAATCGACCCCAAGGAGACCTGATGGCTGACCTTCCCAAGAACCCCCCGACTATCCTGCCGATCGTCGAAGAACTGCAGGATTCGTATCTGACCTATGCGATGAGCGTGATCATGTCCCGGGCCCTGCCCGATGCCCGCGACGGTCTCAAGCCTTCGCAGCGCCGCATCCTCGTGGCCATGAACGACCTGAACCTCGGGCCGCGCGCCCAGGCCCGCAAGTGCGCGAAGATCTGCGGCGACACCTCGGGCAACTACCACCCTCACGGCGAGAGCGTCATCTATCCGACCCTCGTGCGGCTGGCCCAGGACTGGAATATGCGCTACCCGCTGGTACTGGGGCAGGGCAACTTCGGCTCGGTCGACGGCGACCCCCCTGCTGCGATGCGTTACACCGAGGCCCGCATGGCCCAGACCGCCGTCGAAATGCTCGCCGACCTCAAACTCGAAACCGTCGACTTCGAGCCGAACTACGATGAGACGCGCGAAGAGCCCGTTGTTCTGCCGAGCAAGTTTCCCAACCTGCTGGTCAACGGC
Organism: Phycisphaerae bacterium; assembly: GCA_030372985.1. GTDB lineage: Bacteria > Planctomycetota > Phycisphaerae > UBA1845 > PWPN01 > JAUCQB01. Next base: position 11,928 of record JAUCQB010000191.1, read on the forward strand.
TCGACCGGTATCGCCGTTGGTATGGCCACGAATATCCCGCCGCACAACATCAAGGAGATCGCCGACGCCATCGTGAAAGTGATCGATGAGCCGAACGTGACCATCGACGAACTGATGGAGATCGTCCCCGGCCCCGACTTCCCGACGGGCGGGACCATCTGCGGCCGTCAGGGCATCCGCGATGCCTACCGAACGGGACGGGGTACGATTACCCTCCGCGGCCGGACGCACCTCGAGGAGAAGAAGGGCAAGACGCTCATCGTCATCGACGAAATCCCCTACCAGGTGCTCCGCACGACGATCAAGGAACGCATCGTCGAGTGCGTCAAGAGCAACATTATGCCCGAGGTCGCCGACGTCCGCGACGAGTCGGACCGCAAGGCCGCGACGCGGTTGGTCGTCGAGTTGAAGAAAGACGGCAACGCCGACCTGGTGCTCAACCAGCTTTACGAATACACCGCCCTGCAGACCAACTACACGGTGATGAACATCGCCCTGATCAACCGCCAGCCGCGGACGCTGAACCTGCGGCAGATGATCGAGGTGTTCGTCGACCATCGCAAGGAGGTCATTCGTCGGCGGACGGCCCACCTGCTGCGCAAGGCCCGCCAGCGGGCCCATATCGTGGAGGGCCTGCTGCTGGCCGTCGGCGACATTGACGCGATCATCGCGCTGATCAAGGAGTCGCCGGATCCGCCAACCGCCAGGCAGCGTCTCATGGCTCGACCTTTGCGGCTGGCGGAGAACGCCACGCTGATCCGGCTGTTGCCCGAGGCTTTCGTGCGACGGACCACGCGAGAGGATCAGAACCTCAGCGGCACGCAGGCCGACGCCATCCTCTCGATGCAGCTTCAACGGCTGACCGGCCTGGAGATGGAGAAGCTCGCCGAGGAGTACCGCAAGCTCACCGAAGAGATCGAAGGCTACGAGGCCATCCTGCGCGACGAGGTCCTGGTGCTCGATATCATCCGTGAAGACACCTACGAGATGAAGGAGAAATTCGGGGACAAGCGCAAGACCGAGATCAGCGGACAGGAGGTCGGCGAGTTCTGCATGGAAGAACTCATCCCGGACGAGCAGATGATCGTTACCATCACTCGCGACGGATACATCAAGCGGGTGCAGGTGGATGCTTATCGCAAGCAAGGTCGCGGCGGCAAGGGCGTCAAGGGATCGGATATCAAAGAGGGAGATTACCTCGAGCATCTCTTCTCGGCCAACACCCACGACTACCTGCTGTTTTTCACCAACCGCGGGCGGGTTTATTGGCTGAAGGTATACGACGTTCCGGCCATGCAGCGGACCAGCCGCGGTCGGTCGATTGCCAACCTGCTGCATATGCTGCCCGATGAGGTTCACAAGGCCGTGCTGCCCGTCAGCAACTTCGAGGAGAAGTTCGTCTTCTTCGCGACCGCCAAGGGCGTGGTCAAGAAGACACCGCTTGCCGCATTCAGCCGGCCGAGACCCAGCGGCATCATCGCCATGGGCCTGGATCTCGATGACGAGCTGATCGGCGTCTCACAAACCGGCGGCAGCGACGAGGTTGTGCTGGGCACCCGCGACGGCTGGGCCGTCCGTTTCGATGAGAACGACGTTCGGGCCATGGGCCGATCCGCCAGAGGCGTCAGGGGCATCGATCTGCGAGGCGAAGACCGGGTGGTCGACCTGGTGGTGACCCATGAACACGCCTCGCTGCTGACCGTCTGCGAGAACGGCTTCGGCAAGCGAACCCAGGTCAGCGAGTATCGCAAGACCCGCCGCGGCGGTAAGGGCGTGATCAACATCAAGGCCACCGACCGTAACGGGAAGGTCGTGGCCCTCAAGAGCGTCACCGACAACGACGACCTGATGTTCATTTCCGCCAAGGGCATCGTCCTGCGGACCGAATCGACCTCCATGCGGGAGATCGGGCGGGCCACCCAGGGCGTGCGGCTGATTCGGCTGGAGGAGGGCGACAAGGTCGTGGCTGTCGCCCGGATCATTCCCGAGGATGATGACCAGCAACCGCCGGATGCCGAAGCGTCCGTGCCCGGTTCTGAGACAGCCTCGGTCGAGGCCGATCAACCGTCGGAAACTGAAGCCTCGGCCGAACGGGATGGTGATGCAAATCCATCTGATGCCGATACATATGACGAGGACCCGGCGCAGGATGACCCTGAGGCGGATCCGCCTTCGACCGACGACGCGGACTAGGACGGGGCCAGGTGCGGATGCGGCAACCGACAGGCGTTGACGCGGTATAATCGGGAGGCTGACTCCGGGCGATCCGCCGTCGGGCCGTCAGGCCAAAGGGGAGATGACCATGTTGACCCTGTACCGTTATCTGACCGGGCTGGGCGTTTTTCTGTTGCTGGCCGCTTTTCTTGCCATCGCGCCCTCGCAGGCAGTGGCTCAGACGACCCGACCGGAGACTCCGCTCGACCATGTCCAGTCCGGCTCGGTGGCCGAACGGGCCCCCGGTCTCTGGATTCGCGACGCCCTCGCCTATTACAGCCAGCGGCATGCTCAAATGATCAATCCTCCCGGCCCGGTGAATGCTCAGGTCCCGGGACCGAGCGCCATGCAGCAGGTTGCTCAGGCTTTTTCGGACGGCATCGCTCAGTTGATTCAAGATGTGTTTAAGGCCTGGCTTGCCGCCGCCCTCCCTTCCGGCGGCTTGCCTGCCAATTGGACCGACCTGGACGGCGATGGCATCCGCAACCGCCTGGACAACTGCATGACCGTGGCGAATCCCGACCAGGCCGACGCCGACGGCGACGGCACCGGCGATCTCTGCGATTCAGACAGCGATGTTGACGGTATCGAGAATTCCGCCGATAACTGCCCATTGGTCGCCAACGCCGACCAGGCGGATGCGGACGACGACGGCGTGGGTGACGTCTGCGACAACTGCCCGTCTGCCTCCAACGCCGACCAGTCCGATGCCGACGGCGACGGCACCGGCGACGCCTGCGAAGCGTCATGAAAGCGCCCGCCGGTCTCTAAAAAAGGGTATATAGCATATTAACCAGGTAATCTCTGCACGCGCGATGCCCGTGCCGGCTTCCGGCTCGACCGCGACGCTCGTCCGTGCGTGCAGACCCGCGTGGCGCCCGCCCCGACTGTGCCCACCCCGCCGCCCCGACGGTCAATCCTGTTCCGCCGGTGGGCTGATTATGTCACAAAAAGCATTAAATAGAGGCAATGATCGCACCCGTCACGACGCGCAGAATTCGCGCTGACAGGCGCAACAATCGCCCCTCAAATCCTCCAAAGTTCTTTCAAGCCGACGGCCGATGACTCATCCACGGCCCGTATGAGGCCTGATCTGAGATTGCGCAGGAGCATTTCTCACTCTCGGGAGTTGAACGTCAGGAGCCACCTAAGATGACAAAACAGGATATCATCGCCGACATTCGTTCGCGCAATGGTACTGCTTCGGAAGAATTCCTCGCGGGTTTCAACGAGGACGACCTTCTGGCGTATCTCTCGCATCTGCAAGAAGTTGTGCCTGTTCCGCTTCCCGGGGAGCCTCGGCCGGCCCAGGATCGCCACTTGCCGACCACAATGGCTCGGCCGCCACGAACCTCGATCCTCAGGTCCTATAAACAATATATGGTGCGCCCAATGCACGCGGCCACAACATCTTGGATGAAAAACCGCCGAAACCACGCCCAACTGGGCTGATTCCTCTCAAGAACGTCCGCTAGGAACGTCGATAACAGTACTGGTGCGAAAGCACGGCTAGAGCGGGTTGATGGATCGGCCCTTCACGCAGTCCTGGTGGGGGTCAGTTAAACATACTCACCGGCGTTTCATGGAGGAATGCCAGACCAGGTGGCACAGGTCGCCTTGCGCCTGGGCCGGACGTGAAGTGGGCCTACAATCCGACGTGGTCATTGAAATCAGATCCGCAAGGCACAGGCCGGTCACGCCGCTTTTGAGCGTGGAGACCTCAAGGTTTCGCGGCCGGAACAAGGTGAGCGCCGATGAACGACATTCCTCCAATCAAGGCAGCAGCCAGCCCGGTCGGGATGAGGCCTCCGGCCGTACCTGAGGAAACGGGGGGTGACGAGGCCCGTCAGGCCCGGACGACGGCGTCAGCTCCGGCGGACAGCGTCGACATCTCCGAAATGGGGCAGTTGCTCAGCACCCTGGACGTCGGCTCGGATATCCGGGTCGACAAGGTGGCGGAGATCCGTGAGGCCATTGCCAACGGGACGTATGTCACCGAGGCGAAAATCAATTACACGGTCAGCCGGCTCATGGAGGAGCTGAAAGCGACCGAAGAGACCTAGACCTCGACCGAGCGTATTCGGCCGACAAAACCAACGTTTCACGTACAAGCCCACGATCACGCGATCGTGGGCTTTTGTTTGTGCCACCGGCTGAACCATCCTGAGCCGCGCTTGAATTCGCCGCCGGGGACTCGGCGGCCCGGAGGCTTTGGTGACTTGCCCCCTGTCTCGACGCGCTTGCCCAAGAGTACCAGCTCCTCAAAGCCGGTCGGGTGACATGATACGCCGGCTGAGGTGAGGATTGGTGGCCTGCCTGCGGCGCAGCCGGCCTGATCAGGCAGGTTGGGCCTCTCCGGTGTGACCGAACTGAGAGCCCCGGCCGGCTTCCGAGGCCCCGGGCGGCAGGGTCGGGGAATCAGCGCCTGGGTGTTCTTGCCAACCGGCGGCCGGACGGCGACAATGCCCAACCCTGCAATCAGGCGATGGATTCAACGACAACAACACTGAACTGGAGGCAATCATGGGCAGGCGACTGATGGTGATCGGGTTGATCGGGGCGGGCGTGCTGTTGGCGACGGGCTCTGTGTTGGCGGCCGAGGCGGCAACAACCCAGGCGGCCGCCAAGGCTGTGGCGGCCGGACGGTGGAATCTGATGGTGACGGTGACGGTTGAGAAGACCGACCCGTCGGGAGAGAAGAAGACCGACACCTGGTCGCACCCTGCCTGGCTGGCCATCGAAAGGCAGGGGAGCAAGTATCTCGGGCGATTCCTCGGCGGGGCCGGCAGCGTTCATCCCATCGGGGACGTCAAAGTCGACGGGGCCGGTGTGGAGTTCAACGCCGGCGACCGCAAGTGGATAGGAAAGATCGAAGGCGACAGCATCACCGGAACGTGGGAGAAGGGCCAGGAGAAGGGGACCTGGTCAGGCAAGCGATCGGTTCCCAAGACCGATGTGGCCGGCACGTGGACGATCAAGCCGCTTGGCACGCCGATCGAGCGGCCGGCGGTCGCCGAACTCATACAGTCGGACCGGCAGATCACCGGCACCTACCAGGAGGGCGACAAGAAGTATCCGATCACCGATGGCGTGGCCAACGCGGGCATCATGCGATTCTCCGTCGAGCTTCCGTCAGGGAAAAAGACCTTCGGCGCCGCCGTCAAGGGCGACCTGCTCGATGACGGTATGATTCTCACCCAGGCCTCCAAGCTGGGCGGCAGCTTTAAGGGATACCGTCAGCGGAAGTGGGGCGAGGCAATCGAGTTGTTCAACGGCAAGGACCTGAGCAACTGGGAACAGTTCGGCGATCTGAAGAACAAGAACTGGAAAGTCGTCGACGGTATCATGACCACCACCGGCGGAGCCAATATCGTCTCCAAGGATAAGTTCCGCAATTTCCGCATGCACGTGGAGTTCATGGTTCCGTCAGGCGGCAACAGCGGCGTCTATCTCCGGGGCCGCCACGAGATCCAGGTCTCCGACAGCATCGGCAGCACGCCGCCGAGCTGGCACGACTGCGGTGCCCTCTATAGCCGCATCGCCCCGGGGGTCAACGCCTGCAAGAAGGCCGACACGTGGCAGACCTTCGATATCCTGATGATCAACAACTACGTCACGGTCGTCTTCAACGGGCAGATCATCATCGACAGCGAAGAAGTCGAAGGTATCACGGGCGGCATGCTCGATTCCAACGAGGATGAGCCCGGCCCGATCTACCTGCAGGGCGATCACGGCAAGATCAGCTACCGCAAGATCACCGTGTGGCCGGCGAAGTGAAAAGAAGCTGCTCGCTATTTGCTGTCAGCTATTAGCTCGCGAACCGTACGGCAGGACAGACTCGGGCGGGTGTCGCCACGCGGCATCCGCCCGTGTGCAATTACTTTGCCAGCATATCGGATGTCGGACGTCGAGATAGGGAACCGACCACTGACCACTTGCTCCGGCTGAGTGCTCAGAGCTTCTTCCTGCCCAACAGCCCAACAGACTACTAATAGACTGATAGACCAACGAGGCTGAGAGGTAACACCCGGAAGGCCGCACTTGGCTCTCAAGGGTTGTATCCGACAGTGTTTGAGGATAGTCTGGAGTCTGTTCGGGCGAGGGTACATCGAGCTTACGATGGTCGGCCGGGTGGGCGCCAAGGCAGGAATCGGCAGAATGTGGAACCTGAACGGTAACTGTTTACCGCCAACGGGGCCGGGAAGTCACATTTTCAGGGGTTCCGTGGTCGCCCGTGGCCCGGCGCAGGCCTGTCCAGACGTGTCTTGTGCCCGCGGTTCTGGAGGTTTTTAGTAGGGTAAACAGTTACCCTAAACGGCGATGAGAAAACGAACCTGTCCCGTTTTCTAACCTGTTTTTTGCGCCGGGCATGCCTGGGGAAACATCACGAGAGGATGTCATGGACACAACCAACAGAGCGTGGACAAAACCGGGAGAATGGGAAACGACGGTTTGGTTCCCGAAGACTGGCCTGGAGGTGTCACCGTAACTGCCTTCTGCGGCGTGTGTCCGATGATGGGCAGAGGATTGAGATACCCAGCAACGTTGCTCTGTGATAGCGGTGACCGTGATGCCGTACAAGAATGATGAATCTCATTCCGTACTACACTGTGCAATGAACGTCTCGGACAGGGGTCTGAGCAACGACGATGGCATTTCTCTGGCGAGCAGTCACGGTCGTTCCGATACTTATCACGATCATCATCTGCCTTGCAGGCACAACGACATTGGCTATGGCCGCCTGACTGATTGGGCAATGGGGCGGCGCCTCGGTGTGTCGCGTATTGAGGTCGCTGTCATACTGACCGTCGCGGCCATCATCCTTGTCATCTTGCTGACGAGCCTGGGGCGCGGTCGAGAGTTATCAAGACGCGGTCGTTGCCAGGCGAACCTCGTGCTGATTGGCAAAGGGCTGTGGTCATACGTGTCGGGTAGTGAGATCAATTACCCGATCACCGGACCCACATCGATGGCGAATGACGCGCCAATTCCCGTAACGTATTTCAACATGACCGGGCGACACGGTGGAGCAGTGGCAGTGGGCGACCCGGGAAGCCAACCGTTGAGACACTACTGGAGCGAGCTGTCCACTACACGGAACTTGTGGTTGCTAATGAAATCGGCATCTGACCGCCTTTCTGTGGGCAGCTTCATTTGCCCATCAAGTGGCGACAATCCCGACACTGTTGGTGACCCTGCGTCCTTTTGGGATTTTCCAGCCCGGCCGGGAGACAGGACCGATGATCGCGGATGGGAGCCGGCGAACAACAATGAGAAGTGTGTAAGTTACGGTTATCAAGTTCCATACGGCCGGAAAGGGAGAGCTTCGACCGAGGTCGAAGCAGGTATGGTAATAGTTGCGGATAAGGGCCCGTATGGCGGTGTCTCTCTGAGCAACAGTCAAGTGAAAGCTCCCCCCGCGAATCTGGCCGCGGAGGCGGGGTCGGCTGGGTGGAGACCGTTCAATTCCCCCAACCATGGCGGCTTGATGGCCGGCGACGGGCAAAACGTGCTTCTCGGCGACCTTCATGCAGAGTTCGTGAAGACCCCAATCGTGGGCGTTGGCAGAGACAACATCTACACTGCGTGGAAGCGTCAAGGCGATCAGGTGGATCTGGAGAGCCGCCTTTATGGAGACCGGCCCAACAAGGTTGCTCCGTATAACTCCTTGACCCCGGCGGCAGATACTGATTCCCTGATATACCCTTGAGGAGGCTAGGAACCTGTGAAGGGACTAGTTGAAACCGGTGTAGTTGTTGCCAGCCGGGCTGTGTGGAGGTGACCAATGAACGAACCATCGAGAAACAAGCTGGTGCCGATGCTCGTCTTGGCGGCCGGGCTGATCATTCCTGTCCTGTTGCCCCAATCGGTCCACGGCATGTACGACCCCAAACACGGCCGCTGGCTGCAGAGGGATCCGGCGGGGGTGAGGGTGGATGCGCCGAAGGGAACACTCTGGCCTCGCCAGCAGTACACGGATGGGCTCAATATTTACGAGTATGTGAAAGGCAGCCCGACGGCGTTCTTGGATTCGACGGGAACCATGAAAACACCTTGCGTTGACCCGATGTGGGGTTACGATTATTTCTGGCCGGGGAACTGGTCCGGGTGGGTGAATTACGGCGACTTGGGGTTCGACGCCATGGGGGCCGGCGACTACCGTTTTGACGGTTACGGAGGCTACGAACGGTTTCTGCTGTGGCAAGTAATTGGACAACACAGTTCGCTTCGTTATACTAGTTCATCCGACTGGTCGAGGAACCATCTGCAGAAGTCCATAATGGTGCGCGCACAATGGGGGAAGATGGAGCAAGATCTCCTGACAGACGCACAGAACGATATTTGCTGGGGCAGCTGCTTTAAGGGGGTCCCGGACAAGCCAGACAGCAAATGCGAAGCATGTTTCACAGATACCCAAGCATTCACCTCAGGTGACAACGATTTCACATACTTTGATGCTGGCACGGCCTTCCTGTCTGTTTTCTCCAAGTGTGAGATTCAGAAGTACTGCCCCCATAGTGTGGGATGCTGTGGGAAGAAACCAGGTGCATGGAGCATCAAATGCACCACTCATAGGATTGTCTGGGACCACTGGCAATGGTGGAAGGACTTCAACTGGTACGCGGATATCGGAGACGCCAAGTCAACCGCTGCTGGGAAGTCTGGCCCGTTTCCACCCAAGTGGTGGCGTCCTTAGGAACCGTAACAGCTGGGCTGAACAAGGCGTCCTTGCGCGTTGCGTACGCATGCCGGTGTCTACGCGCTTTGCTGAGGTAGGCTGAACAGTGGTCTGATGAAGCTACTGACAGGCTTGACCACCGGGATTGTCTGTTCGCATGACCCGGTTCCGGTCAAGTGTCCTCGGGCCTTGTTCAGGAAACACAAGACGAGTCGGAGACGTTCCTTGGGGCCAAGTAATCAAAAACGCGCCAGCTCAGGACGTGGCAAGCACATGTGGTGGTTTCCGGAAATCCTTACTGTCTGTGCCGGTATCGGTATCGTGCTTACGATGGGCTCGTGGCTGCGATTCTTTGTACTTAAGGATCAGGAAGATCTTCTATGGCAATTTGAAGCTAGCGGCGTGGTAGCCCGGTTCTCGGAAGACGGGGAGTGTTTCGGCGGAGGGCGGTGCAACGTCCTTGTGATAATCGATGTGCAACGTGCTTCCGACGCGGCAGACGTGAACGAAGGAACTGTAGCCGTAACCGTCCGATCAGCGGCGTTCGGGCTGGGGCGCCAAGTATTGCGGCATGGGATACGATTCGAAAAGAAGCGTGCTACGACAAAGTGTCTTGTGGACGGGACCGAGTACGATTTGTTCACGCCTTTTCCAGTGTGGAAGATACTGTCCATTCAGGACCGATTCACCAACTGAACAGGTATGCGATGGTTGACGATGCTCAGGGTGTGCTTGAATTGCGGATGTGATCTCCGGGACTCTGACGAACGCTGTCCAGAGTGCGGGAGCAAGGTCAACTGGGATCAGGCATGGGCGGCTGATCGGGTGATGACAGTGGTAAGATCGCTCAGGCGTCTGCGTCGTTTACATTTGCTCGGCATATGGCTGCTTGTTGGTGCGCTGCCCGGATTCGCGATGACATATTCTTTTTCTCTGGGCTTGCATTTGCTAATGGCGCTGTTGTGCAGTGGGGCGGGAGTGTGCATCGCAACCGTTGTTTGGGCAGCAGTTCTATTGGGGAAGGCACGAGATGGCGCGGGCTTTGCGAGAGTATTGGACAATGCCGGCCCGGATGTCCGGGTAAGGTTCGCGGATGCCCGCCGGCGAGCGATTGCGGCGGTCTGCGTTGGCGTATCTCTGTTGTTGTTGATGATCGGGCGGTTTTGGTCGTTGCTTCGGGGACAGTTCTCAGGCTTGCTCTGAAGGCGTCGGGACGCGACCTCGTAACCGGAACGCCGCCAGTTCACTGGGCGGACGACCGGATGTCTGAGGTGCGGAGATCGCATGTTTGACCGCGGAATACGCTGAATACGCTGAAGGGCGGGCGCCGGGTTCTGCTTCCGCGTGGTCCGCGTATTCCGCGGTTCAAGGGTTTTCAAGGTCTCTGGACATGAGAGGGCGGCAGGTTATCGTTGCCAGCCGAACGAGGCGGAGGTGAGTGATGGGTGTTCCGTCAAGCAAGGTGTTGTCATTTCTGGCCGGCCTGGCCGACTGCCGGGGGTGGCTGGCGGAGATGTACACCTATCAGGCGTATGGCGATGCCCAAATCTGGCTGTGGCCGGAGGGGGACATCAACCGTGACGGGACAACCAACTATCTCGATCTTGGTATGGTCATGGCTGGAAGGGGGAAAGCTTTGGACCCCCTCCTCGATGCCAATCTCGATGGCGGCCGGAAAAGGGGTCAGAAGCCATTTACATTGAAACAAGGCCGTGATAGGATGGTTTCATGGCAAGAAGACCGAGAACGGCGGTGGGCGGGCTGGCGTACCATGTGATGAACCGGGTATCGGGGCGGCAGGATCTGTTCGAGGACAGCGGGGATTACGAGGCGTTCGAGCGGGTGCTGGGTGAGGCCCGGGAGCGGGAGAATATGCGGGTCTGCGTTTATGCGCTGATGCCCAATCATTTCCATCTGGTTTTGTGGCCTCGCAAGGACGGCGACCTGTCGCGATTCATGCAGTGGCTGACGATGACGCACACGCAACGGTGGCACGCTCACCGGCACAACGTCGGCCACGGGCACCTCTACCAGTCGCGGTTCAAGAGCCTTCCGATCCAGACGGACGGGCATTTCCTGAAGGTGTGCCGGTACGTGGAGCGGAATGCCCTGCGGGCCCGGCTGGTTGGGCGGGCGAAGGATTGGGCGTGGGGCTCGCTGGCCTGCCGGGAGAAAAAGCTGGACAAGCGAGTAAGGCTGCTGGATGATTGGCCGGTGGATCGGCCGCGAGGCTGGCGGCGGGTGGTGAACCGGCCGGAGGATGA
>JAUCQB010000192.1 GCA_030372985.1 Phycisphaerae bacterium
CCCCCACCCCCGGGGCCACGCCGCCGCCCCACGCGGAATCAAATTTCCTATCAGTGAGCAGGCCCTCGTCGGTCGGCAGGGGTGGTGGTTCTACCGGCCGGATGCACAATTTGTAACCGAGCGTTGCCCCGACCAGCCGATGAGCAAGACGGGGCCGCGAGCGGCCGTCTCGGCCATCGTCGCCTTTCGAGATCAATTGGCTCAAAGAGGAATCCATCTGCTGGTGGTACCGGTCCCCGGCAAGCCGTCAGTCTATCCGGACATGATCACCAGTCGCGCGGGGCCATGCGATCCGCGATGTCATGAGCACACCCGCAGGCTGCTCGATGAGTTGGCTGCGGCGGACGTCGAGACGGTCGATCTGCTTGATGTTTTCGCCAAGGCTCGGGCCGGGGCTGGCCCGTCAGATCCCGGCACTCTCTACCTCATGCGCGACACCCACTGGACAAACGTCGGTGCGAGGCTGGCCGCCGAAGCAGTCGGCCGCAGGATTCGCGATCTGAACCTGGTGCCGGCCGGGCCAGTTGGCTACGACGTGCGGTGGGTCTCCGTCGGTCGACCTGGAGACGTCCTGCAAATGCCGAAGTGCCCGTCTATCGAGAGACTGTTCGAGCCGCAAGACGTGCGGTGTCAGCAGGTCCTCATTCGGGGGGATGATTATCTTCCCTACCGCGACGACTCCGCCTCACCGATCCTGGTGCTCGGCGACAGCTTTCTGCGAATCTGCGAGCGTGACGAGCCCGGATCGGCCGGCTTCATCGCCCACCTTGCCAAGGAGCTCGCTCAGCCGCTCGCCTCGATCGTCAACGACGGCGGAGCCTCCACCCTCGTCAGGCAGGCGCTGGCCGACAAGCCCGGCCTGCTGGTCGGAAAGAAGCTGGTCGTCTGGGAGTTCATGGAGCGCGATATCCGGTTCGGTCTTGAGGGTTGGCAGGATGTTTCACTCGCTCCGCTAAGTCCGTCGAGTGCCTCGTCGCCTTGACACCAAACGCGAATGGCCGGCAAACTCTGAACAAGACCGAGATGTAGGCTCGCTGCTGCATCATTCCCGCCCCCTTGAAGTTCCGGAGAGACTTGCTTACACTCATACGTACATAGCCACTTTGATCGCCGAGTCCCGCCGCATGGCGGGAACGGGGGAACCAAACCGTGGGGCGAATCGCGTCAGCGTAGGGCTATCTTCTTCAGCCCGAGCCCGTCAGCTAACCTCGTAGGCGTGGAAGAGGAGACCCCCTCCGCAATCGAGAGGTCTCCCTCTCGTGGCGTTGGAGGTTCTTGCCGATGAGTGGCGATACCGCCCCTCCGGTTCGTGACTGCGCATCTTCAACTCCGGAAACGCTGCCCGAGACGCAGGAGACGTCTTTACGGTCGCGTCTGCGCCGAATTGTCATCGGTCCGCCTCGCGACTTCCGCGATGATTCTCTGTTCCACCGTCTCTCGTTGATCCCCTTCCTGGCGTGGGTCGGGTTGGGGGCCGACGGGCTGTCCTCCTCCAGCTACGGACCAGAGGAAGCGTACCGTACACTTGGAGACCACACCTATCTGGCCGTGGTACTGGCTCTGATGGTGAGCCTGACCATCCTGGTCATCTCGGCGGCGTACACGCGCATTATCGAGCAGTTTCCGCACGGCGGTGGCGGATATGTGGTTGCCACCAAGCTGCTCGGGCGGCACGTCGGCGTCATCTCCGGCTGTGCCCTGCTCGTCGACTACATGCTCACCATCACCGTTTCGATCTCGGCCGCCGGTGATGCGCTCTTCAGCCTGCTTCCCGCTCAAATGACCGTCTTGGGTATACCCATTACCTCGTTCAAGCTCGCGATCGAGGCGCTTCTCATCGTCGGCCTCACCACTCTGAACATCCGCGGCGTTCGCGAATCGGTTCTGGTACTCATGCCCGTCTTCGTGCTCTTCCTGGTCACCCATGCCATCCTGCTGGGAGCCGGGTTCTTTTCGCATGTACGCGAGCTGCCGGCGGTCGCCAGTTCAGTGAGCACGGGTTTCCGCACCGGCATGGGTACGCTTGGTCTCGGTGGCATGCTCTTGCTGCTGGTGCATGCATATTCGCTGGGTGGCGGAACGTACACGGGTCTGGAGGCGGTCTCCAACGGACTGCCGATCATGCGCGAGCCCCATGTGCGGACCGGCAAGCGAACCATGCTCTACATGTCGATCTCGCTTGCCTGCACCGCGTCCGGGCTTCTGTTGTGCTACTTGCTGTGGCGCGTGCAGCCCGAGGCACACAAGACACTCAATGCGGTTCTGGCCGAACAGTGTGCAGGAAATTGGCCGGGCGGCCGTCTCTTCATCATCTTGACATTGCTTGCCGAAGGCACGCTGCTGGTGGTGGCCGCTCAGGCCGGGTTCCTGGATGGACCGCGCGTGCTGGCCAACATGGCCGTGGACTCCTGGGCTCCCCGCCGCTTCGCCGCTCTGTCCGACCGGTTGACCACGCAAAACGGCATCCTGCTCATGGGGCTCGCTTCACTGGTGGCCCTGTTCTACACGCGCGGCAACGTTCGGCATCTGGTGGTCATGTACAGCATCAACGTGTTCCTGACGTTTTCGCTCTCCATGCTGGGCATGCTGCGCTGGTGGAGCACCGACCGCAAGAATCCCGTCTGGCGCCGACGAGTATGCCTGTTCGGCATCGGCTTCTGCCTCTGCGCGACCATCCTGGTCATCACGGCCATGGAAAAGTTCACCGAAGGCGGCTGGCTCACCCTTGTGGTGACCTCCGCGTTTGTCGCGCTCTGCTTCCTGATTCACCGTCACTATGAGAAGCTGACACGGCAGTTCAAGCAGCTCGACGAGCACCTGAGGGTGTTCACGCAAATCCAGCCGGTACAGACCGACGCTCCGCTTACCCCTGATCCGGAGAAGCCTGCGGCCGTGGTTCTGGTCAGTTCGTACAGCACCTTCGGCATCCACACGATGCTCAACATCCATCGCAGCTTCCAGGGGCACTACAAAAACTACATCTTCATCGGCGTGGGTGTGATTGACTCGGGAGGCTTCAAGGGCGAGGGTGCGGTGGACGCCCTCCGTGACAGCACTCAGCGAATGCTCGACCAGTATGTCGATCTGGCTCGCCGGATCGGCGTACCCGCGTCATCCAGGATGGGTATCGGAACGGAGGTGGTCAGTGAAGCCGAGAAGCTCTGCCTCGCGACCGCTCGTGAGTTCCCCCGCTCCACCTTCTTTTCGGGGCAAGTCCTGTTTCAGAAAGAGACGTGGTATCAGCGCATTCTGCACAATCAGACCGCCTTCGCTCTGCAGAAACGTCTGCACTGGGCCGGTCAAACGATGGTGATCCTGCCCATTCGTGTACGCTCCGCCTGAGCGGGTCGAGCGCGGCATTCTGCTGATTCCGAACCAGAAGGATTCCCTGGACGTCATCTGGAAACCCCCCACCCCCGGGGCCACGCCGCCGCCCCACGCGGAATCAAATCTGTCTCTTATACACATCTCCGAG
>JAUCQB010000193.1 GCA_030372985.1 Phycisphaerae bacterium
GGCCAGAGCCTCGCCGAGCAGCATCAGCACCGCGCTGGCGGCGATGGGGTTGCGGACCCAGCGGTAAACCCCGCAGGCAACAAACTCCTTCGGCGGGTCGAACTCCACGTGGCCGCCTTGCCCGCGGCTGGTGAGCAGTCGAGACGAGAGCAGGTAGGCAACGAGGAAAACAAGGAAGACAACGACGCCGATCGCTTGCACCGGCCGGCCGACCTCGATGTGAAGCCAAGGGGCATGAACGTCAAGTTGGTAGGCCAGCCAGGGCAATCCGCCGAGCAGGAGACTCAGGAAGAAAAGCGTGTAGAAGGCATAGCGGACGGTGACGGGAATGAAGTCCAGGAGGGTCGAGACGTTGGGGGCTGCCGAAGGCTGATCGGAGTGGCCGTTGCGTTCCGGCATCTCACCACCGCACCGCGAAGCCGGCGGTCATCCACTTGCTGGATTCGACCGAGTCGAGCAGGATCGTCTGCCCAGGTTTGATCTCCCCTGATCGAACCATCTCATCAAAATGGAGCAACAACGACGTACCGCCACAATAACCCGTCTTGCCGGCGCGGAATTTCAACTGGTCGCGGGTGATTCTGAAGTACTCGGTGAACAGCTCGATGTTGTCCTCGTAGAGTTGCCGGGTGGGGATGGATGCCACGATCGCGTCAACCTTCTGCGGGCTGATCCCCAGGACCTCGGTCATCCGCACGAGCCCTTCGAACAGCAGCCTGCCGGCACTGCGGTTGACGGCGGAAAAATCCTGGTCCAGATGATGAGTCCCAAGCTCGAACACATGAGGAATCTGATGCTCGACGTCCACCAGATCGGCAACGCCGCCGCCGGCCGTCATGCCCGCGGGCATTCCCCCGCCAACAGACTCGACATAGGTCCCCAGCAATTCGTGTTGCACGTGGTTGCTGCCCGGGGTCATTGCCTGGAGCAGAACGGCCCCGCTGCCGTCGGCGAGGATGTACCGCAGGGAAGCCTGTTTCTTGTTAATCCTGCTTTGATTGTAGTAGCAGTTGCGCAGGTACACGCTCGACAATTGTGAGTAGACCACCAGGGCGGTCTTGTACCGGCCGCAGCGCAAGGCGTCGAAGGCGACTTGCACGCACTTGCCGACCCCCGCGCAGTTGGAATGGATCTCCATCTCGGCGCACTGCTTGATGCCCAGCCGCTCCTGAAGGATGGCCGAGGTCGGCGGGGTCGAGCAGTCGTAGCTCGGACAGGACAGCAAAAGCAGTTCGACGTCGTCCGCCTGCCTGCCGGCGGCTTCAAGAGCCCGCCGTGCGGCCTCTTCCCCCAGGGACGCTATCGTATGGGTGAGCTTGTGGGTTTGCGGATCGATGGCAAAGTGCCTGAACTCCACACCGCTTGAAGCCAGCATCCGGGAGGCCACGTTCTGAATGTATGACTTGACGTTCTCCGGGGCCCGGTCCAGCGGTCCCAGGATCGCGTCGAGCTGATCATTCGGGATGGGGGCTCCGGGAAGAAACGAGCCCGTACCCACAATGGAAACGCGGTGGAAATCAGCGCTCACGTATTGGTCTCTTTCACTCGTGCTCTGACTGTGCTACCCTACCGGCCTCGTTCGTCAGTTGTCATACTAAAGACGCGTATATTGTCGCAAGCGTCCGCACCTGTCAACACACCCGGAGGTTGGAATACCCCAGGAAAGGACAGACAAGGGCGGCCTGGGACAGGGGCCGGGGAAGCCTGCGCCCCCCCATTTGTTGGGCCAGGTGCAGGAAAAAGGCCCATGGATAGCATCGGTCAGGCAGGGTCCCGGATTCGCGGCGCTCGCGGTTTTCCGCAACGCCCGGGAGTGACATATGGCTAAGTGGGTCGTTCGCTTGTGCGTCGTCGCCGGCCTGGGAGCCCTTGTCTGGCTCGGCTATCGGCAGTTCAAGCCCCAGAAATCCGTTGAAATCCGTACGATCCAGGTCAGCCGCGGCCCCCTTGTTCTGACGGTGACGGCGACGGGGCGTCTGGCCCCCACGACGCAGGTTCTGGTGGGCTGTGAGGTATCGGGAACCGTAGGCGAAATCACCGTGGGCCACAATGATCGTGTGAAAAAAGGCCAGGTCATCGCTCGCCTGAAACCAGAGCTTTTCCAGGCGGAACATGAACAGGCCAATGCCGAGTTGGCCCGGGCCCAGGCCACAGTACGGCAACTGGAGGTCCAGGAGGCCGAGGCAAAACGGCGCTTCGAGCGAATTCAGAAACTGCAGGCCCAGAACGCTGCCGGGGACGAGGAATACCGTACGATGGAGGCCGCCTGGAAAGCGGCCATTGCGAGCACCGAGGCCGGACGCGCCGCCGTCAGGGGCGCGCAGAATGCAGTGGACCTGACGAAATACCGTCTCGGAAAAACTGAGATCGTTTCGCCAATCGACGGAATTGTCCTGGATCGACGTGTCGACGTGGGCCAGACCATCGCTGCGGCGCTGATGACGCCTGAGTTGTTTGTGTTGGCGGAGGACTTGTCGCGCATGGACCTTCTGGCCGACGTGAGCGAGGCGGACGTTGGCTACATCTGCCCGGGCCAACGGACGACCTTCACCGTCAATGCCTATCGCGATCGCGAATTCTCCGGTACCGTTCGGCAAATCCGCAACCAGCCCCACACGATCGGCAACGTGGTCACCTATGCCGTGGTGATCGAGGTTGCGAACAATGACTTGCTCCTTCGGCCGGGAATGCCGGCGGACATCAGTCTTGAGGTTGCCCGGCAGGACGCGACCTTGAAAATCGCCAACGCCGCCCTCCGGTTCCTGCCGCCGATCGCTCCGGATGAGATCCGGCGTCTCAAGGAGTCGGCCGAGTGGCCGCCGACACCGGCGCCGATTCCGGTTGCCGGCGATCCTGGGGCTACCAGCAGGCCCGATGAGGTGAGCTTCATCCCCCCGCCGATCAAGCCCACTCAGGGACTCCTCTGGCGGCACATGAATGGGGTGTGGACCATGGTTCCGGTTTGGACGAGTTACAGCGATAACCGCGAGACCATTCTCTATCCGGCCCCCGGGATAGAGGAAAGTGCGGCCTTTGTCGCGGAGTACATTGTCTCCCGAAACGACGTTCAGAGTCAGTTTGAGAAAGCCATCCTGATGACCGCGCCGGAGAACCGGCGATTCTGATCCAAGCATGACAAAGCCGATTGTCGAACTAGTGGATGTCCACAAGATCTACGACATGGGCGAGGTCCAGGTACACGCCCTGTGCGGCGTGAATCTGACCATACGCGAGGGCGAGTTTGCGGCCATCATGGGGGCGAGCGGGTCGGGCAAGAGCACCATGTTGAATGTCCTCGGTTGCCTGGATCAGCCCACGCGCGGGCGCTACATTCTCGATGGGCAGCCGGTCGACGACCTTGACGAGGAGGAGCTCGCCCGCTGCCGTCGCACGAAGCTGGGCTTCGTTTTTCAGAACTTCAACCTGCTCCATCGCAGCACGGCCCTGGAGAACATCGAACTGCCGCTCGTTTATCTGGGCATCGGGGTGCGGGAGCGTTATCGCCGGGCCAAGGACGTGCTGGAGGTTGTGGGCCTGGCCGATCGGATCAACCACATGCCGTGGCAGCTCTCGGGCGGGCAGCAGCAGCGGGTGGCCCTGGCCCGGGCGCTGGTGAGCAATCCGCGCCTGTTGCTGGCGGATGAACCGACGGGAAACCTCGATTCGAGGACCGCGGCGGAGGTGCTGGAACTGCTTGCCCGGCTGCATCGCGAGGGTTCGCTGACGGTGATCATTGTGACTCACGATGCCGAGATCGCTTCTCGGGCGCATCGGATCGTGATGCTGCACGACGGCGCTGTGGTCCACGATCAGCCCTCGCCCCTGTGCGGCGGCCCTCCGATTCCGGCCATCAAGAGCCTGGCGCAGATAACCGACGGCGGCCCGGCCTCGGACAAAGGGACAGGAGGCCGGCCGTGACAGCAGTCGTCTGGATCGAGAGCTTCCGGATCGCCTTCCGCGAGATGCACCGCCATCGCACGCGGAGCATATTGACCATGCTGGGTGTGGTCATCGGCGTCGCGGCGATTATCGCGGTGGTGTCCGTCAGCCAGGGGGCCAAGCACAGCATCCAGGGCCAGATTGCCAAGGTCGGCAGCAACATGATCCTGATCATCCCCGGCTCGACCAGCCAGGGTGGCGTCCACGGCGGGGCCGGCTCGGCCAAGACGCTGACCATCGAGGATGCCGAGGCTATCCAGCGCGAGTGCTCGGCGGTCGCCTATGCGGCCCCGGTGACCCGGCTGGTCTGCCAGGTGGTCAGTGAGTTGGGAAACTGGTCGACGCCGGTCAGCGGAACCAACGCCGATTACCTGAGGGTCCGGTCGTGGGGGGTCGAGGCCGGCCGCCCGATGGAGCCGCGCGACGTGGTCAGCGGCGCCAAGGTCTGTCTCATCGGCAAGACCACGGCGCAGAACCTCTTCGGGCAGGAGGATCCGGTCGGCCAGCGCGTGCGGATCAAGGGCACACCGATGCAGATCATCGGCGTGCTCGAGGAGAAGGGGCAGAATCCGCTCGGCTATGACGAGGATGACTCGATCGTCGTTCCGATCACCACCTGCTTCCGGCATCTCGCGGGCGACAACCGCGTCCATGCTCTGGTGGTCTCCGCGGCCAGCGAGAACGAGATCCCGCTGTCGATCAACCAGATCAGGAGCGTGCTGCGACACCGGCATCAGCTTCGCGAGACGGACCTGGACGATTTCACCGTCAAGAGCATTTCCGAGGCGGCCAAGACCGCCGAGAAGGCATCGAATATCATGACCGGCCTGCTGGTCACCATCGCGGGGATCAGCCTGCTGGTGGGCGGCATCGGCATCATGAACATCATGCTGGTCACGGTGATGGAGCGAACGCGTGAAATCGGCGTCCGCATGGCTCTGGGGGCGGCCCGGCGGATGATCATGCACCAGTTCATGATCGAGGCGGGAACGTTGGCCGGCGTCGGCGGCGCGCTGGGCACCATCCTCGGCGTGCTTGGCAGCAGTTTCATCTCCAACAAAACCGGCATCCCCGCGATGATGACGCCGTGGCTGATCATCGGCCCGATGGCCTTTGCCATCATTGTCGGGGTGGTCTTCGGCCTGTTGCCCGCCCGCCGTGCCTCGCGGCTCAACCCCGTCGAATCCCTCCGCCACGAGTAAGATCAGTGACGACGACGGCCTGGGACGGGAGACCCGGTCTTCGCAGCCACCACCGGAAGAGCAAGTTCGCTGCCCAGCACCAGCTTTCCGGTCTGCCGCCACAAGGAAACGTGAATTGCCCTGGCGATATGGCCTCGGCCGTTACGCAGAATTCGGCGCCGGTCGCCAAGCGTTCAACAGGGCACGCTGAAGGCTGATCCCCGCCCAAACGTGGCATGGCCTTCACTAGAGGGTTGTTTTCGGATATTCTTTGGGCTGGTATGGACGCCAATCGTTCAAGACAGCTTGCCGAGTTCGTCGAATACGCCAGGACCCTCAAGGGTGATGAGAAAGGCGAGGCACAGGTCTTTCTGGACAGGCTTTTTCGCGCCTTTTCGCGCCGCGGCTACAAGGAAGCCGGCGCCACCCTGGAAATGCGCCTGAAAAACGACCGCGGCGGCACCGCCTTTGCGGATCTGGTCTGGAAACCGATCGTCCTGATCGAAATGAAGAAACGGGGCGAGGACCTCTCCCGCCACCTGACCCAGGCTTTCGACTACTGGGTACGCCTGGTGCCCGGACGACCCCGTTACGTTGTGCTCTGCAATTTCGATGAATTCCGCGTCTATGACTTCGACGTCGATATCAACGACCCGCTCGACACGGTTGCCCTCGAGGATCTGCCCACCCGCTACGGCCCGCTCAATTTCTTCTGGCCGACCAACGAACGCCCGGTATTTGGCGTGGATCGCGTCGATGCGACTCGCAAGGCCGCCGACAAGCTGGCCGCGGTCTACCGCATCCTCAAAGGCCGCAGGAGCGTCGGCGCGGAAGTCGCCCAGCGATTCGTGCTTCAGTGCCTGGTCTGCTTTTTCTCCGAGGACATCGGCCTGCTCCCCAGGCACTTCTTCACCACCCTCCTCGAGGAATGCAGCGACCCGCCAAAGGCCTTTGACCTCCTGGACGGCCTCTTCCGGGCCATGAACCAGCCCGAGGGCGCCCGCGGCGGCCGCTACCGCGATGTCCCGTACTTCAACGGCGGCATCTTCGCCGAATCCGCCGCGGTCGAGATTCAACCTGACAGCGAGGGAATCCTGCTCCGCGAGGCATCCACGTACAACTGGGCCCACGTCTCCCCGGACATCTTCGGCACCATCTTCCAGCACTCGATGGACGAGGACGTCCGCCACGCTTTCGGAGCCCACTACACCAGCCCCACGGACATCATGAAGATCGTAAAACCCACGATCGTCGATCCCTTCACGGCCGCAATCGACGAGGCCGAGAGTCTCAAGGACCTGGCCCGGCTCCGTGGCCGGCTTCAGACCCTGCGCGTGCTCGATCCCGCCTGCGGGAGCGGCAACTTCCTCTACATCGCTTACCGCGAGATGCGCCGGCTGGAGGCCGCGATTCTCGCCAAGGAAAACCTCATCTCCAAACGTCAGATCGTCGGCCAGACGGCCCTGGGTGGCGTCGCCCCCCGCCAGTTCTTCGGGATCGACATCCTGCCCTTCGCCGTCGAACTCGCCAAGGTGACCCTCAGCCTCGCCCCCAAGCTCGCCAGCGACGAACTCCACACCGATGAACGCACCCTCCCGCTCGACAACCTCGACGCCAACATCCTCTGCAAAGACGCGCTCATCAACGCAGACGGCACTCGCGCCGACTGGCCGGCCGCCGATATCATCATCGGCAACCCGCCATTCCTCGGGGCCAAGCGCCTCAAGCCCGAGCGAGGTGCCGATTACGTCAACGCGGTGCGCAAGGCCTACCCCGAAGTCCCCGGCATGGCCGACTACTGTGTCCACTGGTTCCGCCGCGCCCATGACCATCTCAAGCCCGCCACCCCGGACGACCCGTTCACCGGCCGGGTCGGTCTGGTCGGTACCCAGAACATCCGTAACAACCAGAGCCGCGTCGGCGGGCTCGACTACGTGGTCAAATCTGGAGTAATCGTCGAAGCCGTCGAGAACCAGCCATGGAGCGGCGAGGCCAACGTGCACGTATCGATCGCCAACTGGGTCAAGACCGCGGGTGAGAAGGACGATGAATCCGCTTTGCTCATTCCATCTCCGCGCCGCCTGTGGTCCAGGGTCGATCCGAGTCTGCCACTCTTCCAGAACCAAGAGGACGCAGCCCACCCGAAGATGCTGACCGCTGGCAAGCATGGCAAAACCCTCAAGGACAAGAGTTACGAGTTGGCGGTCCGAGAGTGCGCGGCAATCAACTCCGCGTTGTCGGACGAAACGGATCTCAGCGTGGCCCGGATTCTGCGATGCAACGCCGGAGGTCACTATGTGTATCGAGGCCTTGAACCCGGCAACATGGGTTTCTTGCTGACCCCCGAGCAGGCAGAGCGAATCCTCAGAACCGATCCCACCTCTCGGGAGGTTCTGAGCCCGTATCTCACCGGGCGAGAAATGGTCACCGGAGACGCACGGCCCGAACGCTGGTTGATCGACTTCCAGCGGCTCGACATCTTGACAGCTCGAAAGTACGCAGGGGCGTTTGCTCATGTCCAGCGAGTGGTACTCCCACAAATGGAGCGGATCGCGGGCCTGAGGTCCGCACACCAAACGGAGGTCGCGTTCGAGGCAAAGCTCAAGAAGGCAAAGCTCGTCGCTCGTCTTGATACTTGGTGGCAACTACGACGGTGTGTTCCCGACACGGTGGCGATGGTCTTGGCGAGGGAGCGATACATCGTGTGCTCACTCGTGACCAAACGGCCAATCTTCGTTTTCGTCTCTAAGGGGATCAGACCGAGCAACCTGATTCAGTCTTTCGCCTTTGACGACGACTACTCGTTCGGCATCCTTCAATGTGGCAGTCATTGGCGATGGTTCGTGGCCAAGTGTTCCAAGCTCAAGAGCGACTTCCGGTATACACCCGAATCCGTCTTTGATACCTTCCCCTGGCCGCAATCGCCGACGAAGAAACAGATCCGCACGGTTGCCGCTGCCGGCTGCGAGGTCCGACGCATCCGAGCCGAGGTGCTGCCCAGGATGAAGGGCGGCCTCCGCGCCCTTTACCGTACGCTCGAGTTGCCCGGCAGGAACCCCCTCAAGGACGCCCACGCCGACCTCGACGCCGCCGTCCTCGACGCCTACGGCTTCAACCCGAAAAAGGACCTGCTCAAACAGCTTCTTGATCTGAACCTCGCCGTCGCCAAGGCCATCGACAAAGGCGACCCCGTTACCGCCCCCGGCGTCCCCCCATCCTACGGCGACCCCGCTGACCTCATCACCGAAGACTGCATCCAGCCGTGATCACCCCGGCGTGGACGTCACGTCTCGAAAACTGACCGCCTCGTCCTCTCGCCCGGTGGGGGCTCTGGATGGACGACCATCGCGGGTGATCCAGCTCTTTTCGGCCTCCGCCTGTGCCGTCTCGTTCCGATCTCGGATCAAGGTACGTGATCGGTTAACGGGACGGGTTCGTTTTTGGGAAGAAGGCGGGGGGCGGTCGGTGAGGCGGCGGGGCGGGAGTGGCCGACGAGGGCACTCGCCTCGGCGCAGCCCCGAGTCGTAGGCGGGTCGGCCCTGCTTCATCCGCGTCAATCCGCGTGATCTGCGGGCAGAGGCGCCCGGGCTCGACTGTCCTGGCGTCTTCCTCGGCGTCTCTCGGCGGCCTCTGCGGTTCATATCCGCGGGGCGATGGGAAGTGAGCGGCCCTTCCACCCGTCTGATCGTCGCTCCCCCACCGTCGAGACGACGTGGGGCCCCTGGCACCCGCAACAGCTTAATACAGCCGTTTATGCCACTCTCGAAAAAAGAGCTGCGTCGCCGTTTTCATTCGGGCCGAGTAATCGAATTCCGACCGGTGCTTGCGCACTTTGACGGGTGCATCTTCCGTTCAGGCGCAGGCCTCATCCGTGTGTCACTGCTTTCCGCATGTTTGGGGATTGTGAGCACTGCTGACACGCTACGGCACCTGCCCGCCCCGCCAGCCGCCACCGTTTGGCGGATGCACCCGGTACTCACGTGCCATCCGGCCACGCCTTTGCTCTGAACGCAGATACTGGTAGGATTTGAGGGTCGGGTCTGAAGGCCACAGACCCGACACGGTCACGACGGCCGTGGGGGCAACGGCCCCGGCAATCGCAGACAGGGCCAGCGCATTGGACCCGAGGGATGCCGCGGCCCCGTCGCTCCTTACCGCGAAGGCCCATACAAAAGGCGAACGGAATCCTCGGGGGGAACGCGGCGACGACACCGGTCCAGGCGCCCGACTCGAGAGTGAGCACAGGTAAGCGTTCATGTCAGTACTGGTTCGTCGCAGTGTCACAGGCACCCTCTTCTCGATGGCGTTTCCCATGCTGGCCGGCACGTTCGCCATGAACGCGTACAACCTCACGGACACGTGGTTCATCGCCCAGTTGGGCACACTCCCGCTGGCGGCGATGGGGTTCGTCTTCCCCGTCGTCATGCTGCTGACGTTCGTGGCCGGCGGTATCGGGACGGGCATCACCACTCTGGTATCCCACGCTATCGGTCGGCACGATCACGACGACGCCGCCAGGCTCGTCACGCACGGTTTGGCCCTGACGATCGGCGTGGCGGCAATGATGTCCGTTGGCGGGTATCTGAGCATCACGCCGATCTTCAGACGTCTGGGTGCCGACACCCAGACGCTACCCCTTATCGGCGAATACATGCGTACCTGGTATTTGGGGGCGATGTTCATGGCCCTGCCCTTTCTGGGCAACGGCATCCTGATCTCCGCGGGCGACTCCAAGTCGGCCAGCCGATTCATGATTCTGGGAACGGTGCTCAACTTAATCCTCGACCCAATCATGATCTTCGGTTACCTGGGCTTCCCGGCGATGGGCATACGCGGGGCGGCGTTGGCCACCGTGATCGCGCAGGCGATTTCGACGGTATGGCTTCTTCATCTGCTGCGGCACAGGCACCGTCTGCTGGTGTCCAAGGCCGGCCGGCTGAGTGAATGGTTTGCCTCGTTCCGGCGGATCCTCGGCTTTGCGGTGCCGAGCATCCTGAGCATGATCCTGATGCCGATCTCCGCTGCGGTGATCACCAGGCTGATCAGCCACTTCGGCAACGAGCCGGTGGCGGCCTGCGGCGCCGCCGGCCGCCTCGAGATGTTCGCCTTCGTGGTTCCGATGGCGCTGGGCATTTCGCTCACACCGTTCGTGAGCCAGAACTTCGGGGCCGCTCGGGTGGACCGCGTTCGCGAGGCGCAGAAGGTGGCCACGTGGTTCGCTCTCGGCTACGGCGGGCTGGTAGCGGTGGTCTTCTTCCTGGGTGCCCCATGGCTGGCGTCGGTCTTCACGGATGACGCGAAGGTGACCCGCGTCCTCATCTCCTACATTCGTGTTATCTCTTTCGGTTATGGGATGATGGAAGTGCATCGGTACTGCGGTTTCTTTTTGACGGGCCTGCACAAACCCGTCTGCGCGACGGTGCTGAATGCCATCCGCGTGCTGGGGCTGCTGATCCCGCTTTCCTACCTCGGGGCACACCTCTACGGGGTGATCGGTGTGTTCGCCGGCCGCCTAGCGACGGACCTGATCGTCGGCAGCATCGGCATCATCTGGGTATCGCGCACCTTGCGTTCCTTCCGGACGAATGTGAACCCGCCGACGGAACCGGCCGCGGCCCGCGCGGAGATCGTACTGCAGTAAGTCCACGCAAACCCAACGGCGGCCGAGTTCATCTGTCGGCCGGCGGGCAAGGAAATGACAAGGGGTGGATAGGCCTCACATTCGCACCAGCATTGCATGCAGCGCCGGGGTTACCTCTTCCGAACCGAGGCCTGGACGGACCCGTCAAAGGCCCAAGAGCGACTGTGATTGACTTGCTCCCTCATCATCCTGGGAAGCGGAACGATCTGACTGAGCGACGCGAACAGACGGTTGTCGTCAACCGGTTCCTTGGCCAGTCGCGCCGAAACGAGAGCCGCGATCACGGTTTGTCCGATCTCCGGGCCGGTCCATCCGTCGGTGCGGGCGGCGATGATCCACGAGTTCGCAGGTCATTCTGCCCGGCTACGCCGCCGGGCCGTCTTTAGCGGTTATTTCCACCTCCACCGTGTTTCCCGCCACGGCGGTGATGGGGGCGGTCAGGGTGATGACCGCGATGCCCTCATTCACTTTGGTTTCGATGAACAGGTCGCGGTCGTCGAGTCTGGCCTTGGCGGTGACCTTGGTCACTCCGGGCGGCAGACCGAAGCGCAGTTCTCTCAGATCGCAGCGACCCCAGTCGAACGCGAGCGTGTTGATCTGCGAGTCGCCGCTGCGTTTCTGCTCGAATCGCCCCCAGCCCTCGGCCGTACTAAAGAACGAGCGGTGGTCGTCGGGCGTGATCCGTGGGTTGAAAGTCAGCCGCTGCGCGGGGCCGTTACAGGCATAGCCCTGGGCCGCCAGCAGCAGCGACCAACTACTGAGCGCCCGGGCGTAGTAGTCGCCACACTCGATCTCGTTCCATGGGCTGCGCTTCGTGCCGTCGTAGCGCTCTCGGGCCCCGCGGACGATGATCAGGCCCTCATCGAGCTGGCCCTCGTAGATCTTGTGTGCCGCGACCTGGTACTCGACGCCCGTCCAGCACTCGTCGCGATAGAGGATCGGGTCTTCCGGCCGTCCGCCCTTGGGCCAGGAGCCGCACAGCAGACCCTTGTCGTCGCCGCTGGCGAATTCGAGAAACCGCTGCGTGCCTTCGAAGCCATCGATCTTCCAGAGCCAGTTGTGCTTGAAGATGGCTTTCAGCGCACTTCGTACCTGGTCGGCCGGCAGGATGTCGCCGAGGTTGAGCACGCGAGCCCACCACTGCCCCACCACCTGGTCGGACCAGCAGCCCTTGCCGTAGCCGAGGTTGATGTTGTCGGCGATCTGGATGTAGTACTCGCCGTCAAAGAGCTTGGCGGCCGCGTCCCGTCCCTTCTCGAACAACTGGCGATACTTGTCCGCCGCCGGCTTGTCCCCGCAAAGCCGGGCCATCTCTTCCGCGGCGCGCAGGGCCGCCAGATAGAGCGACGTGACGAAGGTATTGTGCCCGTAGATCTCGCGGTCGTAGGTGTTGAACTGCGGCTGCTCCATGAGGCCGTCGCTGTCTTTGTCCCAGGTCTTGATCGCAAAGTCCATCGCCTTCTTGATCCGATCCCAGTACTCGTCCAGGAAACGCCGATCCGGCGACTGCAAGTGCTCGCGATAAGCCTTGAGAATTGCCCCGCACTGACCGTCGGCCACCGGCGGCGAACCCTTATTGGGGTTGTCGCGAGGCACGGACACGCGATGGTTGAGGCCCCCGTCCGCGTTCTGGTGAAATCTCAGTTCGGTCTTGCGCATGTCGCGTTCGAGCGCGGGCCAGACCCTGGCCACAGCCTGCTCGTAGTTCCACACGTGGTTGCAGTTCATCGGGCAGCAGCCGCCACCACCTGGGCTGCATCCTTCGTAGCCGTAAAAGGTTCCATCCTTCGTCCAGAAGCAGGTAGGCGAGCGGATGATCGAGACGTTGGCCGCGGCGGCATCGACGAGGTACTGCGGCAGCGTGGTGTCAAACATCGCATCCCGCCAGGCGAAGGTGTGCTTGCGCAGGCCGGCGAGGTTCGCAATGACGTATCGGGCAACATCCAGGGCATCCTGGTACCAGTTATCGTACATGTTGCCGACGGTGATGACGCCGCCGGCGCCCGGCCGGTAGTTGTTCTGGGGGTAATACTGGTTGGGGAATCGCCAGGTGAAGATGAAGGTCGCCTCGGCGGCGCTGCCGGGGGCAGCCTTGCGCTGCACGCAGAGCGCGGCGTTGATGGTCCGGCCGGGGCCGGTTGGGCCGGTGTGCGGCGTGGTGTCTCCGACTCTTGGCAGCGGCCAGGCCATCGGCAACCGCCCGGAGTCGGCCAGGGAACGGAGAAGCCGGTCGCGATCCACCCAATCATGAGCGATGGAGGCATCGACGGCCGGCGTCGCGAGGCACATGGTGCCGAAAGACGGCGCGTCGGGCATCCGGCCGACCTGCGGGCGATACTCGACGCCCGCCAGGGAGGCGATCATCGACAGGAGCCGATCGGACAAGGGTGGGCCGTCCTTCGGGCCGGCATCCTTGGCCAGATCGCGTGGAATCACCACGACCTCGCCGCGTCCGACGCCGACCGGCCGGGTCGATGGGCCACCGGATGAATCTTTAAGGAGTTTATTCCACGCTTCCGCCTCATCCGCGGTGACCGCATCGACCGGCAGGTTGCTGAGCCGGATGTCGTCCACCAGGATGTGCCCCCAGCCGCCGCTCTCCTCGTCGACCAGCTCGATGCGGGCCTCGCGGTTGAGGAACTCGGAGACGTCCCACTCCTGGCGTTCGAGCTGCTCGGTGTTCCTGCCGGTGGTGCTGCGAACGACCTTGCCGTCGACGACCAGGTTGATGCAGCAGCGGTCCGGATGATTGCCGCCGCCGACGAGGAACGAGACGTACTTTTCCTGGATGATGAACACGGGCGAGGTCAGGCGGCCGTGGGGACCGTCGTTCGGATCGAAGGAGTTGACCAGGCCGGCTCCGAGGAAGCCGGTGACGGGGTTCTGGTCCGGGGCGGTGCCGCCCTGCGGTTTGCGAAACGCCCGGCCCCTGGCCGTCCAATGGCCGAAGCTCGGGTCGTCGAACGAGGCGAAGATGGTCTCGCGGCGCCGCACGCCGGCGGGCACCGTCGGCTGAACCGGCTTTGTCAGCGGGTTTTGTGTGCCCGACAGCAGCAGCAGTGCGCCGTACTCGCGAACGCTCTCGGCGATCTGTTTGAGCAGCGAGCCGCCGATCCGTTTCAGGTCTCCGTTCGCCAGCCAGTAGACCACCCGGATGTTCGGATTCGCGGTCGGGCGACCCACGCCCATGAAGCTCAGGCCTCGAACGGTGGCGACCTCCGACAGCGGCAGGTCGTGATGGTCCATCACCAGTTCGAGCGGCGGTGAGATCTCGGCGGGTTTGCCGGCCTCGGCCTTCATGAACACCGAGCAGATACGCTCGTCGATGACGGGCATATTGATGTTGCCGCCGTAGGTGCGGTGGGCGACGCCGTTGGAAGCGCCCTGTCCGGCATGTCCGATCGCGTTCTGAAGAGAACTGAGCAGGGAGACCTCGATCGGCTTGTCTGTTTTATTGATCGCCCGCAGCGTGAAGATGACGCATGGGATGGCCGAGTCCTTTTCGTTCAGCGGAATCAGCGGGTTGAAGGCTTCGAGCTCGATCTCGACGGGCAGTCCCGGATCGCTGAACGACAGGCGGGCGACCGGGTACTGTCCGGTGAAGGTGATATCACGGATTCCCTGGACCGGTCCCAGCGGCTCCCGCTGAAGCACGCGGACAATCGCCGTCCTGCCCTCCTGCTGGACGCGCACGGCGAAGAAGGAGTCGTCCACAAGGCTGTTCTTCTGAATGTTGTTGAAGATCTGCCAGTTGACCAGACGGCCGGAGCCGTGGAGCCAAATGGTGCCGGTGCCGATGCCGCCGAGCGGAAAAATGAGCTTCTCGAGGTGCTTGCCGGTGTAGGTGATCGTCTTTCCGGGCTGAAGGAGTTGATCGAACCACTCCTTGCCGGGCGGGGTCCTGCATTCAGGGGGTATGTGGCCCGGCTCCGCGTTGGCGGACTTGCCGGCAACCAGCAATCCGGCGGTGCCAGCCCCAATCTTGAGGACTTCGCGTCTGGAGACACCCGACCGGCATTCGCAATCACGACCGCACTGGCTCATGGACATTCCTCCACAACAGGGACTGCACGTAAA
This sequence comes from Phycisphaerae bacterium, assembly GCA_030372985.1. Taxonomy (GTDB): domain Bacteria; phylum Planctomycetota; class Phycisphaerae; order UBA1845; family PWPN01; genus JAUCQB01. The sequence continues at coordinate 14,839 of JAUCQB010000193.1, forward strand.
CCCGACCGGCCAAGGCGGCATCGTAGAACAGTGCGGGAAAGGCTGCCAGCCCACGTGTGGGCGGGCGGGTGCCCGACGCTGGAATGTGGTCGAGTCCGCGGTGTAAGCTCTGCCAACGCAGCGGCTTATATTCCAGCCTGTCGCTGGCGGACGGTATTACCTCTTTTACCCGTTTTGCCTAAGTTTGGGTTTGTTTGGCTCGGAGGGGCTTTCAGCATTCAGCGTTAAGCAGTCAGCCAGAAGGGCCAGGAAGATGCTTCATTCGGCTGAGAGCTGATTGCTGGCCGCCGATCGCTTGCCCCGAAGGGACTTGGTTGTCAAAGATCCGGGGATCCTGCTTTGCTCGGACAGCTACGCAGGCTCTGCTTCGCTCGGAGAGCTATGCAGGGCAGGCAGTGGGCGATGACGCCGGTTGGTTCGAACCGGGCGGCGCGCGTACCCGTACCAAGGCCCGCTCACGTCTGGGGGTCTGAAAGAGCAGGCTGACCTGCCACGCGCCCTCACCCGTCGACTCACCGGGCTCGGGTCTTGAACTCGACGGGCACCGAGCTCAGCGGCACTCCCCTCGTGCTGCGAAAAGAGTCGAACCTGCCCCTGTTGAGCCAGAAACGGTAGGTCCAGGACGGTTTCAGCTTAACGGGGATGGTCAGCACTATGCGATCCTTGTCGTAGGAGATATCGCCGGTGATTTCGGGGAAATCCGGGCCGCCGCCGACCACGGACCAGTTCTTGTCCACCATCGGTTCGCTGAATGTGATCTTGATGGCCGTCAGATCCGGATCGACGTCATTGGCTCCGTTGGCGGGGACCATGGATATGACCCTTGGCCGCTCCTGGGCCTTGAGGCCTGCAGCGTAGCGGTTGAAGAAATCGACGACCCGGGGCATGAAGGCCTCAAGCGTCGGATACCGGTCGCGATGACCTTCGTATTCCTCGAGCAGCCTGCTGAGATCGCCGACCCAGGTGAAACCGCGATTTGCCTCCTGCCTTGCCGCCGTCGCCGCGGCCGCCTTTCCCATCGTGCCGGCGACGTACCTGACCGTGCAGGCCCGGACCATCGATTCCCGGAGCAGAGTCGACGCGTTGCCGTAGGCCTGCCGTCTCATCTCGTCTTCGCAGGTGCTGAAGATCCGCTGCGCAGCGTCGAGCATCTTGTCCAGGTGCTTGTCCACCAGGGGATTGGCGTAGGAATGGGCAAATTCGTGCACCGCGGTCAGGGCGATGTTGCTGTCGAACTCCGGCAGTCCTTCGCGGTCGAACTGGTACGCGCCGATGATCGAGTACATCTCGACAGGACCCGCGGCGGGGCGGAAACCCGGTCCGTAGCAGCCACCTCCGTTGAGCAGGCCGACGACCGGCCGCAACTGCACCTCGGCGGTCGTCCCGAAGTATGAATCGAACCATTGTCGCAGATCGCGGTTGCCGAGTGCCGCATCGAGGCGGGCGGCGGCCGAGGCGTAGAAGTCCCGATGCTGCTCGAGGAACGCTGCGAACCGGGCGTGCCTGACAAACAGGCGGGCCTGCTTCAGGAAGTCGCGGGCTTCCTCGGTTTCCCAGCGAGCGTCGAGCTTGATCACGTCCCGCGGCTGGTCGAATGGCACCCTTTCCTTCAGTTCGCCGGCGTCGCTCACATGCACGGCCATGCTCATGACGGCGTCATAGCTGACGCCGCGGGCAGCGCGGAGTTGCTGTGCCGCGAGAACGACAGGATGGTTCCGATACCTGCTGAAATGCTTCTCGACTTCGTCGGCATAAACCGATTGGGAGTTCGGCATGTTGTACTCCGGATTGCCGGCGAGGCGGAAAATGATGCTCATCAGCTCCACGCGGGGGTCGACGACCGCGCTGATCGCCGGCCTGCTCGCGGGCCGGCTGGCAGGCGACTCGGCCGAGCTCGGGCTGGCGGCCGGCAAACTCTGAGCGAGCCTGGCAACAGCCTGTTCCTGTTCAGCCGGCACCGGAGCCCCGGCGAGACAGTTCGTCGTCATCAGGAGAGCGAACACGCTGCCCAACAGGTTCTTGATCATGGTTGATTGCCCGGTCTTGAATCTCAATACAGTCCGTCCGGCGCCGCCATCAGTGGGTCCGGCTCCATCATATTAGACGTGCGGGCGGGACAGGTGTTAGGGCAATGCCCGATGCAAACCAGCCGTCAAAGGGCTGGCCTATTGGCCCTTCGGGAAAGGCCGCTGAAGCGGCCTGGTTCTCGCTGGCGTCTGCCGCTGACCCAAAGAACCACGACGAGGGCCGCCGTTTTTGTCACGGACCCTCAGCAGTTCATGATCCTACCGAGGTTTGAACCCGGTTTGGGGCAGGCATATCATGGATTGTCTGGCCCGCAGCCAGGGGCCGTTGCCAGGGGGTGACAGGGTGTCCGAGTTTGTCATTCATAGCGAGTTCGAGCCGGCGGGCGACCAGCCGGCGGCGATCGAGAAGCTGACGGCCGGCTTTCAGGCCGGCCGCAGGTTTCAGTGCCTGCTTGGCGTGACCGGGTCGGGTAAGACATTTACCATGGCCCACGTGATCCGCAATCTCCGGCGGCCGGCCCTGGTGATCAGCCATAACAAGACGCTCGCCGCTCAGCTCTACGACGAATTCTGCACCCTCTTCCCCGAGAACGCGGCCGAGTACTTCGTCAGCTACTACGACTACTACCAGCCCGAGGCCTACATCCCCCAGCGGGACATCTACATCGAAAAGGACGCCTCGCGCAACGACGACCTTGACCGGCTGCGGCTGTCGGCGACCAGTTCGCTGGTCTCGCGCCGCGATGTGGTCATCGTCGCCAGCGTGTCGTGCATCTTCGGACTCGGCTCACCCGAGGATTTCAAGCGGAGCATCATCACCCTTCGCAAGGGCGACCGGGTCGAACGTGACGAACTGCTGAGACGATTTGTGGACATGCAGTACGAGCGGAACGACATCGACTTTCGGCGGGGCAAGTTCCGCGTCCGGGGCGACGTGGTCGAGTTGTGCCCGGGCAACGAGGAGTTCGCTTATCGCATCGAGTTGTTCGGCGACGAGGTGGACCGCATCGACCTGATCGACCCGCTGACCAACGAGACCATCAGCGACCAGGACGTGATTTTCATTTACCCGGCCGTCCACTACGTGATGCCCGAGGACAAGGTCGCGGCGGCGATCAAGAGCATCCAGGAAGAGCTGGACCAGCGGTTGATGGAGCTGAAGCGGCTGGGCAAGCTGCTCGAAGCCCAGCGGCTCAGCGCCCGGACACGCTATGACCTGGAGATGATCCAGGAAGTGGGCTACTGCAGCGGCATCGAGAACTACTCGCGGCACCTGAACGGTTCGCCGCCGGGGGCCAAGCCGTTTACGCTGATCGACTATTTCCCGAAGGATTTCCTGCTGATTCTCGATGAGTCGCACGTGACCATCCCGCAGATCCGGGCGATGTATGCCGGCGACCGCAGCCGCAAGGAGGTGCTCGTCGAGCACGGTTTCAGGCTGCCCTCGTGCCTGGACAACCGGCCGATGCGCTTCGAGGAGTTCGAGGGCATGTGGAACCAGGTGCTCTTCGTCAGCGCCACGCCCGGTCCGTACGAATTGGAGAAATGCGGGGGCGAGGTGGTCGAGCAGATCATCCGGCCGACGGGGCTGGTGGACCCGATGATCTACGTTCATCCGGCTCGCGGGCAGGTACCCGATCTGCTGGACCGGATCAGCGAGCGCGTGGCCATCGGCGAACGCGTGCTGGTGACTACGCTGACCAAGCGGCTGGCCGAGGACCTGTCCGCTTACATCGAGCAGAAAGGCTTCCGCTGCAAGTACCTGCACAGCGAGATCGACACGCTTGAGCGGGTCGAGATTCTCAACGACCTGCGGCGTGGTGACTTTGACGTGCTGGTCGGCGTCAATCTGCTGCGCGAGGGCCTGGACCTGCCTGAGGTCTCGCTGGTGGCGATCATGGATGCGGACAAGGAAGGCTTCCTGCGAAGCGAGACGTCTTTGGTGCAAACCATCGGCCGGACCGCCCGGAACGTCAACGCCGAGGTGATCCTCTACGCCGACAAGACCACGCCGAGCATGCAGCGGGCCATCGATGAGACGAACCGCCGGCGTGAGATCCAGCTCAAGTACAACGAAGAGCACCAGATCACGCCGGAGACGATCAAGAAGGCGATCCGCAGTTCGCTGGAGCAGGAGATCTCGGCCCGCAAGATTGCCCGCGAGGCTGTGCACGCCGCCGAAGATGAGTATGATCGCACCGAGTTGATCGCGGCGCTGGAACAGGAGATGCTTGAGGCGGCCGAGAAGCTGGATTTCGAGCGGGCGGCCGTGCTCCGCGACCGGATTCGCCAGTTGGAGGCCGGGCCGGCGGCTGAGAAGGCGGATGCCAGGGGGTAGACCATGGCTCAGATGATTGATCGTGAACGGCTTCGGAGGCAATGGGAAGATTCGTTGGCGGAGGATGGAGTTGACCGGGACATCACTTCACTGACCACCGTGGACGACGCGGCCAGAGGTACGGCCCGTCTCGTGGCCCGCCAGGGCGGCGTTTTTGCCGGTGCGGTGATCTTCGACCTGCTGCGCGAGGCGTACTCTCATAAGTTGACGGTCACGGTCAACGTGCAGGACGGCGCGGACATGAGGATGGGCGACGAAATCGCGGTGCTGGCCGGTCCGATGCAGTTGCTTCTGGGCATCGAGCGAACGCTGTTGAACTTTCTGCAGCGGCTGTGCGGCGTTGCCACCCTCACCCGCAAGTACGTCGACGCGGTTGAGGGGACGCAGGCGCGGATCTACGACACGCGCAAGACGATCCCCGGCTGGCGGCAACTCGACAAATACGCCGTGCGCTGCGGTGGCGGCCGAAACCACCGCATGGGCCTGCATGACGCCATTCTGGTCAAGGACAATCACCTGGCGGGGGTCAGCATGGATTCCCTGGCCGTTGCCCTGTTTGATATGGTTCGGGAGGCCGCGGCGCTGACGCCGCCACCGGCGTTCATCGAGGTCGAGGTCGACACCATCGAGCAACTCGAGGAGGTATTCAAGGTTTCGGGCGTGGATGTCATTCTGCTCGACAACTTCACGCTTGACCAGATGCGACAGGCGGTCAAGCGACGGGACGAGCTGGGCCTGGCCGGCCGGGTGCAGTTTGAGGCCTCCGGCGGGGTCGACCTGAGTTCTGTGCGCGGCATCGCCGAGACCGGCGTGGAGCGAATTGCCATCGGGGCAGTGACCCACTCGGCGGTCGCGCTGGATGTCGCCATGGATCTTGAGACCATCAGGCTGTCCGGCTGATTGGCCTGGCAGAGCGGCCATGGGGACCGGACATCGGCCGGTCACTGTGTGCAATCAACATCGGGCGGCACCTTCTCGCCGCTGATGCATCGCTGGAAGACTCCAAAGTCAGCCTGGTCGACGTCGCCGTCATGGTCGAAATCCGCGGCCCGGCAGGCCCACTCGACCGGGGCAAGACCCGGACCGGTGCTGCAATCACTGAATATGTCATAGTCCGCACCGTCGACGTCGTTGTCCTGGTCGAAGTCGGCCGGTGTGGTGAAGCCGTAGGTAGCGAAGGTTGGCGATCCGCCGGAAGGCCGATAGGCGTAGATCAGCCGAATGTTCCTGCTCGCAAGCTCCTGAAGAATCGCCGGCGAGATGCCCGGTTCGAGCCGCGGCTCGAAGAGGAAGTGCTCGCTGAAGTTGTGGTGCTCGGGCCGGTAGGTCTGCGAGTAGGGGCTGTGCAGGATGATCGGGGAGCTGGCATAGCCGTAAATGCGCGTTTCGAGCCAGCGGGCCAGCGGGGCGGTGTAGCCGGCCGTTATCCCTGCCGGCTCCGGCGGCCAGTAGAACTGGGTCGTGATGGAGTTCTTGATGTTGAGGACCAGGTTGCGGGTCTGCAGCGAATCGCCGAACTCCTCGTCAAACGAGGGCAGCAGCCGGCCATTGTCGGTCAGGGTGGTGTCGAGGCCCTCATATGTCCAGGAGAGGACCGGCAGCACGTGGTCGACGCGGAGATCCAGGAAGCCGGCGCCCCAATGAGATGAGACTCCCAGATCACGAATGGTCAGCAGCGGGCTTTGCGAGGCCGCCACCGGCCTGCCGAGCTCGCTGGTGGTCAGGGTGTATCGCCGCGGGTTGCCCATGTCGGCGAAGACCCAGGTGTCGGTCGCCGTGTTATTGGCGTAGGAATGAGACGCCTCCGGCCAGTCGGCCGGCGAGCCGGTCCGCGTTCGGATGTTGCCGTCGCTGTCGACGTATTCGAGCGACACGTTCTCGTATATGCTCTGGCTGAGGTTCTCCGGCGTCAGCCACATGCTCTTGGTTTCGATGGTCCACTGCGACTTGAGCCGGTGGTTGGCGAAGACCTCTGCGTACTCGCCCTGAAAGATGCTGTATTGCGTGGGCTCCTTGATCAGGAACGGGATGATGCTGGGTGTGGTGCTCATTTGGGGGATTTCGCGGATCTGCTTGATCCGAAGAAGGCCGTCGGGGGCGATCTTCTTGTATTCGAAGTCGAGTACGTACTTCGTCTTGCCGGTGGCGGCCGCGAATGCGTTGGAGGCCTGGACCATCAGATCGGCAAAGGTGCGGTAGTCCGAGTCCCAGTCCATCACTGTCGCACCGAGCGGTACGAGGTTCGAGTAGGTCTGGATGGTCAAGGATGTGCCGAACGAAGAGACGTCGACCTTCACTTCCTCAGGGATTGATCCGTCCGTGGGGTTGCTCACCGAGACGGCTCCCAGTTGCGTCACCAGCTTGATGCGGCTCGTGGTGCTGCCGGTCCTTTCCAGCGTGGCTACGCCGTTGGCCATCTCGATCGGGTCGGGCGTCGAATGATGCACCAGCAAGGCCATGCCGACCTGGTTCTCGTCGATGCCGTGGCGAAGGCGCTCCAGATAGGCGTTGTCGTAGTAGAAGCTGGCGAAGACCTTGCGGATCGCACGGAAAACGCCGCGTTCGTTATCTTCCGTCGGGTCGCAGATGCTCGGGCCGACGCTGTCGCCGTCGAGATCGTCGGCCAGGCAGCCGCTGAAGCTGTCGTAGAGACCGGCGCCGGTGAACTGCTCGCTGTCCTCCACGTTCGTCGAGCTGCGGAACCGGATGTTCTTATTCGGATCAAAGCCGTAGGCCGGGTCCTGCAGAGCGCTGATGATCGCGGCCTGCAAGGCGGGGCTGAACGTCGTCGCAGTGGTATCCTTGAACAGATCATCCTGGATGTCGTCGAGCACATCAGACAGGACGGCCATGTTTGCGGGCGGGTAAGTGAAGCCGGCCAGCCGGTAGGCGATCTCCTGGCGAAGCGTGCGGCCGTTGATCAGTGTCTGGCCGAGGAATTCGTTCCACAGGTCGAACGAAAACGCCATTGCCACAGGGCAATTCGACGGGATCGACCGCCGCAGCAGGCCGAAATTGGCCGCCTTCCCGCCGAAGTAGCAGATATCCGACGGCCAGAGCCCATCGGTCGAGGCGCTGTAGCTGCCGTAGGGTGTCACCGGACAGATGTTGAGCGGCGGGGGGGTCTTGAGGTCGAGGATCTCGTCGATCTGCTGCTGGGTCAGCACGTCCTGCACGTCGATCAGCCGGGCGTCGCAGTCATTGGCGTTGCCGTAGACCCGCAGGGCGATCTTGCGGCCGACCAGTTGCTGGGCTCGATCGGCGTCATCCGAAAGGGCCAGGAAGGCGAATGGGATGCCATAGGTGTTGGCCAGAATGGCGACGTGCGAATTCGGCGTCGACGGGGCCAGGGTGATGATGCCCGCGATGATCGGCATGTCGGCAGGGACGCCGTCGGTCAGAAGGATGTCGCCAGGGGCCAATTGGCCGGTGAGGTAGGCGTTCTGAATCTCGCCGGCCGGGAACTGCTTGAGCGTCCCCATGGCCCAGCCTCGCGAGTAGCTGACGTTGCCCTGCGCCCAACGGCTGGGTGAACTGACGATGATGCCGTTGGCCTCGAAGAAATCGCGATTTTCCTGCGCCGAGGTGGTCTGCTCATAGCTGGGAAAGTAGAACGCCTCGGCTCCATCCGCAACGATGACCTTCGACTTGACGAGGTTGAACAGGCTGACCACCTGGGCCGGGTCGTACGCATCCTGGCGGACGAATTCGATGCCGTATTCCTTGATCTGCTCGGCCGGAGGCTGCGAGGCGTACCAGTAGGGCATGATGACCGAGCCCAGGATCGCTTGCTGCCCCTGTTCGTGCAGGGTGATCTGGTCGAACTGCTCGGTAGTCAGGCCGCGGTACTCCAGGACGTCCGTCGTGGCCCAGTCGTAATGGAAGGGATAGGCCTTGCTGTCCTGGAAGTACACCTTAGTTGGGTCGCTAACGAAGATGAGAAACTTGATCCAGCCGGGGTCGCCGGTTTCGGGGCCGGCCTTGCGGAACGAATCGCTCGGAAAGTCGATTGTGTTCCGCCAGGAGGTGGAGGGGATGACCGTTTCGGCCTCCGCGCGTTGTGTGATGAATCCCATCGCTGCAAGAATCACGGAGCAGGCGACGCACCGATAGCGAAAGCTTCCGGAAAACCGTGACATGGCTGACCCTCCCAGTTTCCAGAAAAGAAGCCTCCCGACCTCGGCCATTATACCGTATCGGCAGCGACGGCCCAAAGGGTCTTCGGCCGTCGGAGGGGTGGCGGCGGGATTAGTGGTCTGCCGACGCCTGGCGTCTCGTTCGATCCCCGATTCCCAGCAGCAGGCCTTCGACGCTGATGTCTTCGTCGAGCGCATCCCAGTGGATACCGGTGCCCCCTCCGCTCATCTCGAATTGCTCGCGTTGCGGTGGCGTGGCGTTCAGCAGCCGGGGGAAATAGGCCAACGGGACCGCCAGTTGCCGCCCGTCGACCAACTCGATCCACAGGTTGAGATCGTCAAACCAGACGCGTTTGGCCGCCGCCTTAGTCAGCAAAGTACTCATCCCATTTCCTCAAGAACAGGTCGCGGGTTTCCGCAACCACTTGGGCAATCCGGGCTAACTCCCTCGAAGTCATGCCGTGCGAGTCCGCGATCGTCACTGCCGGGTCCAGCCAGAATTTGGCCACCTTCTCACCCTTGCGTACGTGGATGTGGGCGGGTTCGCGCGGTTCGCCTTCGTTCGAGAAGAAGAAGAACCTGTAGCCCTCGAAGCGTAAGACGACAGGCACTCCACACCTCGCAACCGATGCCCCCAACGTCAGTAGAACTCTTCTATGACCATTATACCGCCGGTTTGGCAACCGTGACAGCCTCCACCTGCCGGTTCACGCCGTTGATGCTGCCAGTCAGGTCTTGGCGGAAAGGGTGGAAAACCGAGGGTTCAAGACCGAGGGCGTAAAGCCTCGGCTCGTCAAGAAGAGACCCTGCAAACACACAAGGGCTGCCCGGCCGGTGCAAGGCAGCCCTTGTGCTCCGTTTTCAACAGCACCAACCCCCAGTCCCCAGTCCCCTTGCATCAGGGGATGCGGACGGTCATGCCGTCTGGGTCGAGCGTCGCCCGTTTCTTGGCGTGGTGGGCGGCGTTGGCCAGGTGCAGGGCGGAGACCGCCTGGTGGCCGATCTCGACCGGAGCATTGGGCTGCTTGCGGGTTCGCATGCACTCCAGCCAGTTGGCCTCGTGCAGGTCGACTCGCAGGGGGCTGGAGATTTCATGTTCGGGCTCGGGCGGGAAGTCTTCCCAGTTGGCGGGCCACTTCTCCTTGTAGAACCTCGCTCCCTTGTCGTCGATTTCCAGCGTGCCTTTGCGGCCGTGGGCGATGATCGACCAAGCGTCGTGCCAGTTGTTGGTGTAGGTCAAAGTCCACGTGGCCATGAACTTCGGGTACTCGAAGACCGCGCAGAACGTGTCCGGCGTCTCGTAGCCCTTGATCTGGTACGCCGCGCCGTGTTCCTGGGCGGCCAGCGGCGGTTTGCTGTCGTTGAACAGCCATTGGATCACGTCCATCAGGTGGGTGCCCTGGTCGGTCATGTTGCCGCCCGAGTACTCCCAGAAGTACCGCCAGAACCGATACTTCACCGGGTTCATTGGGTATCGCTTCTCCGGCGGCAGGGGCGCCTGGAACCGCTCCCAGTCGACCTTGTCCTCAAGCTTCATGTCCTCGGGTTTGGGCAGATCGCCCATGTTCCAGTACCACTCAGCTCGCACCAGGCTGACCTCGCCAAGGAAACCGCTGTCAACGATCTGTTTGGCCTCGATGACCGACGGGGTGCTCCGGCGCTGCATGCCGATTTGCACGATGCGGTCGGTCCGGCGGACCTGCTTGACCATGTTGGCCCCGTCCGGGATCGAATAGGACATGGGCTTCTCGCAGTAGGCGTCCTTGCCGGCCATGACCGAGTCGATCAGATGCCGTGAATGCCAGAAGTCCGGGCTGGCGATCAACACGCCGTCGATTTCCTTCATCTCCAGCAGCTTCTCATGCTCGTTGAAGCTCTTGGCCTTGCCGCCGCACATTTCGACGGCGGTCTTGCGATTGGCCTCACTGATGTCGCAGACGGCGATGAACTCGGCGTTGTTCTCTTTGCGGTCGAGTATGCTCTTGATGTGGTGGCGGCCCATGCCGCCGGCGCCGATGATGCCCAGCAGAATTCGGTCGTTCGCGCCGAGGACCCGTGAACCGGGCGCCGGGGTGACCTTTGAGCCGTAATCCGAGGACTCGGCGGCCTTTGCCCGGCGGATGCCGCTGATGGCCAGGGCTCCGACCCCGGCGGCTGCGGTTCCGAGGATTCTGCGGCGGCTCCAATTCGACGACTCTGTCTTGCCTGCTGCCTGGGGTTGACCAGAGGTGTTGCTGGTTCGGGTCTTGTCCGACATCTAAGTCTCCTTCTGTTGCGATCCTGAAAGCTGCGCCTCCGAGGCCGCGACAGCCCCGGAGGTCATCGCGAAGCCATAAGGTACCGAACCGAGGGGGAGTTGTCACGTTGAGAAGGCTTCCTCGGCTACCGATTGAGTCGGAGCTTGCCTTGGCATACAATTCCCGCCATGTTGAAGGACGAACAAAAAGACGACGGCCGAGATATCGGCGATTCTCATAAGGTTTCGGGGCAGAAAGCCCCATCTCGCATTCTCATTGTCCTGCCGAACTGGGTGGGTGATCTGGTGCTGGCGACGCCGGCTCTGCGGGTGATCCGGGAGCGATTCGCGGACGCCCACATCGCCTTCCTGCTTCGCAGCAACCTGGCGGATATTCTCAGCGGCGGCCAGTGGGCCGACGAGACCATCCACTGGCCGGCCACGACCAAGGGGCAGAGCCGCCCCAAGCGGCGACAGGGTTTCCTCGGGTTTGCGGCCGAGCTTCGGGATCGGCGGTACGACTGGGCGGTTTTGTTCTCGAATTCGTTCCGGGCCGCTCTTCTGGCTCGGTTGGCGGGGATTCGTTCCCGGATCGGCTATGACCGCGACGGCCGTGGGCTTCTGCTGACCGACAAGCTGCTCCCGGAACGGTACAACGGCAAATATGTGCCCGTCCCGATGACCCGGTACTATAACGCAATCGCCCGGTATCTGGGTTGTCGCAACTGCTCTGACCAGCCGGAGTTGTACACGACGCCTCAAGAGGATGCCGTGGTGGACGGGTTATTCGCTGCTGCCGGGGCGACCCAGGCCAAGCCGGTCGTCGTTCTCAACCCGGGGTCCTCCTTCGGTCCGGCCAAGCGATGGCTGCCCGAGCGTTTCGCCGAGGTGGCCGACCGCCTGATCGATGAGTACGGTGCGGTCGTGTTCATCGCCTGTGGCCCCAAGGAGATTGGCACCGCCCGGGAGGTCGCCGACCGTATGCGTCGCTCCAGCACCGTCCTGGACAAGCCTGTGCTACCGCTTGGGCCGACCAAGGCCCTGATTCGGCGAGCCGGCCTGCTGATTACCAACGACACCGGTCCGCGGCACTTCGGCATTGCCTTTCGCGTGCCGACGGTGACCGTTTTCGGCCCGACACACCAGCAGTGGACCGCCACCAATAGCCCGTGTGAGCGGGCGATCCAGGTACCGGTGGACTGCGGTCCGTGCATGAAACGGAAGTGCCCGCTGGATCACCGCTGCATGAGCCGTGTCACCGGCACCATGGTCATGGAGGCCGCCCGCGAGCTGTTCAGCGGCCGACTTCACTCCACGACCGCGACCCCCTGAAAAAGGGGACGCAGCTCTTTTTTCTGTCCCTGAACGAGGGGGGAGCAGTCGGTTTGTGAGGAGACCCGATGGCTCGCATCATTATTGATCGGCAGGAGCTCAGGCGGGAGGTGGATGACCTCCGCGCCGCGGGCAAGAAGATCGTCTTCACCAACGGGGCGTTTGACATCATTCACGTCGGACACGTGAGATACCTCTACGGAGCCGCGGCCGAAGGTGACGTGCTTGTGGTGGGGGTAAACAGCGACGAGTCCATTAAGCGGTACAAGAGCGAGGACCGCCCGCTCCAGCCGCTGGAGGCCCGGATGGAGATCGTCGCCGCGTTCCAGCCGGTGGGCATCGTCACCCCCTTCGGCGAGCCGACCTGCGACGCGCTGTTGGAGTTCATCCGCCCGGACGTCATGTGCAAGGGGCCCGAGTACGGCCCGCACAACCTGCCCGAGTATCCCACCGTTCAACGCCTCGGCATCCGTCTGGCCACCGTCGGCGGCCCTAAGGAGAACTCATCGACCGAGCTGATCCGCAAGCTGCAGGAGCACGGGCTCTGAATGGTGGTTGGTTGTCGGCGTTCAGCTCAGACAGCTTCTTGCGATCTGAGTGTGGTCATGGCCGTGGTTTACGATCGGGCGACTCACGTACACCGCAGAGCCGGAGAACCGCACGGCAGGCCCCCGCATCTGTTACCGAGCCCGCCCATATCGGACTCTTCCCGCATTCGCCCCGTCGCAAACGCCGATCTACAACAGACTTGCAGCCGACCGGCTTGCCCGGTCTAATGGTCGTCGTTCGCACCGGGAGGCCTTGGTCGGCGCAGGCGTTCCGCGTGTCGATGGATGAGCAAACCGGGGAACCTGACCGGAGAAGGAGTCTTCCATGAAGGGCGGCACGAATATCCTGTTGGTGATGGCGGCGATGGCGGTGGTCTCCATCGCGGCGGCCACGATGAGCGGTGCCCAGCCGCGGTCCAATGCGGCCGGCGGCACTCGGGTGGCTGCGGTCGACCTGGTCAAGGTCTTTAACGACTTCGAGCAGACCAAGGCGGTGAACGACGCAATGAAGGCGTATCGCGACAAGGTGGCCCAGGAAGCGGATCAGAAAATGGCCGAGATCAAGGCAGAGGAAGATGCCCTCGAAAAAACCGATCCCGCCAGCCCCGACCGGCAGGCACGCATCACCAAGATCAAACGCATGCGGCTTGAATACAGCGTCTGGGAGTCGCTGGAGAAGGACTTTGTCAGCGAGCAGTACGTCGCCTGGGTCAAGCGGACATACCAGATGGTCATCGACGGCATCGCCGAGGTCGCCAAGAAGCAAGGCGTTCAGTTGGTCGTTACCCAGGAGCAGGTGGACACCAGCGTGACCAAGCCTGAGCCCCTTTTGCAGCAGATCCTTAACCGGAAGGTGGTCTACGCGGACAACAGCGTGGACATCTCGGCCGAGGTGCTGGCCACGCTCAACGCCAACTTCGCCAAGCTTGGCGGTCCGGCGTCGGTGCACTTCGGCAAGTGAGTGTCCGTTGAGCCGCTTGGCCCGGAATCCGTTCCGCTCGGCCCGGAATCTGTGCCGGGCCCGCTGCTCGGCCCGGAATCCTTTCCGGGCCAGTTCTGCGAAGCGCCGGCCGTGAGGCAGGGCCTTCTCACCTGTGCGGAATTCGCTCCGCGTCCGGTGAGAATGAGGATAGGAATCCTCCGCCCAGAGGGCCCCAGAAAGGATTCTGGGGCCAGCGGGAATGGGGAAGGCCCCAGAAAGGGTTCTGGGGCCAGCGGGTTGGGAGTCCTCCACGGGGCGGGCCCCAGAAAGGACTCTGGGGCCAGCGGAATGGATGGTGGAGCTGGCGACCCCCTCTCTGTGGGGCTGGTAAGCCTCCGAGGAGCAGGTGCATCGATGAGCGACTCGTATCCTCTGGCAGAGATCGCCAAATGGGTTGGCGGCGTGGTCCGCGGCGACGCCAGCACCCGGATCACCGGCGTGGCCGGGCTCGACGAGGCGGATTCGTCCGAGATTGCCTGGCTGGCCGACGAGCGATACGCCCCGCAGTTAAAGAGCAGCCGGGCCGGGGCGGTGGTCGTCCCCAGGCACTTCGGGGCGACCCCGATGCCTGCGATTCTGTGCGACGATCCCTCCCTGGCCATTTCGGCAGTACTTGCAAAGTTTGCCCCGGCGATCCCGCGACCCGCGCCGGGGGTCCATCCCACAGCGGTGGTCTCCCCGACGGCCCGCCTTGGGGAGAGTGTGAGCGTCGGGCCCTGCGTGGTGATCGGCGACAACGTGGTGGTCGGGGATCGGACGGTGCTCCACGCCCAGGTCTTCGTCGGGCCAGATGTGCGGATCGGCAGCGATTGCGAGTTGTGGCCCGGCGTCGTGATCCGCGAGCGATGCACGATTGGAAATCGCGTCGTCATCCACCCGAACTGCACCATTGGCGCCGACGGCTTTGGCTATCAATATGTTGGGGGGCGTCACGTTAAGATCCCCCAGATTGGGGGGGTCGAGATTGAGGACGACGTCGAAATCGGGGCCAACAGCACCGTCGATAGGGCCAAGTTCGGGGTCACACGCGTCGGGCGAGGTACCAAGATTGATAACCTTGTCCAGGTTGCCCATAATGTCCGCATTGGGCCGAACTGTATGATTGTGGCACAATGCGGCATCGCTGGCAGCACCCGCCTGGGACAGGGCGTGGTACTGGGCGGAAAGGTGGGCTTGCGGGATCACATCTCGCTCGGCGACGGCGTGCAGGTGGCGGCCTGCGCGTGCGTATCCAAGGATGTGCCCGCGGGCAAAACGGTCATCGGGAGCCCGGCGGTTGACCATGAGCAGTTCGTCCGGGAGAGAGCCAAGGTGCGGCGGCTCCCGGAGATGGCCGACCAACTCCGGGCGCTGATCAAGCGGGTCGAGCAACTTGAAGCCTCAACAGACCATCCGTAGCCCCGTTGAGCTGACCGGTCGAGGGCTCTTCACCGGCGAGCAGGCGGTTTTGCGTTTCTGCCCGGCCGATCCGGGTACCGGCGTGGTGTTCGTACGGGCCGATCAGAACCCGCCGATACGGGTTCCCGCCATCGTTGAGAACGTCGCCAAGCGCCTCCGCCGCACCTCCATCCGCAACGGGACCGTCCAGGTCGAGACCATCGAGCACTGCATGTCGGCCCTGGCGGGGCTAGGCATCGACAACGTGCTGGTGGAACTGAACGCGAACGAGGTGCCTTCGTTTGACGGAAGCTGCGCTCCTTTCGTCGAGAAGCTCAAGGAGGCCGGGATCGTTGCCCAGGAGCGCCCCCGCCAGGTGTTCCGGATCACCGAGACCGTTCGCGTGGCGGAAGGGTCGCACTACGTCATGGCTGCTCCGGCCGGCGAGGATGAAGACACGCTCGAAATCATCTACGACCTCAACTACGGCAGCGGGCCGATCGGGCAGCAGATCTTCAAGATCCGTCTGACCCCCGAGGATTTCGAGCAGCATCTTGCCGCGGCACGCACCTTCGTCCTCGAACAGGAGGCTGAGCAGTTTCGGGCGTCGGGTCTGGGGACGCATCTGACCTACGAGGACATCCTGGTGTTCGGCAAGGACGGCCCGATTGAGAACACGCTCCGGTTCCCGGATGAGTGCGTCCGGCACAAGATTCTCGACCTGCTGGGTGACCTGTTTCTTTTCGGTCGCTTTGTCTCGGGGTACATTTTCGCACGCGAATCGGGCCATGCCCTGAATCACGAACTGGTCCGCAAGCTGCGCGAGCTGGAGCAGGCGGCCGAAACGAAGCGGAAGCTGAAGGCCGACCCGGTCTTCGACATCCGCAAGATCCAGCGATTGCTCCCGCATCGCTACCCCTTCCTGATGGTTGACCGGGTGGTCGAGATGGAGCCCGGCAAGCACGCAATCGGGATTAAGAACGTCACCGCCAATGAGGAGTTTTTCACCGGACACTACCCGGGCCAGCCGATCATGCCGGGCGTGCTGATCATCGAGGCGATGGCCCAACTCGGCGGTCTGCTGCTGGCGCAGGAGCTTGAACATACGGGCAAAGTGGCGGTTCTGCTCAGCCTCGAGGGAGTCAAGTTCCGCCGGCCGGTGATTCCTGGTGATCAACTGGTGTTGGAGGCCTCGGCTCGCCGGGTCAAGTCCCGGACGGGCCACGTGTTCTGCCGGGCCATGGTGGGAGACCACCTGGCTGCCGAGGCGGATATTAAGTTCATGATGGTCGACGCCGACCCGTTGTGAGGGAGAAGCGATTGATGGGCTGTTAGCTGTTAGCCACTGGCTGCTGGCGAGAAGGACCGGGTCACCGACGGCCGGAGGCAAAAAGCTAAGAGCTCAAAGCTAATAGCGAAGAGCTGGAAGCATGATTCACCCATCGGCAACTGTAGATCCCAAGGCCGCGCTCGGCCGCAACGTCACCATCGGGCCGAACTGTTTTGTCGGGCCGGGTGTGGTTCTGGGCGACGAGTGCATTCTGCACAACAACGTGACCGTCATGGGGCACACCGTGTGCGGACGCCGGAACGAATTCTTCCCCGGCGCGGTGATCGGTGCACCGCCGCAGGACCTCAAGTACAAGGGCGGCCTGACCCGGGTCGAGATCGGCGACGACAACGTGTTCCGCGAACAGGTCACCGTGCACGCCGGCACGGAGGTCGCCGGCGGCCTGACTTGGATCGGTTCCCACAACCGCCTGCTCGTGGGCGTGCACATCGCCCACGACGCGAGAATCGGCAACGACTGCATCCTGTCCAACTACGTGCAGCTGGCCGGGCACGTCTGCCTGGAAGACAAGGTCACGATGGGCGGGATCATCGGGGTCCATCACTTCACGACCATCGGCACGCTGGCCTATATCGGCGGTCTGACCCGGATTATCAACGACGTTCCGCCGTTTATGATCGTTGAGGGCAACCCGGCGCGGGTGCGAGGCTTCAACGAAACCGGCATGAAACGATGGGCATACACCGAGGACCAGATCCGGGGTGTGCGCGAAGCCTACCGGATGCTGTTCGGGCCGAAAGCCCAGACCTACGGGGCTTCGATGCTTGACCGGCTGGCGGCCATCGAGGAGCGCCAGGAGCTCAACGGCGAGGTTCGCTACCTGTGCGAGTCGATCCGTCGCAGCATCAAGGACGGCATCTACGGCCGCTGGCTGGAGCGCAATCGCAGGGACACGCACGCGGACCGGCAGGTTTTCTACGGACAGTCCAGGAGCACGGAGGGGACCAGGTGAATCAGACGATTCCCGTAGCGGTCATCGGCACGGGGCACATGGGTCGGCACCACGTGCGGATCTACAACGAGCTACCCGATTGCGAACTGGTCGGGATCGTGGACGCGAACCCCGAGCGGGCCGCGGAGATGGCCTCCAAGCACAACACCAGGGCCTACCCGTCGATCGAGCCGCTGCTGGACAAGGTCAAGGCGGTGACGGTGGCGGTGCCGACCACCGCTCACTTCGAGGTTGCCCGGCCGTTCCTGGAAAATGGCGTGGCCGTCCTGATCGAAAAGCCCATTGCCCCCGACGCCGCTTCCGCCCGGGCGCTGCAGGAGGTTGCCCGGAGGAACAACACGCTGTTGAGCGTCGGGCACACCGAACGCTTCAACCCCGTCGTCCGGGCCATGGGCCGGATGCAGGTCAGGCCGCGATTCATCGAGACCCACCGCATCAGTCCGTTCACCTTCCGGTCGGCCGACATCAGCGTGGTCATGGACATGATGATCCACGACATCGACATCGTGCTGCACCTGGTGAAAGCGCGGCCGGCACGCGTGGACGCCGTCGGCGTTCGGGTGCTCTCCGAGCACGAGGACATCGCCAACGCCCGCGTGATCTTCCAGGGCGGCTGTGTGGCCAACATGACCGCGTCGCGTCTGGCCCTCAAGACCGAGCGCAAGATCCGCGTTTTCGCCGACGAAGCGTACCTGTCTCTCGACTACCAGAAGAAGACCGGGATCGCGATCAAGAAAGACGCCAACCTGGATCTGCTCAAGATGGCCCGCGAGCACGGGGCCGAAGAGATTTCGCAACTTGTCGGGCGTGATTTCGGGTCGATGGTCAAGGTTGAGCCGCTGGAAATCGACGATCTCGAGCCGTTGCGGGTGGAGCTGCAATCCTTCCTGAACTCGGTCCGATCCGGCGAACCCCCGGCAGTCAGCGCCGAAGACGGCGTCGCGGCCGTGGAACTGGCCGAACAGATCGTCGCCGCCGCCAGAGCACACCAGTGGGAAGGCGTCGACGCCGCCTTCGCGGCGAAAGCATAGGAGCGGCTTCCTCCGTCCCCGCCCGCGCGGTCGCAATACCGCTGGATTCAGGATCTATTCTGAGGCCTTGCGCGCAAAGAACAGATATGGCTTTTTGCGTCGTGTAGCCGACCCGCTGGCCCCAGAATCCGTTCTGGGGCCCTTCGCGTGGAGGATTCCCATCCTCATTCTCACCGGACGCGGAGCGAATTCCGCACAGGTGAGAAGGCCCTGCGTCACGGCCGGCGCTTCGCGAGACTGGCCCGGAAAGGATTCCGGGCCAAGCAGCGGGCCCGGAACGGATTCCGGGCCGAGCGGCACTGCTTTGTGAAGCGGCGTCGCTGCCCAGTGCGAGGGCTTCGTCGACACAGGCCCGCCCCCGACCGCCGGTCGACTCGGAGGTCGGCCGCCACGCTGATCATTCACGCCAGCTTGGCCGTGATCTCGTGCAGCAGGTCGCTGATCGGCAGGTGCGAGGGGCAGACCTGTTCGCACGCGCCGCAGTTGGTGCAGACGGCCGCGGGGTTGTAGCCCAGTCCCCGATACAAGCGTTCGGCCAGTTCGCGGTCTTTGTAGTCGTTCAGGTAGGCGTAGTAGCGTATCATGTTCGTCACCGCGATTTGCTCGGGGCAGTTAAGGTCGCAGGCCCCGCACAGATGGCAGGCCGTAGCCATCTGGAGCTTGACCAGTGCCCGCAACTCTCGCTCGGCTTCCGCGGAGAGCTTCACCTGCGCCAGAGGCAGCATCTGTTCCATTTCCGCGGTGTCGCCCATCCTGGCAATGACCGCGTCGATCAGATTGTCAGTCAGGTGAAGCATCCACAGCTTGGCCCGCTGATCGTCGTTGTAGTCCTTGCCACCCATGAGGGCCTTGAACTTGTCCTCGCGGGCATCGGCCGGACGGGCCTTGATGCCCTTGGTCTTCATCGCGATGATGCCGACGTCCTGTTTCTTCAGGGCTTCCAGCTCGGGCTTCAGGTTGTCGAAGCTGCCCGGGTTGATGCCGGGCATGATCAAATCGATCTTCCACGGCCCGCGTTTGTTGGCCTCGACGGTCGCGGCCAGGACGTCCTTCTGATGCCGATGCACGCTGTGTCCGAAATGCCTGACCTTCCCCGCTTTGTGGGCCCGTTCGTAAGCCTCCCACAGCTCCAGGCAATCGAAAATCCAGGGGATCTCGACCCCGTGCATCATGTAACAGTCGACGCTCTCCACCTTCATTCGGCCCAGTGATGCGTCCAGCTCATCCAGGTACATCTTGGCAATCCGCCGGCCGACGGGGCGGAGATCGGGCTTCTGCCCGGTCTTCTTCTCCTTCTCAATGGCTTTCTTGTGAACGTCGAGCAGTTCGCTCTTGGGATCGATGTCCTTCCCGTCGCCGAGGAAGTCCGAGATGGCCTTGGCGTACATCTTGCGCACTTCTTCGTCGATGCGCGCATAGCCTGCGATCTCGGAGGCCTTGCTGGTGATCCACAGTTTGTCCTTGTACTTGCTGAGAATGCCGCTCAGCTCGATCTCATGATTGCCGCCTCCGTAGTTCGATCCGGTGTCAAAGTAGTTCACGCCGGCGGCCATCATTCGGCGCCAGAGGGCCTCGTTGCCGGCGCTGCCGGCGACCACGCGACTGACCATGTAGTTGGTCCGGCCGAGCCGCCGGTAGTCCATCGTGGCTGCCTTGCTCCGCCAGATCAGGTCCTTGGGATCGACCTTGGGTGCCGCGGGGGCCGAGGCCAGAACTTGTGTCTCCTCGGCCGCCCTCAGCGAGGAGGCCGCGACTGCCGCCGAGCCGATGCCTGCCGCGGTGCCTTTCAGGAAGTCTCGACGATCGATACGCGCGGGGTCGTCCATGAGTCTGCTCCTTGTTTTGAAGCGCTGGGTTCACCCGTGATCGACACTGTCAACGAGACGTTGTCGCCGGTAGTCAAACCGCCGTTCTACGGGCGTGAAGCAGTATACCGGCGAATTTCGTGGGAGGGCAAGACTTACTCACGGCCCAGGCCGTCGCCAGGAGCGTTGCCGACGGCCTGTTTGATATTGGGGCGCGGCGCGGCAGCCACCACGGCGATGAAGAAGTCCTGTTGTTGCTGCGGGTCGATCCCGGCCTTGTCGAGCAGTTCGCCCATGTATCGGGAACTCATGCGGCCGTATTCCTGCTCTCGGATTTCGTTGATGATCTTCGCCTGAGCCTCCTCGAAGGTCAGTTGCTTCTCGGGTGTTTTGCGGCCGCACTTGACAATGAAACTGGACTCTTCTGTCTCAATGATTCCGCTGAACCGGCCCTCATCGAGAGCGAAGAGCATGTCCGCGGCCTTGGCCCAGGAACCGGTCAGGCTGCCCGGACTGATCTCGCCCCATGATCCGCCGTTGGCTCGCTGGGCACCCTTGGAATACCGGCGGGCAACCGCGGCGAAGTCGACACCGCTCTCGAGTTCCTCCGCAGCTCGTCGCAGTTCCCGCCGAGCTGCATCGCGGGCCTCGGCGATCTCGCGCTCGGTGGCCTGTGACACCGGTTTGCCCAGGACGACCTGAAGCGGAATCTCGATCATCAGCAATTCCGCCTTGGCCGGCGTGGTGAAGGTGCTGAGATGGGCCTTGTAGTACTTGAGCAGGTCGCGGCGGGGCGGATCGGCGACCATCGGCGAAAACCGCTCCTCGAGGAAGCTCGAAACCAGGAGCTGACGCTTGATGCGTTCCCGAACGTCTTTCATTGCCAGGTTGAGGGCTTTGAGTTGGGCTTCGTATCGGGCGCGGACGCCGTCGTAGTTGGCATTGATCGTTCGCTGAATGGCTTTGTCGGCTTCCTTGTCGAGTACCTCTTCGAGAGCGTCGGTGAGCTTTTTCTTGGCCTGCTCGTAAACAACGATGGTGCTCGCCTGGTACCTGATCTGTTCGGCGATCAGCCGCGAGATGCTGCGGTAGTACTCGCGTTCCGACGTCGCCGTGCCGGCCGTTTTCAGGATCACGGGCATGAGCGGTTCGAGAACGTCGGAAACCGTGATGGGCTGGGCGTTGACGAACAGGACCGGGGTGCCGGTGTAGCCGGCTGGAAGCTCGGAGGGCAGGATCATCTCGGAAGCCTGCTGGGTCGCCGGGCTTGTCGTGGGCATGGTCGGCTCTCGGGAGATGTCCGGGTGATATCGAGCGGTGTGAGCGGCCTCGTGGTCTTCTCGCTTCGGCCCGACATTCTGATCCCCGCAGCCGGCGATACCGATGACGGCGAGCACGAAGCCCGACGCTGCAGCGACCCGCCCAATGTCGATGGCGTTTCTCATCGGTGCTGCATTGTAGATTTGGCAGTCCGTGTCTGCAACAGACGCCTCAATACCGCCAGAAGCGTCGCGGTCTCGAAATAGGCGGGCGTCAGCCGCAGATGAATGGTGTGGGCGTCCGCCATCCGGGCGGAACCGGGGCTGTCCACGAAGATCGGCTCGACTAGGGCCAGTTCTTCGACGGTGAAGATCAGGTCGGGCGGCTGCTGGTTGATGGCCTTGATCCTGTAAGGCTGGGCCAAGATGCGGATTTCAGCCAGGGCCAGCAAATCCGCCACCGCTTGCGGATAGGAGCCGAAGGCATCCTTGATATCCCTGTCGAGCTGCTCCAACTCCGCCATTGACCTGCACCGCACGACGCGGCGGTAGATCTCCATCCGTTGCCGCTCGGACTCGATATAGCTGCGGGGGATGAAGGCCGGGACGTCCAGCTCCAGATGTACGGGCCGGAAGGTATCGGCCGGTTCGTTCTTGAGGCGCCGAACCGCCGTGTCGAGCAACTGGCAATAGAGCTCGTAACCGACGGCCGCGATATGGCCGCTCTGTTCGGGGCCCAGGATGTTCCCCGCGCCGCGGATTTCCAGATCGCGCATGGCGATTCGGAATCCGGCTCCGAGATCGGAGTATTCTTCAATGGCCTTCAGCCGCCGGGCCGCGTTTGGCGTAATGGCCCTGTCGGGCGAGAGCAGCAGATAGCAGTACGCCCGGTGCTTGTATCGCCCGACCCGTCCGCGAAGCTGGTGAAGCTCTGACAGCCCGAATCGGTCGGCCCGATCGATCAGGATGGTGTTGCAGTTGGGAATGTCCAGTCCGGACTCGATGATCGTGGTGCAGACCAGCACGTCGGCCTCGTGGCGGACGAACTGGAGCATGACCCGTTCGAGTTCGTGTTCGCGCATCTGTCCGTGGCCGACGATGACGCGGGCCTCGGGAACGATCCGCCCGACCGTGTCGGCAAACGACCGGATGTCGTGCACGAAGTTGTGCACGAAGAATACCTGGCCGTCGCGGTTCAGCTCCCGCAGGATGGCATCGCGGATCAGTTGTTCGGACCAGTTGACGACCTGGGTCACGATGCTGCGGCGGTCCATGGGGGGCGTGGCCAGCGAGCTGATGTCGCGAATGCCCAACAGGGACATGTGCAGCGTCCGCGGGATGGGTGTGGCCGTCATGGTCAGCACATCCAAGGTTTCACGGAAACGCTTGAGCCTCTCCTTGTGCTCGACGCCGAAGCGTTGTTCCTCGTCGATGATCAGCAGACCGAGGTCCTTGAAGCCGACGTCCTTGCTCAGCAGTCGGTGAGTGCCGATGAGGATATCCACCTGGCCCTTGCGGGCCCGGTCGATGGTTTCATTCTGGGCCGTCTTGGTCTTGAAGCGGGAAAGCGACTCGACCATGAACGGGTAGTCGGCCAGGCGCTCGCGGAAGGTGCGTTCGTGCTGTTCGGCCAGCACGGTGGTCGGAACGAGGACGGCGACCTGTTTGCCGTACTCGACGGCCTTGAACGCCGCCCGGACGGCCAGCTCGGTTTTGCCGTAGCCGACGTCGCCGCAAAGCAGCCGGTCCATCGGCTGAGGACGGCACATGTCCTTCTTGATATCGCCGAGGCTGGAGAGTTGGTCCTCGGTCTCGGTGTAAATGAAGCTGCCCTCGAACTCTCGCTGCCAGACCGTGTCGGATGGGTAGGCGATGCCCGGCTGACTGGCCCGTGCCGCCTGGATGCGCAGCAGGTCTGCTGCCAGGTCGCCGACGGATTCCTCGACCCGTTCCTTGGTCTTGGTCCAGCGCGTGCCGCCGAGCTTGCTGAGCGGCGGCGGGGTGGCTCCGATGCCGATGTACTTCTGCACCAGGTCGATCTGGTTCACCGGGACGTGCACGCGGGCGCTGTCGGCGAACTCGAGGGTCAGGTACTCCTCCTGTTTTTCCGAGTCTCCCTTGCGCATCGTCCTCATGCCCTGAAAGCGGGCGATGCCGTGCACGACGTGAACCACGTAGTCGCCGGCATTCAGGTCGAGCCACGATTCCACCGGCCGGGCCGCATGCCACCGGCGGATACGGCGTCGCTGCGTGTAGCGGTGAAAGACCTCATGATGTCCGACGATGGCCAGCCGGCCGCCGAGCCAGTCAAATCCGCGGTGCATGAGCCCGACGGGCATTGACAGCCGCGGGGGCAAACCGCCGATCGTGTTTCGCCACAACTCGGTGAACCGCTCCCGTTCCGGCTCGTTGTCGCAGTAGAGCAGGACGTCGCGTTCCGCCGCGAGCCTCGCCAGTTCGCCCAGGGCCTCCGTCGCCTTGGTCTCGAAGCGGGCCAGGCTCTGGACGTGGAAATTGAAACGGTTATCGACGTCGCCTCCCGCCAGGCGGTAGAGATGCAGTTGGGCGAACCCCCCGGCCCGCTGGAACACGCGGTGAACCGGCGTCATACCCGGCGGGCCATTGAGGCGGCTCCAGAACGTCTTGCCAATCTCCTGAATCTCCACCGGCTCGTCGAATGCAACAATCGCATCCGCCGGCAGATACGACAGGAAGCTGGTGATGCTGTCTTCTGAGAAAAAGGTGTCAGGATGATTTTTTCCGGCCTCCCGGCCCGGTCGCGGCCTTTGGACTGTGCGAGAAGAATCGTCTTGAGACCCTTTTGCTGTTGTGCGAGAAAAATCATCCTGACACCTTTTTGTTGAGACGGCGGCGATCTGGATGGCGTCGAATTCGGTGTCGGATCGCTGGGTGCTGACGTCAAATCGGCGGATGGACTCGACCTGGTTGCCGAAGAAATCGATGCGATAGGGATCGGTCTCGGCGGGGGGGAATATGTCCAGGATATCGCCGCGGAGCGCGAAATCGCCCGGAGACTCAACCTGGTCCAGCCGTGCATAGCCGTGTTCGATGAGCCAGTGAGCGATTTGCTGTGGCTCGTGTTCCTGGCCCACCGACAGGGCGAGCAACTGGGCGGTCAGGGCCTGCGGCGAGGGTACGCACTGCATCAGTGCCTGGATGGGTGCGACGATGAACGGCGGGGGTTTCTGATTGCCTTGGGTGGCAGCCTGCAACCTGGCGCACAGTCGAATGCGCTCGGCATGGATCTCGTCGCTGGCGGCCCCCTGGCCCGGGGCGGCTTCGAAGGCGCTGAGCAGCTCGGGCGTCCGATGACAGAACAACTCGAGGTCGTCGCGGATTTCGTCGGCCGGGTCCAGATGGGCGGTGACGTACAGAAGGGGGCGGTTCAGTTCGATGGCCAGCGCGCCGGCCAGAATGGGCGCGAAGCATCCCCACAGCCCGTCCGCCGATACCACCCCCCCCATCGCGCCGCCGGGCGACCGGTTTCTGTCGCCTTCCCCGACAGCCAAGGAGCTCAGTTCGCGGATCCGGGCCACTAAGGCACGGAAGGTGCCGTCGCCGGAAATCCGATCGACGACATTGACCACAGTGCTATTCTATCGGTCATCTTTCTCCTTGGCTACATCGACTCGCTTGCCGGCTTTACCCTGAAGTTGCATAAAACCCGACCATGGACAATCGGATGGAGCCGTGAAGACACCCTTATTCTCACGCTTCTTGGCTTGCACCGGAACACCACTGCCGGTGCATTGTGCCGTTCGCGACAGAACAAGCCCCGTTCTCCATTCTGCATTCGCCATTCTACATTCTCCAGCGTTGCCGTATGCGACGCTGGGGTCTCGTGTTTGTCCTTTGGGCGAGTTGCGGTTAACTTCCCTGCCAATCGACGACGGTCTGTTCAAAGGTTATCTATGCCCAACGACTACAACAATCGTCACGAAGGCCCTTCCGACGAAGGCATCAATGTGCCGGAGACCACGACCGAATCCGGGGGTACGGGCGTAGCCTGCGCCCCGGCCGAGGTTGCTCGCGAGGTCCCGCCGCTCCGCGAAGGTGCGACGCCCGAGGAGAAGGAGCTGCACTGGTATCAACACGTCTACCAGGGCGAACACGTCAAGCAACTGACGCTCCGCGCCGTCCTGATGGGCGGAATCCTGGGCATGTTCATGTGTATCTCGAACCTGTACACCACCCTGAAGCTCGGTTGGTCCTTCGGTGTGGCGATTACTTCCTGCGTCCTGTCGTACGTGATCTGGAACGCGCTGAGGGCGATTTCGGGTCGCCGTCTTACGCCGATGACCATTCTTGAGAACAACTGCATGCAGTCAACCGCATCGGCCGCCGGCATGTCCACCGGCGGGACCCTGGCCACGGCGGTCGGCTCTCTGTTGCTGATGAGCGGCGCCCATCTGCCCTGGACCACTCTGGTGGCGTTCACGTTTCTGACCGCAGCTCTGGGTGTGTTCATGGCCATTCCGCTCAAGCGGCAGATGATCAACATCGAGCAGCTTCCGTTCCCCAGCGGCATGGCCGCCGCCGAGACGCTGCGCAGTCTGCACAGTCGCGGGGCCGAGGCGGTCAGGAAGGCCTATTCGCTGATCCTTGCCCTGGGCTGCGGCGCGATCACGGGTTTCTTCCGTGGTCCCGAGGGGGTCATCGCCGCGCTGGACAAGATCTATCGGTACGTGCACATCCCGGAACTGCTTGCTTTCGGTGGATTCATCAATCCGATGAACTGGCTCAGGCAGGGTGCGGCGAAGGCCAGCCTGGCGGGTCTGGGCTTCGAGCCGGGAACGCTGATGATCGCCGCCGGCGCATTCGTCGGAACGCGCGTATCGTTCTCGATGCTCGCCGGTTCGGTCCTGCTCTACTACGTCGCCATGCCGCTGCTCGTCAGCTACGGGGCTCACGTGGCCGTCGCAGGCTCTTCGAGCTACGCGCCGGCCGACAGCCTGTCGCCGGGAGCGATCCTTCTCCCGACGAGGTGGGCCCTGTGGGGCGGGACGTCGATCATGGTTTTCTCAAGCCTGGTGTCCGTAGGTCTCCAATGGCGCACGCTCGCGCGGTCGTTTCGGGTGTTTCGGCGCACAACCCACTCCAATCCTCAGCAAACGGCCTCAGATTCACACGGCTCATCCGTCGATTACCAGAAGGCGATCGATGCGATCGAGGTTCCCAGCTCATGGCTGGTTGGCGGACTGATTCCCATCGGCGTCGCCATTGTCCTTCTCAACTATTTCGCGTTTCACATGTCGATTCTGCTCGGCGCGATTGCGGTGGCCATGTCCTTCGTTCTGTCTCTGGTTGCCTGCCGGGCCACCGGTGAGACTGACACCACCCCGACCGGGGCCATGGGAAAGGTGACTCAACTCGTTTACGCGATCCTGGCCAAGGGCGACTACATCGTCAATCTGATGTCGGCCGGTACCACCGCCGCCGCCGCCGGCAGTGCGGCCGATCTGCTCACCGACCTGAAGTCGGGCTACCTGCTGGGCGCCAATCCGCGAAAGCAATTCCTGGCTCAGTTCTCCGGCATCTTCTTCGGTGTCGCCGCCATCATCCCGGCCTGGTATCTCATGGTACCCACCGCGGAGAGGCTGCATTCATTCAATCCGCCTGCGGTGTACATGTGGAAGGCCATGGCCGACGCGCTCACCCAGGGCCTGCATACCATCCCGATCACCGCCCAATGGGCGATTCTCATCGGTGCGGCACTCGGCATCATCCTGCCCGTGCTTTCGGCGAGGCTGCCCAAAGCAGCCCCGTATCTGCCCTCTGCGATGGGGTTGGGTCTGGCCTGGGTGGTGCCTTTCCAGAACAGCCTTTCGTTCGCGATCGGGGCAGTGATCGCATGGGTTTGGGCAAGGATGCACAAGAAAAGCGCGGGGACCTACACGTTCCCCATCGCCGCCGGGCTGATCGCCGGCGAATCCATCGTGCTGGCGTTGATCGCGATCGCGGCAACGGCAACCCAACTGCTTCATCGTTAGCAGTCCGCGTCCAGTCCTTCGTCGGACGTCACTGGCCGCTTGCCCGCCAGTGCGTAACGGGTCTGCTCAACGCGGAAGGTGACCAGGTCGTGGCTACGTTTTTCGGCTGCCTTCCTCTCGCCTGATGATGTGCAGGAGGTTACACTGGCGCCCGACTGAACGTGGAACGAGTGTTGACGTCCACAGCGAAGAAAGGAGACAGACATGCAAATCAAGAGTCGACAGAACTGGCTGGTCGTTGCGACCCTGTTGGGTCTGGTGGCAGCCGGCGGGTGCGGAATCCATCCGGCCATCAAGCGGGCCGGCCGCACGGATGAACAGAAACAGCAATTGATCAAGCCGGGGAACTTCGGCAACAACGCCGCCGCGGATCGGCTTCGCGGACGTTTTGATTTCTGGAACGAGGAAGTCATCCGCCAGGATGTGGCCGTCGGTACGGTGTTCATGGGCGATTCGATCACCGAACTGTGGGAACTGGCCGCCTATTTCGCTCCAAGTGACGGGGTCATTCTCAACCGGGGCATTGGCGGGGACATCACCCCGCACATGGCCAAGCGGTTCGATGCCGACGTGATCCAGCTCAAACCGCGAAATGTCGTGATTCTGGCCGGTACAAATGACGTCGCCCGAGCGCTCAGCGCCAACAAGCCCGAGCAGGAAACCATCAGCGGGGTCATGGCGAACATGGAGGCGATGGTGGACGCCGCCCAAAAGGCGAGCATCAAGGTGTTCGTCTGCTCAATCCTCCCGACCAACCCGGACACCGGCAACCACGCGGGCAAAGCCCCGATCCTGCCGAAGATCAACGAGAAGCTGAAAGCCATGTGTGCGGCCAAAGGATGCATCTACGTCAACTACGCCTGTCCGATGAAAGACTCGGCCGGCGAGCTGCGCAAGGATCTGGCCCGCGACGGCCTGCATCCGCACGACGCCGGCTACGAGATCATGGCCCGTGTCCTCAACGAGGCCGCCCGGGCCAACGGCCTGCGGCTGTAGGGCCGACGCCCTCGTCGCCCCCCTGGAACAGGTGTGAGAAAGGTAGGGCATGGTCGGAGCTGCCGGAGGTGGCGGAAACCTTCCGATTCGAGCCCATTTGACTTCCGCCTGTTTATGGAGTATGGTTACGTAATATGAATACGAACCGCTCATCGAGTCATAGTCGCCATGAACAGGAGCAATCCTGCAAGGATTGTTCGGAGGTGGCTATGCGCTAGTTGATCGGCTCATCACAGCGGATGCCACGGCCGGACGATCCCAGCGGGTCGCCCGGCCGTTTTCGTTTGACGGCCCCGTAGATTAACTGGCGAGATCACCGGGGTTTCATCCCGGAGGTTACCGGTTCGAATCCGGTCGGGGTCAGTGAGGAAGGTGCGCGCATGGCGCCTGTTTCGGGTGTGCTCGCAGGTGCGAGGACGCCGGGTCCTGCCCGGCGCGGGCGGGTTCGATTCCCGCTGCCCGAGTGTGGCCGTGGCTCAAGTGGCCAGAGCACCGCGCTGTGAATGCGGGGGTGCGGGTTCGAATCCCGCCGGTCACCCCATGGAAGGCAAAGCCGTCAGCGGGATGGCCCCCGTCTCGAAAACGGGTGGTGCGGTAACACGCATGGGGATCGTGCCCTCTGCCTTCCGATACCGCGAGAACCGGCGCGAGGATGGTGATGCCGGCGTGGGCCGGTCGCTGGTTGCTAACCAGATGGCGCCTCCGGGCGTGGGGTTCGACTCCCTCGCCATCCGTTCAGGATGCCGTGACAGAATTGACGGCATCTTTCGTGGTTCGCTGGGTTAGCGGCAGGCGCAAGCCGGGAACAGGCCGCTTCAGCGGTCTTTCCCGAAGGGCCAATAGGCCAGCCGTTGTACGGCTGGTTCGCGTTCGAGCCCCCTTCCTCTCTCGTTTCTTCGTCACAGTGAGCCCGTTTCAACGGGCTTTCCTGGCCAACGTAAGCCCGCTGACACGGGCTGGGATCATGGAAAGGAAGAATGGTCGTTGGCGAGCAGCAACCGGCCGCAAAACGGCCGGCCTATCAACCCCTCCACCTTCGACGGCCAATACCAGGGACAATACACGTACGCCTACCCGATTCTGCGGGAACGAAAGCTGTTCGCGACGTCGTACATCACGACCGACTGGATTGGCACGGTCAACCACTCGGACTGGCACCAGATTCGCGAGATGGACGCTGCGGGCATCCTGGACGTTCAAAACCACACGATCAACCATCCTTGCCTGTCGCGATGCGAACGATCCGAGGTTGTTCCGCAGCTCGAGGGCTGCAACGAGGCCATCCGTAGACATCTCGATGGCAAGATATCGCGCCACCACACCTATCCCGCCGGTGCCAACGACGAGCAGGTCCGCAAGATCGTGCGCGAGGCCGGTTTCCGCACCGCAACGACCATCCGTCCGGGTCCGGTCACCCGCACGCACGATCTCATGGGCCTGCCGCGCTACATGCTCTGCACGCACAAGACCCTGGAGCACTTCAATGCGTGGCTCACCGGAAGCGATGCCCCTCCCGCGCACTAGACAAACTCACGTCTACCCGCAGCTGCCGACCTTCGAGTTGATCATCGGCGGTTACGCGACCATCGTCATGGTGCCCTTGAGCCGGCTTGGAGCGGACCGTTTGAGGCGATTATTACTCAAGTGAATCGGACCCTAAGAAATGGCCATCCCTGGAGACTGAACCTGGTGCCCCCGGACATCGTAACATGAATACCTGTCACGCATGCGCTGGGTCTGGCTAGAGAGCTCAAGTTATGGGGCGACTCGATTTGGAGCAGCAGCACAGACGTTACTGTCCAAAGTGCGGTTACGACCTTCGGGGTCAGACGCACAATCGCTGTCCCGAGTGCGGCAACGAGTTTGATCCTGATGACCCGGGCACGTTTGTGACTTGCCCGCCCCCGCGCATGAGGCTGCGGTCGATTCTGTCGCCTCTGTGCAACCGGTATGTGTGCATGGGCGTGATACTCTCAATTGCCACCGCTGTCTACCTCGTGGCGAGGGATCATACTCTGTCGCAAACATTGCCCCTGCCTCTGAAGGTTCCGCTTAGCCAGTTGGACGCAGAGCGGCTCTCGCCATGTGTGCTTGTCGAAGCCAAACGTTTTGACCCTCTGCTCTATGTCGTGGATCAGCCGCCTTTGGACGACTACGTTTGCTGGCTGATGCAGGATGAGCAGGGTCGCAGGATTTCGCTCTTCGTGACCTACAGCTCGGCTTCTCTGGAGAACCCCATGCATGTTGTGCACGGCTCATTTGCCGGTCGTACCCGTTGGGTTGGACGAACTGAAGAAGGCATCACTATCGCCAGTCGCGGGCGAATAATCAGCGTGCCGCTGAGAGCAGATGAATTCGAGAAACATGCCAAGGAAGTCGTGAAACGGTGGATCACCGTCCGCACCTGTTATGCCAACGGAGAGTTCTGCCGCGATGTGTGGGGGGCAGGCCAAGCCATACGGGATTCACATGAGCGACATGTATACTTCTCGCAGGTTGATGTCAGCATGGAGTCTGATTCGCAGACAACGTTGGAGGAAGCGACTGAGTCCATGAAACGCTTTCTTCAAGTCGTCATTCCGGTACTGTTGGAAGATCACTGGCCCGACTGGGACGCCAGGCCGATTCCACCACCGTCGTGGTTTCCGTGGTTGCCTGTCAAGTCCAGACCGTTGCCGGTCACGCAACCGTCATCAGAAGAGCGGTGAATTGGGTCAAAGATATGGCAGGTCTCGGTCGCCGGGGCGACCTCGACGCTGCCCTACTGCCAGAGCTCGCCGCAACCTGCCCACCGACAACCCGTCGGGGTTTGTCAGGGTTTGGTCTTCAGCAGCACGATCTTCGCGTCGATGTCGGTCGGGATCGGCATCATCACTGCGTCCCAGGTTGTCGGGATGGGGATGATGCCCGTCTGAGAAGGCTTCAGTATCGCCCGGCCGGGATGTGCCTTTTTGATGATGATCGGCGGGACGGCCGATCGGATTGTGGCACGGCGATACACGACTTGCGGCTTGGCTGCTTTGGCGGTGGAAGCAAGTCCGACGATCACGGCAAGCCCAAGGAGAAGGCCCAGCCGAACGAGGTGACTGGTCATGATAACACCTCCTGATCTCATTATATCAGACGCACGGGTGTGAAAAAGGTTCGCATCAGGGCCACCGAATCATGGCAGAGCCCGCCACTCCGATGCGTAGAGCCAACCCCACTTGTGGAGCCGACGCCCTCGTCGGCAGTTACTCAGACTGAGCATTCTCCTCCGCGCGAGTAAGGTTCGGCGCACGATGCCGCTTGGATGAGCAGTAGACGACCGAATTGAAGCCGATTGGCGAGCCTGTAGAATGAGCCACGGCTGGTGCATGGAGATACCTGTTTTGAAGCTGCTGAGCAGAGGACTATTTCGGCTTTTGGTCGCCTTGGGGTTTGTGTTGGTCGCGGCAATTGCGGCCGGTCAGCCTGAGGTCATGGGCGAGCCCAGACGGGCTGAGAGCGCCTGTGAACAAGGTAGGGCACGGTCGGAGCCGCCGACGGCGGCGGAGACCTGCCGCCCGCGGCTCAACCATGTGGCAGGCCTCGGTCGCCGTGGCGACCTCGACGCTGGCCTGCGGTCGGGCAGTGTTGGTTTTCGTCCAGGCTCTGAGCCGACAGAGTCCTCCTTGCCTGCTACTGCCTCGAAGCCGGCCACTGGTCCTGCTCCACTCCTTTCCGCTCCAGCGATCGAACGGATCCCGTTGCCGATTCCCGGCCGTGATGGCCACGCGTTCTACGTGTTGCGTAAGCCCGCCGGTTACGGCCCGGGCCAGATGCCCCCGCTCATCATCGCCCTACACGGCACCGATGACACGGCAGCGCAGATGGTCGATTTCTGGGGCGCCCGCAACATGCGGATTTCGCCGCTGATCGCGGCACCGCAGGGTGTCGGGCCCGGATGGCGGGACAGTGATACAGCCATGATCCAGACGATGTTCGAGCACCTGCAGGCGAATGTGACCTACGACACGCAGCGGGTGCTGTTGGCGGGTTTCTCGGCCGGCGGGGCGATGAGCTTTCAGTTTCTTTACGTCGAGAAAGCCCCCGTCACGGCCGTGGCGGCGCTGGCCAACTATGTCCCTCCCTGGATCACGAGCGAGCAAGTCAAGGCCAGGGCGCACGTGCCGGTGTTCTACGCGGTGGGCATGGCGGACATCAACCACGAGCGAATGCGTGAAGGCCTTCAGCGGCTTCGAGCCGCCGGTGCTAGGGTCGATCTGGATCGCCCCCGCATCGGCCACGTGCTCGACAGCGACGTGGCCCAGGAGGCGCTCGACTGGTTCTTTGATCGCTGTGCCGATCATATCAGCGCCGCCCTTGACCGGATGACCGCTGCCAGGCTCGTCACCGACCTGCCGTCGCTCGATCGAATATGCGTGCAGCGGCCCTGGCACGAGGCGGCTCATGTCCGGCGGGCGGAGCGACTGATCGAAGACCTCGAGGCGCCCGGCAGGCTCGAGCTGGTCAAGGCCCGCGCATGTGCCGCCGAAAGCCGACCGGCTGATGCCGTGGAAGTCCTGCAGGAAATCGAGAGCCGGTTCATCGCCGGACCGCTCGCCCGCGAGGCTCGCGGCCTGCGTCTGCACCTGGAGTCCGACCCCGCCGTACGCCGCGAGATTGCCGACCGCCTCGCCAGCCGACGGGCGGAGCAAGCGTTGTCCTTGTACGCAAGCGCCCAGCGGCTGGTCGTGCAGCGTCAGTTTGACGAGGCGGCCGAGCAGTGCCGCCGGGTCATCGATCTCTATGGCGAAACGCCTGGCGCCGAGCGAGCCAGGACGCTTCTTCAGCTTCTGGAGAACAGGAAACAACCGTGAGCCACAACGACCTTCGTATTCAAGCTTTTGTCGATCCGAATTTCGCCGAGAACGCTTACGCGGTCAGTGTTCTGTCCGATGATGGGAATCGCATCGGTTGGGTGATCGATCCGAGTTTTGCGCCGGCGGTCGACAACCTGCTGGAATACTCGGCCGCCGAGCGCATCACCGTCGAGAGAATCCTCCTGACCCACGGGCATGGGGACCACATTGCCGGCGTCGACAAGGTTCACTCGGCGTTCCCGACGGCCCAGGTGGGCATTCACCCGGCGGACAGGCCGATGCTCGCCGACGGACGACGAAACCTGTCTGCCATGTTCGGTATTGACTTGGCCATCCAGACCCCGGCCAACCTCGACCTGATCGACGGGATGACCCTGCCCCTGGGGGCCCTTTCCTGGCGGGTCCTGGACACCTCGGGGCATTCGCCCGGTGGGGTCTCACTTTATTGTGCGCAGGCGGGCATCGTTTTCACCGGGGACGCCCTGTTTCCCGGCAGTATTGGGCGAACGGATTTCCCCGGCTCCAACGGCCGGCAATTGCTCGCCAACATTCGCCGTCATCTCCTGACCCTGCCCGATGAAACCACCGTGTACGCCGGCCACGGACCTCCGACCACCATCGGGATTGAACGAAAGTCGAATCCGTTCCTGGCCGAATGATCTGGTAGGCGCTTCGAGCGTGGCGCAGCGGCCCGCGCTGTTTTCGTCGGGACGATGCCGCACATCCGTGGCCGAATCCTGCCGAAATCGCGTGGAAATCCGCGACGCCGCGGGCATAGAATTGAGTGAAGGCACCGCGAAGAGCCGCCACTGTGCGAAGGTGGTGGCGCCAGACAGATACCTCTTAATGTTGCCATAGCGCCGGTGCCGCACTCGATGCCCGGAGGATCAGCGCCGGGCGGTCGGCGAGGTGCGGCTGGATACGTCAGACCGCCGGGGGGGAAGGCTCTCGGAGGACCGGCCATGACAGGCCATCAGGGCAGGATCGAGACCCGATGCCCCGCCTGCGGCGCGAGGTACCGCGTGCCCGCCTCCGGCATCGGTCACCGGGCCCGGTGTGCCGGGTGCGGCGGCTCGTTTCGGGTCGCCCCGGCCGCGTCCCAGCCCAGACCCGGCGATCTCCGCCATCCACCCACCGAGGATGACATTCTCCGCTGGCTGAACGAGGGCTTGGACGAGGATTACCGGGCAGCCCGGCCGAAGGTCATCAGCGGCAGCGACCCGGCCCGCCCCGAAGCTCACGACGATCTGCCCGCCAAGCATCCCGCACCCTCGTCGGCGGAGGCACGTGTCCCGTTCCCCAGCGACGTGATCAACTCGTCCGCCACTGCCGATGGCTCCCTCCGCAAAACAGGCTGACCAAGTTTTGGCGCAATCCGTCCATAGCGGATTTGGCTCCCCCGCCCGCGATCCCGAGAATTGGCCGTTGCCTCTCGATTGACTGTCGGAATTTCGCCGCTCCGCAAAGAAGCGTGCCTCCCCCCTTGGCGAATAACCGTCCACTGCTTGTCCGCACCACCAGTGTGTCCCTGCCAGCCGCCGGCTCTTTGGCGATTAAGCCGCGCTGCTCGTGCTGATTGTCCTGCAACTTCGTTGCTGAAGGCCGTATAAACCACCGATAATGGTGGTGTCTGCCAGCGATGGGGTAAAGAGGCGGCGACACAACTGTCTGCGCACAAGAACCGAGTCTTGGTTGCCAACGCTGCTGCGTGCGGTCGCGGGCAGCGGTTGGACGGTGGCGGTTGCGTCATCGGCAAGCAGGACCGGCCAGGGAGGATGTTTCAATGACTACCACGCGTCGTTGTATCTGGTTGGGTGTCACGTTGATGGTCTTGGGCGTGTTCGGCTGCAAACAAAAGACGGTCGAGCTCGCGCCGGAACCGCCGGACTACTATAAGCCATTGCCTCCGGGCGAGATGGCCCTGGTTAAGATCACCGATCCGGCACAGCTCCCCGATTTCAGCGAGGCTTACCACCACCAGACCAATCTCGAGTACGCGGCGGCCAACAGCCTCGAGTACCTGAGCAAGGACTCGTCGAAGAACTATTTCCCTTACCTCGATATCACTCATGAGCGGGCGACCCGCAGTGTCGAGGTTTTCATGCAGACGCTCAGGGAAGCCAGGTCGCCCGAGGATCTGGACCGCCTGATCAAGGAACGGTTCGATGTCTACGTGTCGCGCGGGTGCGATGACAAAGGGACGGTGCTGTTCACCAGCTACTATCGCCCCATCTTTGATGCGCGGCTGCGGCCCGACGCCGAGTTCAAGTACCCGCTGTACAAGAAGCCTCCAGACATCGAATTGAATGAGACCACGATGACCTATCAGCGCAAGGGCGGCGGCCCGTACCTGACTCGCCCGGAGATCGAGCACGGGGCCCTGGCCGGCAAGGGGCTGGAACTGTGCTACCTGCGCGACCGGTTCGAAGCGTACATCGTCACCGTGCAGGGTTCCGGGAAGCTCCGCCTTGAGGACGGCTCGTTCCTGGAGATCGGCTATGCCGGCGACAACGGCCACGAGTACACCTCGGTTGGCCAACAACTCGTCGATCGACGCATGATCCCGCCGAAGGAGCTGTCGCTGCAGGGCCTGATCCGGTTCTTCAAGGAACGCCCGGAAGAGCTGGATGCCAGCCTGGCGGTCAACAAGCGGTACGTGTTCTTCACTCCGCGTCAGGGCGGTCCGTTCGGCAGCCTGAACGTGCCGGTGTCGCCGTATCGTTCGCTTGCTACGGACAAGCAGGTCTATCCGCGAGCCTGCCCGGCGTACATCCAGACGGTGCTCCCGGCCCGCCTGAACGGCGTCGGGGAGATCGCCGACCACCGCTATAAGGCCTTCGCGTTTGACCAGGACACCGGCGGTGCGATCCGGGCGGCCGGCCGCGGCGACCTGTTCATCGGCACCGGTCCCGAGATCGGCGAACTGGCCGGCCGGACCTTCTCCGAAGGCAAGCTCTACTACATCGCGGTGAAGGAATAGTCGTCACAACCTCGCATTGCCGCGCGGACAACATCAGAAAAACGGCCGGGTCTCCAAGTGAGCCCCGGCCGTTTTCCTTTTTCCGCACGGCTGCCGGAGAATCACCGGAACCTGCATGGGGCGGTTATTTTCCGGCACACCCTGTCGGGATCGTAAAAGGTGTCAGGATGATTTTTATTGACATTGGGTTGGGATCATGGTAGTCTGAGGTGATGGGACGGCCGCCGCGAATTACCGAGGCTGGGGTTGCGTATCACCTGTTGAATCGTCGGGTGATGCGGCTGACGATCTTTGAGAAGCAGGAGGACTATTCGGCGTTCGAGCGGGTGCTGGCCGAGGGGCTGGATCGGCCGGACGCCCCGAAGCTGCTGGCGTATTGCCTGATGCCGAATCACTGGCACTTGGTGGTTCATGCAGGCAGAGCGACGGACCTGTCGACATGGATGCAGTGGATCACGGTGACCCATACCCACCGCTGGCACGCCCACTACCATAGCGCCGGCGAAGGCCCTTTGTATCAGGGCCGGTTCAAGAGTTTTCCGGTTCAGGATGACGTTCACTTTCTGACTGTCTGCCGGTACGTCGAGGCGAACGGGTTGCGTGCGGGTTTGGTGGATCGGGCGGAGGATTGGCGTTGGGGCAGCCTCTGGGCCTGGCGGACGGGCGGGGGAGAGCTGAGCGGCCGGCTCAGGCCCTGGCCGGTGGACCGGCCTCGCAACTGGGTTGCGGACGTGAACCGTACGATGGATGATGGGGCATTGAAGGTGGTGCGGCAGTCGGCCATGCGCGGCATGCCCCTGGGGACCGACGGGTGGAAGGCGAGAATCGCCGCTCGGCTCGGCCTGGAAATCACCCTGCGTCCCCGCGGACGACCGCGGAAAGAACATGCGGCAAGAGAAAAATCATCCTGACACCTTTTATGATCGCGATAACATTCGCGAACGAAACCACTACACCGGTTCTTGCTCCACTGGGCGAAGCGTGGGTCACAAAGGGCATTTACGGTGTCCCCCAAATGCGGTACAATACCCGCCTATATTATGAGCCTTTGCAGCCCCCTGGTGTGGGATGGGTTACGTTCAACCCGGAATCGAGATGGACACTGTTCTGGAGATGGCTGACTGGTGGATAGCGAATCGAGCAGAGCTCTGATAGCTGTGGGCTATTGGCACGAGCCCAGAAGCAAGGATGTTCTGCCTCATCCCCAGGAGCTGGTCGATCCTTCCTGGTGCGCGGAGGAGAGATGCTGTATAATAAAGTATCTGAGATGCGGCGTTAGGATTCGCGAAGCCCTCGGCTATTCATGGTGCCGCTTTCCAGATGGTCCACCTGATTGGGACATGGGCTGTTGCGACCTCACTGATGGAATCTGGATGTGGCCAGAGGGCCTTCACGTGTATGTGGATCGCTATTCTGTCAGGCTACCGGACGAATTCGTTGCCCACATGAAGCAGAACGATTTCGAGATCCCGCAAGATCTGGATCAGACCGAGCTTGAGGAGCGACCGGTCGATGGCGCCTTCTGGATTGAATGGTCGAAAGCCAATTGCAGGCCTCCTCAACCTCCTCAACCGTCTCCACCTCGTTCCCTTCTGTCTGGTTTCTTGCAGCGATTTCTTGGACGGCGGAGATCGAAAAAGGTGTCAGGATGATTTTTGTTGACGCTGGGCGGTGATGGTGGTAGTCTGGGGTGGTGGGGCGGCCGCCGCGGATTACCGAGCCTGGGCTTGCGTATCAGCCGCTGAATCGTCCGGCGCGGCAGCCGCCCTAGGTCACCGTGGCCGACCGCGAAAACAGCATGAGGCAAGAGAAAAAGCATCCTGACACCTTTTCCTGCCCGGTTCGCGCGAGGCTGCTGCAGGACAATCACCCGAACCTGCCGAGGGGGCGGTTACTCTCCGGCAAACCCTGTTGCCTTCATGTCAAGCGCGCGGGTGAGGAAGGCCAACTGGTCGGCGGCCTCCTCGATACGCTTGCTGGTTGGCTTGCCGGCGCCGTGGCCGGCGCGGGTTTCGATGCGGATCAGAACCGGCGCCGGGCCGGCCTGGGCAGCCTGCAGGGCGGCGGCGAACTTGAAGCTGTGTGACGGTACGACACGGTCGTCATGGTCGGCGGTCGTGAGCAGCGTCGCCGGATAACGCGTGCCGGGCTTAAGGTTGTGCAGCGGGCTGTACGCCTTGAGCACGGGGAACATTTCGGGGTCGTCCGGACGGCCGTACTCGCTGGTCCACGCCCAGCCGATCGTGTACTGCGAGAAGCGAAGCATGTCCAGGACGCCGACGGCCGGCAGCACCGCGCCGAACAGGTCAGGCCGCTGGGTCATGCAAGCTCCAACCAGCAGGCCGCCGTTGCTGCCGCCCTGGATGGCCAGCCTGGACGGCCGCGTGTACTTATTGGCAATCAGCCACTCGGCGGCCGCGATGAAATCGTCGAAGCATTTCTGCTTGTTCTTGAGACGGCCGGCGTTGTGCCAGTCCTCGCCGTATTCGCCGCCGCCGCGGATGCAGGCCTCGGCGTAGACGCCGCCCATTTCCATCCACACCACACGGCTGACCGCAAAGCGCGGCAGGTTCGGGATGGAGAAGCCGCCGTAACCATACAGCAGCGTGGGGGCGCTACCGGCGAGGGCCAGCCCCTTGCGGTGGGTGATGAACATCGGGACGCGCGTGCCGTCCTTGCTCGCGTAGAAGATCTGACGCGTCTCATAGTCGTCCGGGTGGAAGCGGACCTTCGGCTGTTTGTAGACGACGCTCTCACCGGTCTTCACCACGTAGCGGTAAATGGTGCCCGGCGTCGTGTAGCTGGTGTACGCGTAGAAGGTTTCGCGGTCGCTGCGTTTTCCGTCGAAGCCCCAGGTGTTGCCGATCCCGGGCAGGGCAACCTGGCGCACGAACTTGCCGTCCAGGTCGAAGACCTTCACCTGCGAATAAGCATCCTTGAGGTAGCTCGCCAGGAACATGTCATCGACGACGCTGACCGACTCGAGCGTCTCGGCCGCCTGCGGGATCAGCTCCTTCCAGTTGGCCTGCTCCGGACGGCGGATGTCGATCGCGACCACGCGACGGCGGGGGGCGTCGAGGTCGGTGCGAAACCAGAAGATCGGCCCGTCGTTATCGATGAAGACGTATTCGGCATCGAATTGGTCCAGCAGGCGGACGACTTGGGCGTTCTCCTCCTTAAGATCGAGGTAGTAGACGCGGTTTTTCGGTTCGGTGCCCACCGAGACGTAGATGAGCAGGTATCGCCCGTCGTCGGTGACCTCGCCCGTGAACATCCATTCCTTCTGGTCGGGGCGGTCGTAGATCAGCCGATCCTCGGATTGGGGCGTTCCCAGCCGGTGATAGTACAGCTTCTGGTAGTAGTTGCTGGCCTCGAGCTTGGCGTCTTTCGGCTCGTCGTAACGGCTGTAGAAGAAGCCGCCGCCGTCGAGCGTCCAGGAGATTCCGGAGAACTTCACCCACTTCATGTGGTCGGGCAGGTCCTGGCCGGTTTCCACGCTACGCACATACAGTTCGTTCCAATCGCTGCCCGCGCGGGCGATCGCGTAGGCCAGGAGCTTGCCGTCATCGGTCACGTCGGCGCCGGCCAGGGCTACCGTGCCGTCGGCCGAGAGGGTATTGGGGTCGAGCAGGACCCGCGGCTCGCTGTTCAGATCCTCGGCCACGTAAAGCACCGACTGGTTTTGCAGGCCGCTGTTCCGCGTGAAGAAGTAGCGGCCGCCGCAGACCGAGGGGACGTCGAAACGCTCAAAGTCGAACAACTCGGTGATGCGGTTACGGATCGCCGTCCGGGCGGGGATCGACTCCAGAAAGCTGAAGGTAACCCGGTTCTGGGCTTCGACCCAGGCCTTGACCTCGGGCGAGTCAAGGTCTTCCAGCCAGCGGTACGGGTCGGGCACCTTGACGCCGTGGTAGTCGTCGACGACGTCAACGGTCTTGGTCCGAGGATAGACCAGCCCCGGCCGGGTTGTCGTCAACACCTGGCCACAACCGGAAATCCCGGCCAGCACGGCCCCGACTACCATTGCTGCACGATATCGCATGGAAAAGAACCTCCCGTTTGACTGCCGATCCAGTTCCCTGGCAAGCCAGTCCGAGCATGCTACCGGGCGGAGAAGTCATTCGCCAGAGCGGGCTCTGCGGCCGCTGGTCGGCGAGGGTCTATTGGTCTGTTGGTCTATTGGCCTGTTGGTCTGTTGGTCGCAGAGCGCTCAGCGGATATGTTCCAGAATTCCGTTGCCGACGGGTAGAATCGTCCAGTGGAGAATGAGATAGAGGACAGCTGCGATGAACGCGGTGCACGGCAAGGTGAGGACCCATGCCATGACGATTTTCTCACCCCAGATCCAGCGGACGGATTTCACGCTGCGGGCGGAGCCGACGCCGAGGATGGCTCCGGTGATGACGTGCGTGGTGGAGACGGGGATTCCCCACAGGGCTGTACCAAGCAGGGTGGTCGCGCCGGCCGTCTCCGCAGAGAATCCGCCTATGGGCTGAAGGCGCGTGATCCGGTCACCCATGGTTTTCACGATCCGCCAACCGCCAAAGAACGTTCCCAGGGCGATGGCCGCGTGACAACTCAGGATAATCCACCACGCAATGCTATGCTCTCGGCCGAAAAGCGCCGCCCCGCCGGTTGTCCAGTGTTCCTTGCCGGCGGTGACCAGCAGGGCCACGATAATTCCCATGGTCTTCTGGGCATCGTTCGTGCCATGACCGAGACTGTAGAAGCCCGCCGAGACCAACTGCAGTTTGCGAAACAGGCTGTCGACGAAACGCGGACGGGCGTTGCGGCACAGGTTCGTGACCACGATCATGTTCAGCAACCCGAGCACGAGCCCGATGGTCGGTGAAAGGACAATGAACGCCAGCACCTTGAGCCATCCCTGAGCGATGAGCACCGAGACTCCGCACTTGGCAATGGCCGCCCCGGCATAACCGCTGATCAGGGCGTGGGAAGAACTGGTCGGCAAAGCCAGGTACCAGGTGATGATGTTCCAGATGATGGCCCCCAGCAGGCCGGACATCACGACGTAGTGATCCACCATGCTGAGGTCAATCAGACCCTCTCCGACCGTCTTGGCCACTCCTGTCCCAAACGCGAAGGCAGCCACGAAGTTGAAGAACGCCGCCCAGGCGACCGCCTGAATCGGCGTCAGCACCCGGGTGCAGACCACGGTCG
Organism: Phycisphaerae bacterium; assembly: GCA_030372985.1. GTDB lineage: Bacteria > Planctomycetota > Phycisphaerae > UBA1845 > PWPN01 > JAUCQB01. The sequence goes on from JAUCQB010000193.1 coordinate 56,225, forward strand.
CGATCGAGTTGGCGGCATCGTGAAAGCCGTTGAGAAAGTCAAAAGCCAGGGCGATGACGACGATGATGATGATCAGGGTAAGCATAAGTGCAGAGGGACCCCAGCTCAGGAGTTCTTTATCACAATCGCCTCGATGGCATTGGCCACGTCTTCACACGTATCGATGGCCCGCTCGGTAATGTCGTAGATCTCCTTCCACTTCATCGCCAGGATGGGGTCCTTGGAGTGGTTGTACAGATCCGCGACGGCCGCGTGGTTATTGTCGTCACCGACATTCTCCAGGTGATGGATCTCGACCAAACGCTCGTGCAGATCGCCGGCTTTCTTCAGATTACGCAGCTTGGGCAGGACCTCGGCAATCACGGTTGCGGCCTTGAGCAGCACGTCGGTCTGCTTGACCAGCCAGAGCGTGGGGGATTCGACCCGATAGAGGATCAGGCGTTTGGCGGCCGCGTCAATCTCGTCGACCACGTCGTCCATCTGAACGATCAGCCGCTGGATGTCCTCGCGATCGAAGGGGGTGATGAACGTCTTGTCGAGCGTGTCCAGCGTCCGGTGGGTGATCTCGTCGCCGTCGTGCTCCAGTTGCCGGACTCGATGGATGATTTCCTCGCGCTTGCCATAGTCCCTGCCCAACTCAGCATATGCCTCCGCCGCCCGGACCATGACCTTGGCGGCCGACTCGAACAGATCGAAAAACCGCGTGTTGCGGGGCATGAAGCTAAACACCGATCGCCACCTCCCATTCTGACAGCCAGGGAATTGCCGCCCGGCCAAGCGACGGCAGGTCGGGATTCTATACTGATCCGGACCACCGTGCCAACGACCGCGATCCTCCGCTCGCACCGAGTCTGCGACGCGTGAGGGGGGAGTCGCTGTGGGTCTCTCAGAACTGCGACCGTCAGGGAGCGGCTCCCCTGCCTCCGCTCCGACGTGGCCGCGGTGTCGTCTCGCCCATCGCTTGCGCTCGGGGTTCTGAAGAAGCCGCCTGAACGGTCACGAAACCCGCCGCAGGGATCGAAAAAACAGCGAGATCAGGAACCTGTCGGCCATTCCTGCGTCTACTGTATGTCGCTGACGGGATTTCGCAGAGTGTTCACCCCGCGGACCCTGAGGCGATAACAGTCGTTCAAAAAGGAGGTTGCGCCTATGAACCGATGCTTCAGGAATTCGTTGGTGGTTGCGACGACAGCGATCATCGCCTGCCAGGTCCCGCGCGCCCAGGCGCGAATCAAGTTGATCACCCTGCCGGCCAGAGAGCGGGTCGAAATTCAGCTGGACAACGCTCAAGCGACCCTGGTCGAGGAAGAGCGGGTGGTGCCGCTGCTGAAAGGTGTCAACCAGGTTGACTTCTCATGGGCCAACACCGCCATCGACAAGGACAGCATCCAGTTTCGAGCCCTGGCGGACCCGGAGAAGGTCAAGGTTCTGTCGGTGAGCTATCCACCCAACGAGAACGCCCTGGTCTGGCAGATCTCGGCCGAAGAATCGGGGCCGGCCCGCGTTCGGATCAGCTACATCGTCGGCCAGCTCAACAAGAGCTTCGAGTATCGGGCCGTGGCTTCCCACGACGAGAAGACGCTGAGCCTCGCCCAATACGTCAAGCTGCACAACCTGGCGAACGAGGATTTCGGCGATGCGGGGCTTTGGGCCGGCTTCGGCGACCACTTCATCCGCCCGATCGGAATCAATGAGACCAAGCAGGTGCTCTCCGCCAAGTTTGCCGGCGTCCCCGTTCGAAAGACCTACACCTGCGACCCGGTCGAGTTCGACTACCTGGACCGGGCACAGAGCCAGCTCCGCGTTCCTATGCACTACGTGCTCAAGAACGACCAGGAGCACCAGTTGGGCAAGTTCCCGCTGATGCCCGGCAAGGCCAGGATCTTCCAGGACGACGGCAAGGGCGGCACCGCTTTCGTCGGAGAGGACTGGGGCAGATTCACTGCAATCGACGACGAAATGAGGCTGTACCTGGGCCTGGCCCGCGACATCGTGGTCAAGCGAACCATCGATCGGCGAGTGGAACATCGGGTCGGCGGCAACCTCATCAACTACGACGTGGTGATCAAGTTCGAGATCGAGAACTTCAAGGATTCGCCCGCCGTGCTCGACGTGTCCGAATCCGCGCGGCACATCCGCGAGGAGATACGCGGCAAGACTGACCGGCTGATCGACTGGGAACTCGGCAAGGAAACCACCTTCACCGAGACTCTCGACAAAGAGAAGGCAACCTTCGACAAGTTGATCTTCCGCATTCCCCTGCCGGCCAGAGCGAAGGACGGCGCCGCGGAGAAGATCACGCACAGACTCCATCTGCTGATCAAGAACGAGTGGTGAGATGAATGGAGAATGAGGAATTGAGAATCGGGAATGAACAGGCCTTACTGGAGTCACTGATATGAAAGCATACGTCACGGGTACGCTGCTGGCCGCGATCCTGATCGCACCCGCTGTCGCCAAGAACATCGATCTGTCCACGGTGCCGGATCGAAACACCATCCAGTTGACCATCTACAACGCCGAGGACCTGACGCTGGTCCGCGAGACCAGGAGGTTGACCTTCAAGAAAGGGGCCAACCCGCTGCAGTTCTCCTGGGCCAACACGCTGATCGATCCCACGTCGGTCGAGATCCGCTTTCCCAAGGATGCCGATAAGCTCGAACTGCTCGACACGACCTATCCACATGACAAGCCGCAGATGCTTTATTGGAGCATCGAGTCGGCCATGGACGGCGAGGCCACGGTGGAAATCACCTACTTCACCAGCGGCCTGACGTGGTCGGCCGACTACGTCTGTATCACCGATCCAGACGAGGCGAGGATGGACATCACCGGCTACGTGCGGGTGTTCAATAACTCGGGTGAAGAGTACGAGAAAGCCCAGGTGCGCCTGGTGGTCGGGACCATCAATCTGGTCGAGAAAATCGCCGAACTGGCCCAACGCCGGTACGGGTTGGCCGTGGACAAGCTGGACGAGGCAAAAGCCAAGGGACTGCGAGCATCGGCGGCCCGAGAGATGATGGACCTGGCAGGTTCGGCGGTCATGGCGCCGGCCGGCGCGCCGGCACAACCCAAGGAGATCCAGAAGGAGAGCCTTGGCGAGTACTTTATCTACACCGTCGAGGGCACCGAGACCATCCCAAACGGCTGGAGCAAGCGGATGCGGTCGTTCGAGGGCGACGATGTGCCGTTCAAGATCCAATATCGCTTCCGGCCGGCGGAGTACGGCAACCAGATGGTGCGGATGTTCCTGCTGAAGAACGATACCGAGTCCAAGCTGGGCACGACCCCCCTGCCCGACGGCATCGTCCGTGTCTACCGCGACAACGGCAAGGACGGCCTTGGCTTCCGGGGCCAGCAGCCAATCAAGTATGTCCCCATCGGTGAGGATATCGAACTCAACCTCGGCCCCGACCCGGAGGTCATCCACGAATGGGTTCCCGTCAAGACCTGGCGGGACAACTTCTGGTTCAAGGTAGATGGGTTTGACGTTTATCACAGCCTGGGCGGACAGGTGAAGATCGAGGTGAACGACACGGTCGCCGGCTGGGAGGACCATACCCGTTACGTCGAGCGGATCCGCAATTACCGAGCCCAACCGATCGAGGTGGAGATCCGGCGGACTTTCGGGGGCCACACCGTCTTCGTCAGTGGTTTGAGCCCGACCCTGCACGATTTCCACACGGTGCAACTGACCGCAAGCTGCCCACCGGGCCAGAAAACCGAACTGCCCTACCACATCAGGGCTCTTCAGGGCTATCTGGCCAAGCAGCAGAACGTCACACTCGTGGCCGGGAACTGAGACTTCCGCCACTTCCTGTGGATCACCTGGCAGGGCACAGATACGGTCATCTGCCCGCCCGAAACAGATGGAGGACCCAGAGCCTTGGTACCCGATCCCGGAGTGAGGTTTGGGGTTCTCCCCCTTGCACCTTGAACCCAACAGGCTGGTGCCGCCGAGAGTTGGCGGTGCTGCCAGCCCTCTCGGGCCTCGGCGCGGGTCGCGCCAGTGAGGATACGGGTTCTTGTTGTTACCCCCTCTTTCGGCTAACTTGGTGTGTTCCCCGAGCCAGGAAGGGCTTGGTTCGGGTCCGGGCAGGGACGCCGGCAGGTGCACGGAAGGCAAGCAGGCGCTGTCCGGCCAGGAAAGCTGGGCCCATCAGGGCGGCAGCGACGGCCGCAGGTAAGAGGTGATGACATGGAAGTCCTGTTGTCTCAGAATCGACAGATGCGAGGATTCAGACGGCACGGTCTGCGCGGCTTGCTCATCGGGTTATTGACAGTAGGCCTGGGAAGCGGCTGCAGCAGTTGGTCGTCCGGTTCGTCGAAGAGCAAGAGCGGCGGGTTGAAGCAACTCAATCCTCGGGGCGTGGCCTTTCTTGAGGAGGTGCCCGTGCCGGACGGTTTCCACCTCGTCGACAAGCATTCGATGGACCAGGAGTCGGCCGGTCAACGCATGGCCCGGCACGAATACCAGGGAAGGGCCGACCCCTTTGCGGTTCGCGATTTCTACCGCCAGCAGATGCCCCAGATGGGGTGGGAACGGGTGTCGGACCAGAGTCTCAAAGGTGTTATCACGATGCGCTTCGAGAAGAAGCTCGAAGTATGTACCGTCCAGATCCAATCGGGCCACTTTGGTCGGTCGATTGTCAACGTTGAAGTTGTGCCGTTCAGCCGAACGCCGATGGAGCCGCCGAAACAGCGATGAAGCAGCGCAGAAGACAAGAACTGAAAACGAACGAACTGAGCATCTACCTCCAGCAGATCTACGACTTCCTGGTCCGCAACTCCACGTACGTCGTGGGAGGCGTCGTGGTGGTCGCTCTGATCATCATCGTGGCCACGATGAACTCCAGGAGCCAACGCCGGGCCAAGGTTGAGGCCATGAACCGGATCACGGCCATCCAAGGCGGCGAGGCGGTTCAGGACCTCAAGCTGCTGGACGAGGTCAAGGACCTGGTCAACAGCTATGGAGATGACCCGGGGCTCGGTCCGTCGCTGTTGGACCTCCAGGCCTCGCTGGCCCATCGCCTGGCCCTTGGCCGGGCATCCGAGGCCGACAAGACGGAGCACGAACGTCTGCTCGATGAGGCAACATCGGCCTGTGAGCAGGCCATTCGGAAATTCGCCGGCCAGCCGGTGGTAGTATCACGCGCCAAGCTGGCCTTGGCGGCCATAGAGGAAACACGTTTCATCGACGGCCAGGGTAACGGCGAGAAGATTCGAAAGCTGTACCAGGAGGTGATCGACGGACCGGTCAACCCCTATCAGAAGCTGGCTTCCGAGCAACTCGGCAACCTTGAAAACAGGCTGGCCAAACTGGAAATCGTAGCCACCCGTCCGGCCGCGAGTGCCCCGGCGACCACGCAGCCGGTCACAACGCGGGCGGTCACGGTGACGACCCAGCCTGCAACCCGGGTTCAAATACCCAAGCCCATGGAGGCGGCAGCCCAGTCCGCCGCATCGAAATCGGCAAGGTAAACCACGTGAACAGCGGAGCCACGATAAGGCGGCTTCGGGATACTCGGTGCTCTGGCACGAGCGTGTTTACCGCCCGGGAAAGGCCCATGCCGCGTCGCGCCCTCCTCGGCCGGGTCCTGGGGGCCGGTCTCGCCTCGTTGACAGGTGGCACACTGCCGGCCGCGACAAGCCGGCCTGCAGGAGAGGAACTCGGTTTCCCGCTGGTCGATTTCCATGTTCACCTGGACAACAGCACGCTCGAGCAGGTCCTGCCGCTGTCTCGCCAGCGCGGGGTGAAGTTCGGCATCGTCGAGCACGCCGGCACGAAGGAAAACAAGTACCCGGTGGTGCTCAGCAATGACGACGAACTGCTCGCGTACATCCGCAAGCTCGAGGGCAAGGGCGTCTACAAGGGCGTGCAGGCGGAATGGACCGACTGGGCAAAGTGTTTTTCTCCCGAGGCCCTGGCCAAACTCGACTACACGATCACCGACACCATGACTTTCCCCGGCAAGGACGGGCGGCGCGTCAAGCTTTGGGAGCCGGGCGTTGAGCAGCGCGTGGAGATGTCCGACCGGCAGGCGTTCATGGACCGCTTCGTCGACTGGCACGTGCGAATCATCACCACCCAGCCCATCGACATGCTGGTCAACGTTTCCTGGCTGCCGGCACCGCTGGCCGATGAATACGACCGGTTCTGGACGGAGTCGCGAATCCGACGGGTGGTCGATGCGGCCGTGAAATACCGCGTGGCTTTGGAGATCAGCTCCAGCTTCAAGCTGCCGAAGCTCAGATTCCTCAAGATCGCAAAAGAGGCGGGCATCAAGTTCGCCTTCGGCTCCAATGGACGCTATCCGGACATGGGTCTGCTGGAGTACAGCATCGCCATGGCGAAAGAACTGGGCCTGAAGCGCTCGGACATGTTCACCCCTGCTCCAGACAGCCAGAAGGCGGTACGGCGGCGCAAGTCGTAAGCCGCAGCCCGCTTCACTCAGACTTCTTGGGGCTCCCCCATGATGATATGGGCTTAACTCGCCGAACGCAGAAATCGCCCCGTTCGGGGCAAGCAGGCCGGTGTTGCGCAGGAAATACATTAGAGTCTCATAAAGGGAGATGGGGCGTACAGAGGTAGTCTGGAGCACGAGAGAAGGGAGGAGGGAGATCTTTGTTATCTCCGTTTCCTCCTGTGCTGTATCATCGTTTCTTGCCTGAGATAGCGTCGTCCCGGCACGAGGCCTTCGGTGATGCTCCTTTGACGAGTGACCGGGCGGCCGGATACAGTCTCGAACACGCTCCGAGGCGTAAGCACGCGAACCGGAGCAGGTTGCGATACGGAGAAATGTCATGATCGCAAAGCATGGACCATCCATCACTCTCGCGGTCGCCATGGCCGCGGTTTTGGCCCCGGTCTCTTCGGTTCTGGCCGACGAAGGCATGTGGCTGCTGACCCGGCCGCCGACCGAGGTGCTGAAATCAAGGCATGGCTTCGAGCCGACTCCGGCCTGGCTGGAGCATTTGCAGAAATCCTGCGTCCGGATGGGGGCCTCGGCGTCGCTGGTCTCAGCCGACGGGCTCGTCATGACCAACCACCACGTCGGCGTCGACGACCTCTACAAGCTCAGTACGCCGCAGCGCGACCTGGTGAAGAATGGCTTTTATGCCCGCACGCGCGGTGAGGAGCTGAAGTGCCCGGACCTGGAGGTGCAGGTCCTCTGGTCGATCGAGGACGTGACCGAGCAGGTCGCCGCCGCCGCCACCGCCGACATGCCGCCGGGCGAGGCCTACGAGGCCCAGCGCAAAGCCATGACCCGCATCGAGCAGGAATCCAAGGACGCCACGGGCCTGGACAGCGAAGTGGTTACCCTCTGGCACGGGGCCCGCTACCATCTCTACCGCTATCGCCGGTACACCGACATCCGACTGGTGTTTGCCCCGGAAAAGTCCATCGCCTTTTTCGGCGGCGACACGGACAACTTCGACTACCCGCGCTTTGACCTGGACTGCTGTTTCTTCCGCATCTACGAGGACGACAAACCCCTCAAGCCCGAGCACTTTCTGAAATTCAGCCGCCAGGGCGCCGCCGACGGGGAGTTGTTGTTCGTGCTCGGCCACCCGGCCCGGACCCGCCGGCTGGTCACCGTCGAGCACTTGAAGTTCCTGCGCGACATCGAGATGCCCACCGTGCTCAACTGGCTGTGGCGGCGGGAAGTACAGCTCGGCGTCTTCTGCAACCGCAGCGAGGAAAACCTGCGAATCGGCGAGAACGATTATTTCAGCATTCAGAATTCGCGCAAGGCCCGCACCGGCATGCAGCAGGCCATGCTGGACCCGCAATTCATGCTTCGCAAGGAGCAGGCTGAGGCGAAGCTTCGCGCCGCCGCCAAGTCTACCGAGCCCTGGGATCGCATCGCAGAGGCCCAGCGGGTTTACCGCACATTCTTCAACCGACGCAACACCCTGCGCGAAGGGTATCCGCTCGAGTCCAAGCTCTTTGAAATCGCACGGGCGCTCGTGCGCCTGGCCGATGAACTACCCAAGCCCTCGCCCGATCGCCTCCGCGAGTATCGCGATTCCGAGCTCGACTCGGTTGACCTGTGGCTGTACTCCCCTGCCCCGATCTACGATCAACTGGAGATCGAGGGCGTGGCCAGCGGTCTGACGCTCATGGCCGAGCGGTTCGGCGCGGACGACCCGCTGGTGGTGAAGGCACTCGATGGTCTGTCACCGCAGGCTCGCGCCGAGCGCCTTGTCCGCGACTGCACGCTCAAGGACATCGAAACGCGAAAGCGGTACGTGAAGGAGGGCAAGAAGGCGATCGATGCCTCGGAGGACCCCATGATCCGGTTTGTCAGAGCCGTCGATCCCGAGAGCCGGTCCCTGCGCAAACGCTTTGAGGACGAGGTCGAGGGCGTCGAGCGGGAAAACTACGCCAAGATCGGCGCCGCCCAGTTCGCTCTCTATGGCGAAGACTTATACCCCGACGCCACCGGCACGCTGCGATTCGCGTTCGGCGTCGTCAAGGGCTACGAGCAGAACGGCAGGCAGATCCCGCCTTTCACAGACTTCGCCGGCATGTACGAACGGTGGAAAGAACGAGGCCCTCAGCCGCCCTTTGACCTGCCGCAACGATGGCTCGACCGCCGCGACCGACTCGACCTCAAGACGCCGCTGAATTTCGTGCTCACGGCCGACATTATCGGAGGCAACAGCGGCAGCCCGATCGTCAACGCCAAGGGCGAGGTCACCGGCATTATCTTCGACGGCAATCCGCAGTCGCTGGTCTGGGACATCGCCTTCGACGATCGGCAGGGCCGGGCGATTGCCGTGGATACACGGGCGATCATCGAGGCTCTGCGCAAGATCTATGACGCCGACGAGCTGGCCGATGAGTTAATGCGGGAATAGGGGTTCAGGACTCGGGGTTCAGGGTTCGGGTCGCCGCAGGCGACTCGCCGTGGCGAGGTTCAGGGTTCAGGGGTAGGGCATGGTCGAAATCCGCGTAGCGGATGAGACCTGCCGCCTATGCTCGTTGTTCGCGGCAGGTCTCGGTCGCCAAAGCGACCTCGACGCTGCCCTGTGCGGTACGGCCGTGACGCGTGTGCCGTTGTTACCGAGTTGTGCCCGGGTGCACGCGCTACTTCATGACCCGGAATCTCACCGGGCCGAGAAGGCCGCTGACCTTGTGCTCCGGCCGCACGCCTCCGGCATGCAGAGGGGCCTCGGTCAGTTCCTTGAACTGCCCGTAGTAGTTGGCCAGCGTGTTGGCCACGGCGATCTCCAGTCGATTCGTGCCGGGTTTGACGAACGGAGTTACATCGAGCTCGTAGGGCTCCAGAAATGCGATGCCGGCATCCTGTCCGTTCAACCGGACTCTCGCACTGACCGCCACCCTGCCGAGGTCCAGGATCACCTTCGTTCCGGCCGGCAACTCGCCAAGAGCAACATCCGTCTGGTAGTGGCCGATTCCCGAGAAGTTGGCGAGCCCCAGCCTGCTCCAATCACCAACAGGCAGCGTCGAGGGCAGCCCGGCCGGCTGAGAAGTCAAAAGGATCGCGGGTTGAGTCGCCAGGTGCCAGCCCTTTGTGTCCTCGGCGAAGTTCCAGGCCACGTGCGGCCGGGCCATGGTCTGCTCCATAGAGAACTGGAACGGTCCCGGCACGGGGATTTCAGCGACGACCGTGCTCGGCGGTTGAGACTGCCCTGAAACCGGCTTGCGCCTCACGATGATGGGCACGATCTCGTCCGGGGCGAACTGGAGAGTCAACCGCGTGCCTTGGGGCGTGATCTGATACTCGTTCAACCCCTCCGCCCGCCCGGTCATGGGGTTCCATTTCTCCGGGTGCCCGGAGACCGAGAGCGTCACCTGCGCAGTCCGGGCGACATCTCGCCGATTCATGATCAGGTACAGATCGCCGCCCCGCAACCGGCGATGGTAGGCGTAGAGCCCCTCGCTGCCAGCCTCCACAAGCAGATCAGGTGTCGCGGCCCGACGCAGCATTGGCACGATATCTTCGATATGCGGGGCAAAGCCCGCCCGCCCCTTTCCCTGCTCATGCCAAAATGCTTTGCCTGCTGCGGCCTGTTCGCGGCAGGAGGTACCCAGAAGCTTATGAAGCAATCTGGCCACTTCCGGATCGTCGCCACCAGCTTCGATCGAATGGCGAGGAAGGCCTCCCTGAACGAGGACCGTCCCACCTGCCGTGGCCAATTCGATCGCTCGCTCCAACGTCGGCCGGCTTACCGTGTCCACCTGCGAGAGAACAAGGAGCCCGAATCGCTCCGAACCGGCCTTCAGCGACGCACCCTCGATGCGTGCCTGCTTCTGAATGGCCTGGTCGTCCAGGACGTCGTAGTCATACCCCGCGTCGCGGATCGCATCGCTGAGCTTGGTGTAGTTAACGCTGCGGGCATTGAGCAGATCGTGCTCCCAGCAGTGCGTCCACAGATCGGCGCTGGGATAGGCCAGGGCAACCTGGGCCACATGGCCGCCGCCCGCGACAAGAGCACACAGACGCGCCTCATAGTCAGCGAAGGCCTTGAAGTGATCCCAGTACGGCTGCTGGTAGCTGATCCCGGGGGTGTAGAACTGCGCCCGCTTGGGCCCGCGCAGCGAGTACTTGTAGCAGATCGGGATCTGCATGCTGATTCCGTTGACGTGTTCCCAGTTGACGATGCGGCGCATCTGCTGGAAGGTCAGGCCCCATCCGCAGGCGGCGAAGGACTCGCACCAGGCCCGCGTCCGCCCATCCAGGTGGGCGACCGACGAGACGTACTTGGGCACCAGCGACGGGAGGGCATTCTCGAACGGATAGATCCAGTCGATGCCCGGGGTGTGCATGCAGCGAAACAAGTTGAGGATGTTGCCGCCCTGCAATGTCAGGTGGGCCATCAGGCTTTCCTCGACGTGGACGTGGCCCGAGGCGATCTGCCCGCGCTGGTCGCAGAACCGGTAGATCTGGCCGAAGTAGTTCTCGGCGTACAGCCGATTGCAGGTCTGCCAGTGGTGGCAGCGGAATTGAACGGTACGCGGCCCGGCCTCGTGATAGAGCAACGGCAGGCTCGTTTGCCAATCGTACCCGTGCTGTCGTCGAAACGCCTCGGGCAGGTCCCGGGAGTAGGGCATTGCCGGTACCCAGGGGAAGATCTTGCCCGCCGGGTAGTTTGCCACGGTCATTGAGGGCTCGTCGGTGAAATATCCGGTCACGGAGGCGCCGGGGATGGGGCGCACGCGGTCGTCATGAGCCCGGTAGACCAGGTCGACGAAGGCCTTCCCCGCGTCGTGGCTCATCAGGTCGGGGTAATCGGCGCTGTTCCAGACCTTCCCGGTCCCGGCGGTGTACACGGCCACCGTCCAGTCACCCGCGGGCACCTGCCAGCGGATATGTCCGTCGGCCAGATGGGTCGAGAGGTTCGTCAGCGTTTCGGGCTTCAGTTCCTTTCCGTCCAACTGAAACGCAACGACCGCCACGAAAGGCTCGTCGCCGACGGGGATGTCGGCCGCGACAGGCCCCTTGAACGTCTGTTCCTTCGGGCGGATGTACTTCCACGTCAGGTCGGGATGCTGTTCGAGAAGCTTGCCGCCGGCCGTCCCGCTGGGCCAGTCCTCTTCGTCGTAGGCCCAATACAGAACCCCCTCCTTGGCGCAGGCGGTGGCTGTGTAGTCGACGACCTTCCACCACCAGTCGGTGAGGAACTTCTCCGGCGAGCCTTCCTGCAGGTGCTCACAATAGGAGAAGACGCCGCCGCCACCCTGCTCGCGGATCGAACGCACCTGGTACTCGATCTCCTCGGGGGTAACCTCATCGTTGGTGCGGAGAAGGAACTGGATGCGGTACCACGGGGACGGGTCCTGGAACTCCTTGAACAGCTCGTCCACGTCCGTGGGCACTCTTGAAATCGCGTCCAGGGCGGAACCCTTGGGCGGAGCCTGAATAGCAGCACAACCTGTGGCAACTACCATCGCAGCCGGCATCAACCAACGCACAATGCACCTCCTGTTAACGCGAGTTCGCTTCCCCACCCGGCTTCGCCAGAGACTGCGCCGTGGCGAGCCCGCTGAAGCGATGGGCCAACCAGCCCCGATCGCGGTCAGAGATCGCTCCTACAATTCCTGCGTCGAGGCAAACGATTCTTCCATCACACGGGTCAGGTCATCGTCGTCGCCCAGAATACCCATCACCTGGGCCTGCAGCAGGATATTGCCGATGGCCGTCGCCTCGGCCGGACCGGCGAGCACCTCCACACCACATGCCTCTGCGATCCGTCCGCAAAGATAACCATTTCTGCTGCCGCCGCACAGAACGCGAAGACGGCGAGCCTTCAGCCCCAGCACCCGCTCAAGCCGACGCAGACCCCCGGCGTAATGATACGCGAGACTATCGAAGATCACCTTGGCGTACTCGCCCGGTGATTCGGGGACCCGGCCGCCGGCCTGGTGGCAAGCCCGCGCGATCTCCAGGAGCATGTTGCCAGGCGAGTGAAAACGAGCCTCGGCCGGATCGATCCGGCTGTCAATCGAAGCTCGCTCGGCCTCCGCGGTCAACTGCTCGTCGCTGGTATCGAGACCTCGCTCCCGCCACAACCGCCGGCACTCCTGCAGCAGCCACAAGCCGGCACCGGCCCTGAAGACCGCCCAGTTCGGGTGGACAAGCCCGAGCACCGTCAGGTTGTCGCCGACCGGATCCTCCGGCATGACCAGATCGCCCGTGCAGCAACCCAGCATCGCCCAGGTGCCAAGATTCAGGAAGAAGTCCCCCCTGTGGAGCGGAGCCATGCAGGCAGTGCCCACGGCCGTGTCGTGACCCGCCGTGCTGATCACGGGCACACCCGCCAGCGACGGGTGGAAGGGGTTCTCCGCCGGGACGCACCCGAGTACCCGCTGCCGGGTCACCACCTCGGGGAGAAAGTGGTGCGGAATCCCCAGATCATCGAGCAGATCGGTGTCCCAGGCCCCCGTGCCCAGATTCCGAAGCTGTGATGCGGTCGCCATCGACCAATCTGAGGACCTCGACCCGCACAAGAAGAAGTGTGCGAGGTCGGCCATAAACAGCAGCCTCCTCGCTCGTTGCAGCACGTGCGGTTCAGCGAGCGACATCGCCCGCAACTGGCACAACGCCGTAACCGGCAGCGCCCCGCAACCCACACGTCGCACCAACTCGCCCGGCGCGATGATCTCGCGGAAGCTGTCGGGCATACCCCTGGTTCTCTCGTCGCGATAGGAAACCGGCGGATAGAAAAGGTTGTCGGCTTCGTCCAGAAGGCCAAAATCCTGAGCCCAACTGCTGCAACTGATCGCCGCCACTCCGTCCCGCCCGGCCTGCTCGGCCGCCGCGCGGAGACCGGCGAACATGCCGCTACAGATCGCATCCCAGTCCCATCGCAATCGCCCGTCCGCGCGTCGGGGCCGGTGCTCGAAGCGGTGGACGACCTCGATCCGCAGTTGCTTCCCGCTGAGCCGACCGAGAACCACCCTGCCGTTGCTTGCGCCGAGATCAACGGCCACAAGATGGTGCGTCTTCTCGGCCACATTCGACCTCGCAAGGGTGCCCGCCGCCGGGGTCGCTCAAAGCTCCTGGAAACCGATACCCTGCAAACGCGCCAGCCTGCTCAAGGCCCGCGCCTGGTGCCCCGGAACCGCAACGAGGTGATGCGTACCGCCGGCCAGGCTGTAACGGGTGAGGAAATCGCTTACCGGTTCATCGAACTCGACCATCCAGTGAGGCACGTCGAGATTCTGCAGCGGCGGCCGGTCGGCGATGCGCGTTTCGTATGCGAGATAGCCGAGACCGCCACCAACGACCGTGGTGACGCAGGACAGTGTCGCCGGCCCGGGCTGCAGAGTGAAGTGCATGCCGACGTAGGGTTGGATCCCGGGAGCCCAGAACTCCTTGCGCACCAGCCGGATCTTTCGATCGGCCCGAGCCAGGGCCGGGTTGCACTCCTGCATATGCATCATGAGCATTCGGTTGGCGGCGTAGTCGACGGTGAACATCTCGGTGAAATTGGCCGTTCCGCACAGTTGCCGCATCTGGGCCATGTGTGCCGCCGTCACCACGTCGCCCTCGCCGGCATATCCCAGCCCCTCGCCGATGAGCTTGTTGACGCCGAGAAAAGGCAGCGTCTCGAACCGGCCATCCTCGATCAGATCGAGGAAGTTAAAGGTCATGGCGTCGAGCCGATTGTCCGCCACCAATCGGCGCAGCCCCCATTCCAGAGCGGCAGAATGAGCATGGATCGACTCTGTCAGATCGACCGCGACGTCGAATTCGGATCGATCGCGAGCCGCCATCGCAGCCACTTCGTCCGCCGGTGAGCTGCCCGCCAACCGGGCCAGTTCGGGCACGCTGAGTCCGATGACCACCGGGCCCCAGCGGCCGGTCATCATCATGTCGTCAATGGCGAAGTCGCCCATGTCCTGGAAGGGATGCCCGAGGATGCCCACCCGGATCGTCCGGGCGAAGCGGGCGGTCCGCGCCGCCCTGAGCCACTCCTCCAGCTTCGCGAGGGCCGCCTGGTCCTTGAAATGGCCCGACTCCATCCCGAAGGCTCGTCCGCTGCGGCACAGGGCGTTGGTGAGGTCCTGCGTGCCCTGGGTCACGTGGTTCATGAGCAGGGTATCGAAGCTGTAATCATCGGAGATGTGTTCGGCCTCCTGCGTGTTCCATACGATGATGGGACGCGATGAGGCCAGGAGCGGTGCGAGGCTCATCCCGCTAGCGGTGTAACTCAAGGGAACCAGCAGTACCGCATCCACATCGGCCCGCTCGGCATCCGTGATAGCCTGAGCAACGCGGCTCTGCTGATAGCACAGCGAGGTGGACTTTACGTCGGCGAGTGGCCGCAACGCCTCGACGTAGCGATGAAGTTGCCGTTGAAGCCTCTCCATGTAGCCGGGGATGGCTCTCTGATACAGTTCCAGGGACAGGCCCAGCACGGCGATTTGCGGTTTCTCGACAGATCTGAACACGAGCGATTGCTCCGACTTGGACTGGACTCGCACGAAGGTCGGACACCCCCGGTCGAACTGCCCGGCCTCAGAAAACAGCTCAGATTCGAGCGACAGTCTAGCACTGCGGTCTTCGGAAGCAAGCAACTCGGCGAGAAACCGCCACGAGATCATTGACACAGGCATTCCACGACCATAAAAGGTGCGTCGTGCTTTAATCGCTCGGAGCGTGACGCACGAGGCGACTGGAGGTGGGATTGCTTCAAGTGATTCCCGCGGGCTGAGCTCCGCTTCCGAACAAGGAGTATCGTTGGTGGACCCTCTTCTGCAACAGATCTACTCGATGGACAAGGCCCGCATGGAGCAGTGCGGCAAGCACCTCATGGTCGGCGGAGGCACTCGCGGCGGCCCGGTCCTGCAACGAGGCAAAGGCGTGCGAGTCTGGGATGCCGACGGCAGGGAGTACATCGACTGCACCAGCCAGGGCTGGGCCCTGTATCTCGGATACGCTCACGACGACATCAACCGCGTCATCCGGGAACACATCGAGAGCATGACCCACGTTCACCAGCCGTTCGACACGAAGGTCCGCTTCTACCTGGCGGAGAAGCTGGCCTCGCTTGCTCCCGACAATCTGAACCGCGTGTCGTTCACGGTCGGCGGCGGTCCGGCCGTCGAGGCGGCGATGAAGATCTGCATCAAGAACCTCCCGGCGGCCCGCGACTTCGTCTGCCTCTATGACAGCTACCACGGCACGACGCTGGGCACGATGGGAGCCTCGTGGGTCTCCACGCGATCGTCGGGCAAGTACGTCGGCGGGAGCCGGTTTCTGCCGCTGACCCGGCCGTTCATCCGGATTCCCAACCCCGACACCTACCGCAACCCGTTCGGGGTCGACACCGAGACCTACATCGACATGTGCCTGACAATGGCTCGCGAGACGCTGGAGCGAGGCATCGCGGGAAAACCGGCGGGCGTGATCGTCGAGCCGATCCAGGCCAGTGCCGGCCAGTTGATTCTGCCCAAGCCGTATCTCGAGGGCCTCCGCCGTCTGTGCGACGAGTACCAGACCCTCCTGGTGTTCGATGAGATCCAGACCTTTGCCCGGATCGGCGAGATGTTCGCTGCCGACTACTTCGGCGTGACTCCGGATATCATCGTGCTGGGCAAGGCCATCGGCGGGAGCCTGCCGCTGGCCGCGATCATCGTTTCGGATCGGCTCGAAGGCTTCGCCGGCGATGTCGAAGAGCTGCACACCTTTGCCAGTCCGACGCTCTCGATGGTGACCGGAGCCAAGATGATCGAACTGCTGGAAAACGGCGTGCTGGAGAACTGCCGCCGGAGGGGCCGGTACATCGGCGATCAGGTCAGGTCCATGATGGCGGAGTTTCCTGAGATCGGCGACGTCCGGCAGGCCGGGCTGCACATCGGCATCGAGTTCGTGAAGGACCCGGCCGGCAAGCAGCCGATCCCGGCTGAGACCGTCGCCATCCGCGACGCCGGCGTCCGCAACGGCGCCATCTTCGGCCTGGGCGGGGTTCGCCGAAACGTGCTGAAGATCAAGCCGCCGTTGATCATCAATCAGCAGGAGTGCGACGAGGTCCTGGACAAGTTCCGGCAGTCGGTCAGGCAAGTGCTGAGGCAGTAGCAGGCGAGCATGTTCGAATCGCAGATCCAGGAAATGACCGTCCGGCGCAGAGAAAAGGCCGCACGTCTGCCCCTGTTCGACGCGAACCTCTGGCTCGGAGCTGTCTCTTATACACATCTCCGAGC
>JAUCQB010000194.1 GCA_030372985.1 Phycisphaerae bacterium
AAAATCCCGGTAACGCAACCGGGCAGAAGGTGTATCAGGCTGCCATCTACCTGGCCTGGGACGCGCGTAAGAAGCCGCTCGACGTGAGCGCCTTGCAGATCGGCCGCGTGCGTATTCTGAATCTACCCGGCGAGCCGAGCTTGCAGTATCAGTTCTATGCCCAACAGTTGCTGAAAGGCGATTTCGTAGCCGTGGCAGGATATGGCGACTGCGCATCCGGCTATCTGGTCCTCGACAAGCATTACCAGGAAGGTGGCTATGAGCCAGGCGCCAGCAACGCGGGGCCGGGCACGGAAGCGCGCCTCAAGGACGCGATCCGGCAAGTGTTGACGCACTAAGAGTGAGCCGGGCGTTCCCGCCCGGCTTCTACCAGGTCACCGCGACTACATCGTCATTCGCAGTGAAGTCATCGGTGGCTGGGATCAACAGGATTCCATCCTCCTCGGCCCTCCACGCTACGGCTTTCCCGGTGCGCAGCAGCACGGCCGACTTCGGCGCGCCGACGCCCTTCAGCTTCGCGGCCCGCCGTTGGAAATCCACGAAGTGCACATACCAGGTGTTGCCCTTCACCGTTACGGGGCAAGTCGAGCGGTCCGGATAAGGCCCCGGTTCGATGTCGTAAATCGAGACCGCGCTGTGCTTCATCCAGGCGGCCATTTCGTCGCAGATGGCGTAGTACTCCGGCGGCATGGTCCCGTCGGCCCGCGGGCCGAAATTGGGAAGGAAGTTCCCTCCCCAGGCGCGATTGCGCACCAGGCGCTCGATCAAGTAAGAAGCCGGCTGGCATCGCGCCTTCACCCCTCGATAGGACCAGCCGCCGCACATAGGAGCACACTGTTCCCAAGCGCCCTCGGGGCGATTGGCGGGATCCTTCGCCTCGTAGTCGGTGTTGTAATCACCCAGATCGCGCGTGCCGCGGGTGGGCACGTAGCGGTCGTTGATCACGATTCCCGGCTGCAGCTTCCGAACGTAATCGTCCAACTCCTTGCCGCGGATGTCGATACCCGGCGGCCAGTCCAGCCCGTCCCACCAAAGCAGGTCGATCTTGCCGTAGTTGGTCATCAGCTCGGTGAGTTGCGCCTTCATGTGTTCGAAAAAGATGGGGAAATACTTGTCGTAGCTGTCTCTTATACACATCTCCGAGCCCACGAGACAGCG
>JAUCQB010000195.1 GCA_030372985.1 Phycisphaerae bacterium
CAACAGGGTTCATCAGGCGACAAGAGGGTCTAGTTCGGCCAGGGGTTTTTGTGCGCCTGGTATCCCGGCTGAAACGTCGTGCCGGCGCGCCTGGGGGAGCGGATGCGCCGGCACGAAGACAAGAACGGCTCCCCAGATATCGCTGAGGAGAAGGACTCGTCGGACAAACCGAAAGAGGTGAGGTGACATGACCAATCACGCGAAACTCAATGCTTGGGTGCAGGAAGCGGCGGCCATGTGTCAGCCGGACAAGATCGTGTGGATCGACGGCAGCGACGCGCAGCGGGACCAGCTCACGGCCGAGGCCGTGGCCAGCGGCGAGCTGATCAAGCTCAACCAGAAGAAGCACCCCGGGTGCTATTATCACCGCACGGCCAAGAACGACGTCGCCCGCACGGAACACCTCACCTATATCTGCATGCCCAGGAAGGAGGAGGTCGGGCCGACCAACAATTGGATGACGCCGGAAGAAGGATACCGCCGCGCCGGCGAGATTTTCAAGGGCTCGATGAAAGGCCGGACCCTGTACGTCATCCCCTTCTCGCTCGGGCCGGTGGGATCGGTGTTCTCCAAGTACGGTGTCGAACTCACCGACAGCATCTACGTCGTGCTCAATATGCTGATCATGGTTCGCTGCGGGCAGGCCGTCTTGGACAGGCTCGGCACTGACGGTGAATTCACCAAGTGCCTGCACGGTAAGGCGGACCTCGATGACAAACGCCGGCTGATCCTGCACTTCCCGCAGGACAATGCCGTCTGGAGCGTCGGCTCGGGCTATGGCGGCAACGTGCTGCTGAGCAAGAAGTGCATGGCGTTGCGTCTGGCAAGCTGTGCGGCCCGCAAGGAGGGCTGGCTGGCCGAGCATATGCTGATCCTGGGTATTGAAGACCCGGCCGGGCGGATCGAGTACATCGCCGCCGCATTCCCCAGTGCCTGCGGCAAGACCAACCTGGCGATGCTCATTCCGCCCGAGAGCATGACCCGCAAGGGTTACCGGATCTGGACCGTGGGCGACGATATCGCCTGGATGCGAATCGACACCGACGGTGCGCTGTGGGGCCTGAACCCCGAGACAGGGATGTTTGGCGTGGCTCCCGGGACAAACACGAAGTCCAACCCCAATGCCATGGCCACGATCCGGCGCAATACGGTTTTCACGAACGTGCTGCTCACCGAAAACAAGACCGTGTGGTGGGAGGACGGCGATGGCAACCCGCCGGCCAAGGGCATCGACTGGAAAGGCGATCCGTGGACGCCCGATATGCGGGACGCGAACGGCAAGCCGGTCCTGGGCGCACATCCGAACGCCCGTTTCACCACCCCGCTGTCCCAGTGTCCATCACACACCTTCCGGATGGAGCACCACCACGGGGTACCGATTTCCGCGATTATCTTCGGGGGACGGCGTGCCCGGCTGGCGCCGCTGGTTTATCAGTCCTACAGTTGGCAGCACGGCGTGTTCATCGGCTCGACCATGGCCTCGGAACGGACGGCGGCCCAGTACGGCAAGCAGGGTGAGGTGCGCCGCGACCCGATGGCCATGCTGCCGTTCTGCGGCTACAACATGGCCGAGTACTTCATGCACTGGCTGCAGATGGGCCAGCAGATGACCAGGCCGCCCAAGATCTTCCACGTCAACTGGTTCCGACAGGACGTCGACGGCCAGTACTTATGGCCTGGCTACGGCGAGAACCTCCGTGCGCTGGAGTGGATCCTGGCACGCTGTCGCGGCGAGGCGGAGGGGAACGCCACCCCCATCGGTTACGTACCTACGCCCGATTCGCTGGATCTGACCGGTCTGAACCTGACGGAGGAAGTTCTGCAGGAACTGCTGACCGTCGATCGCGAGGCATGGCTCAAGGAAACACAGGACATCGAGGAGTTCTACAGGACATTCAACGAGAAGCTGCCGCATGCCCTGCGGGACGAGCTGGCAAGCCTCAAACGGCGGCTGACGACCTGACAGCGGGCGGCATTCAAGAGCACAAGGGTGGGCAGCCTTGAGCGGGGCCCGCCCTTTGTCTTGTTCGGGGCGGCTTGTTATGGCCGGCTGGCCGCGGGCTTCATGCCGTCGAAACAGGCGAGCCGGGTGGCGTGCCGGGGCAGAAGGTTCTCTCGTGCATTCCGACAAGGCTTGTGACCGCCGCGCAAAATAAAGCGACGCAGATGGATGGTTTTCCATCCGCGTCGCTCATCTGCCGTAGGTTGTGAGAACCTACTTCTTCTCGCAGGGTTTCTGACAGCCGGCGGCCGCCTTCTCACCGCAGCATTTGGCCTTTGGACAGCCGGTCTTTTGACAGCCGGCCTTCTCGCCGCCGGACTCTGACGACACTTTCGCCACGCCGGGTTGCTCGCTTGCCTGCCTCTGTGTGCTGCCGCTATCCGTTGTTGCACAACCGGCCAGGGCGACCACCATGCCAACCGACATCATCAGACTCAACAGCTTCTTCATAAGCGTTTCTCCGCGGAAGACTCACCATTTGTTGGGCCGGCCCACGCCGTCCAGTCTTATTGTGCTCATTCTAGCCATCTGTTCCCCATGCGACCAGCAGACGTCGCAGGAATTCGGACCTTCAGGCTCATCGCAGGCGGTTGGCGGCCCGCAGGAGGGTATTTACCCTGTCGGGATCGGGCGGGTGATGCCACTGGCCGTCCTGTTTGATGTATGAGCCCACGATAAACACATCCGCCAGGTCCCAGAAGGCCGGCAGGTTGTCCGGGGTGATGCCCGAGCCGATGGCCACCGGAAGTTCGACGGCGGCGGCCACTTCGCGGACGTCCTCGGTCGACGCCGCCTCGCCGGTGATCGGTCCGGTGACTACCACCGCGTCGGCGCCGAAGAAGGCCGCAGCCTGTGCCGTCCGGCCGATATCCAGATCCGCGGTGATCGCGTGGCTGGAATGCTTCTTCTTGACGTCGGCGAAGATGCGGACATGCTCGCCCCCGATTTCGCGGCGATAGCGGAGCAAGGGGCCGGCCTCGGCCTCGGGCATGAGCCCTTCGTCGGCGACGTGGGCGAATACGAAGTTCTCGACACGAACGAAGGCGGCACGGCCGGCTAGGGCAACGGCCAAGGCCTCCCGATTGGCGCCGGCCAGAATCTGGACGCCCAGCGGCTTGTCGACTTCCGCACATACCGCATCGAGGATGGCAGTCATGGCGGACACGATCTCGGGCCCGACGACCTGTCGCAGGTAGGGCCGATCGTGCATGTTCTCGATCATGATGCCGTCAAAGCCCGCGTCGGCCAGCAACCGCGCTTCGGCGACGGCCTGGTCGATGATGGCCCGCATCGGCCGTGAGAACAGCGGCGTGCCGGGTAATGCGCCCACGTGTACCATCCCCACGAGAGCCTTACGGACTCCGAATATCTCTTCCACCTGAGAAGGCCCGTCTGTCATGGTCGTTCGCTCCGACACGGTCGGGTACCGTTATATGGGGTATGCCCCGGAGACGCCACAGGCGGACAGGGGGGCGTCTCAGAAGATCGTTGATGTCGGCCAGACGGGCGTGAAGCCGCTGCCCCGCCGTATGGGGAGTGTCTGTCCGAGATCAGCAGCCATGGCGGGAGCACCGCTCCGCGACGATGGCGTCCAGCCGACCGCCGAAGGGGCAAGCGGACCGGCGGCCAACAGTCGGGCACTGCCGATGACGAGGCGGAGCGGTGGGACTTGCCAGGACGAGGCCGGATGAGGTATACGGACAGTGGTGGCTGGTTTCAACCGGCCCGTTGATGGCCGGCCGCGGCCTGCCCGACGATATCGAGAAGGTGCTCTATGACCACGAGATCCTCAACCGCCGTCAACTTTGCTCTCTGGACGCTCCTGGGTGGTGTCCTGGCCATCGGATGTGGACAGGATTCGGAATTGCCTGAGTACGACCAGATCACCGGTAAGGTCGCCAGCATCGATAAGGCCAGCGGCGAAGTGTCGATGTCCTATTTCAGCGAGAAACACCGCAAGAACGTTGAGATCCGCGGACGGCTTGCGCCTGAGGCGGAGATCTTCATCGACGGCGTCACCGCCAGGCTCGATGATGTGCGGATTGGCGATCGGGTCAAGGTCCTGGGCCGGGTGGAGAAGCGAGAGGGCGAGCGCAATCTCGTCGCCCTGAAGGTGGAGATCGATCGCCGTGAGCCGACCACGGCGTCGTCGCCGGGATAGGACCGGGCACGAGGGCCGAGCTTGCGCGCGATTCCGATTGGGCCGGTTTTGACCGCACCACATGAGAGGGCGCGGCAGCAGGCTCGCAGCGGCATTCGCCGGGAAACGATGCTCATGCACGGCCGTCAGATGCGGAAGTATGCGGCGTTGATCTCGGCATAACGCTTCCACTCGTCCGGCAGTTCGTCTTCAGGGAAGATGGCCCGGACGGGGCATTCATCAACGCACAGGCCGCAATCGATGCACACGTCGGGGTTGATGTAGAGCATGTCCGCCTCAGCGAAATCCTCCTCATCCGTCGTGGGATGAATGCACTCGACAGGGCAGACCGGGATGCAACCTGTATCTTTGACGCCGATGCAGGGCTCGGCAATCACATGTGGCATAGAACCTCCAGGTGGCCAATGGCTGTGAGGGCCCGCTTGACAACGCCTGATTATAGCGGCTCATGGGACATCGGGGCAGGCGTGGACGGGCCGGGAGGTCCGATCGGTCGGTCGGGCACAGGCCTTTGATCCCCGACCATGCGCCGCCGCCGGCTGTCGCGGGTCTTTTCAACTGATGCTGCGGTGTCCGAACGCCATCGCTCCGGGCGAACTGCCGGTCAGCAGCAGGGGTTGTCTGCCCGTTTTTGTCGCGTATGCGGCACATGCGTCCGAGACGGCCTGTCGGGCGGCGGGCGTGTCGGCCATCAGGACGGCCACCGTGCCGCCGCAGCCTCCGCCGGTGACCTTGGCTCCGTAGAGGCCGCAAGCCGGACCTCGTTCGCGAATGCAGTTGACCAGGATGTCCGTCTCGATGCTTCCCATGCCGCATCGCTGGCCATAGCTCCAGTGCGAGGCGTACATCAATTCGCCGGCCTCGATCAAGGTGTCCAGGTCACCCGTGCGGCGGACCCGCGACAGTCGCTCCATGAATCGGTGCGTGCGGTCGTTCTCGTAGATGTGATGTTCCGTTCGAGAGCGGACCTTGTACACCGCGCCGGGCCGAACGGCCACGTCCAACTCCGGGGGCTGCCCGAAGTGGTCCAGGAAGTCGCGGCCACGAAGCTTCGGCGGTAGCTGGTTGCGAAATCGGCGCACGTAATCGTTGGGCGGAATGCTCGCCAGGTAGGCGCTGTTGAGGTCGCCCGGATCGCCCGAGGTTCGCAGGATCTGCTCGATGATGTACCTGCCGATCAGCGAGGCGGCGCGGTTGTCGGCGTAGCGATCCTGAAAGAAGGGCAGCCTCAGGCCCGAATACACGCCCGCGAAGACCGTGCCCTTGGGCATGGTCAGCGATCCGATCACGTCCTGCGGCTGGCAGCGAATCTGCAGCAGGGTATCCGCTTCACCCAGCAGGCAGGTCAGGTGATCGACCAGGCCAGGCTCGTTCTTGACCACCTCGGTGTTCGCCAGCCGGCAGGCCCTGGCCAACTGTTGAGCCGTCAGGTCGAAATCAAAGAGGGCAGCTAACGCCTTGGCACAAGCCACCTGCAAAGCGGCCGACGAGGCCAGGCCCGCTTGCGGCGGAACGTCGGACTGGATCACGAGATTAACGCCGCCGGCCAGATGCGAAAGATCACCGGACTCCAGCAGCCCCAGGCAAACGCCCGCGACGTGACGGGCCCAGGGGCAGGCATCGAACCTCGCGGAAAGCGTGTCCGCGGTGACGAACTGGCCGTCGGACTGGTAGAAACAAGACAACGACCACTCGAAGACGGAAGGCTGCCCGTCGTGGTTCCAATCCACCGACTCGACCCGGACGCGCTGGTCATCGCGGCGACCGGCGGCGACATAAACGCCTTGTTCGATGGTGGTCTGCAAGGAAAGCGTGCCGCTGAAGTCGGCCATGCCGCCCATGCAATCGAGCCGACCGGGGGCACGCGTCAGGACGGTCGGTCGCGGCTGATGTGCCGGCCATCGCTGCTCGCACAGTTGAAGAAACTGTTCCGTGCGGGTCGACAAGCCATTCTCGGTTCCCGTGATGCTCACCGCTACCTCTACAGTACTTGCTGGGCCTTCTCCCGCTCAGGATTCGGGAGACTCACACACCTGGCGGAGGACGTTCTCTGTCACATAAATGGCCGCGTCGCTCGCCACGCCAAGAGCGATAGCGTCTGACGGTCGGGAGTCCACCTCGATGAGCTTGCCGTCGCTGCGGATCACAAGCTTGGCGAAGAAAATGTGGTCCCGAAGGTCATGGATGACGATTTTCTCCAGTTCCCCGTTCAGTTCGCGAATCACGTTGGCCAGCAGGTCGTGCGTCAGCGGCCGCGGTGTGCTGATGCTCTTGACCCGCCGGTCGATGGCCAAGGCCTCCGCCAACCCGATGACGATCGGGAATTGACGAGAGCCCTCGTGTTCCTGCAGGACAATGATCTGTTGCTCACTCGTATCGCTGATGACGATACGCGAGAGGTCCATACGGACTTCCATCGCTCACGCTCCGATCATCAAAATCGAGACTACCCAGCCCTTCGGTGGGTGTCAAGGACAGTCGTCCGGTGTTGCGCCGTCGCCCTTCGACGTTTTTCCGGCGATGGCAGCCGTCAGCTTGACAAATGTCGTTGAGGGCTCTAGAGCGCGCCCACGCGAAAGACATTGTCGTGCCCGGGGACCACCTCGTCGGCCACCTCAAGAATGTCCTCGAAGGACTTGCGTGCTTCTTCGATCATGGTGACCTGCTCGTGCACCTGCCCGGCCGCAAAGTGCTCCTGGGTGACGATCGCATCTCCGGTGATGACGGTGGTTTGCGTCGGCAGGGCCAGCAGCAGGGCGGCTGAGCCGGGCGTCGCACCGACCGCCGGAAAAAGATGAGTCTGCATGGTCAGGTGTTCCGGGGCCGCCTCGATGCGCGCCAGAACAGATTCCTCTTCATCCAGCAGCTTGTTGAGCTCGGGGTCGCCGGCGTTGTCCCGGGCTCGCTCGCGCACTTCGTTCAGATGCGCTTGCACCGCGTCGATCTCCGGCCGGTACATCAGCCACGTCGATTCGGAGAAAAGCGACAACGACCGGCGATGGATCGGGCGGAAAGTGGTCAGAAAAACCGCGTGGATCTGGTTGGGCTTGAGGCCGGACCGCTCCTCCAGCCGCTGGGCCAGCACTTCCGCCGGAAGGCTGGGATCCACAAGGATGGTCTCATTGTCGGCGCGGATCAGCGTGGTGGTCGCATGGGGGAAACGCCTGGGCTCGGTCTCCCCCCAGAAACGATTCCGGCTGAGCGTCCCAATGCTGATTACCCGGTATTGTAGACCCATGGGACTTCCCCAAGTATAGGCGCCAGTTCCGCCGACGAGCGACAGCGACATTCTAACAGGGACCGGGGCCCAGGGACGAGAGCCCATAGGACCGGGCCGACGGGTCCAGCCCGGCCGTCTGAAAGCCGAAGGTCGCTGCAGGTGACCCGCCGTGGCGAGAGAAGTCAGAACCACCGGACAACCTGGCGAGCGTTCATACGCCTTCAGTCTCGCGTCGATGCGTCGATAATCGCCGAGACCAGGCTGGGGACGTCATGCGGGTCGGCCTCAGCGGCCACGGAGTATCCGGCTTCGCGGATGGCCCGCGTGGTAACCGGGCCGATGCTGGCCAAGCCCACGGCATGCAACCGCTCACATCGCTGGGGCCCCAGCAACGACAACAGGTTCACGAACGACGACGGGCTGGTCAGCGTAATCCAGTCGATCCGGCCGCGATCGAGTCGCTCAACGAAGACCGCGGGCAGGGCCGCAGGCCGCCTGGTCCGGTAGACGGCCAGACTGTCGCATTGAGCGCCGGCGGCTTGCAGCGCGTCCGGCAGTTGCGTCCGGGCGATGTCGGCCACGAGCAGGAGAATGTGCGAGCCCTTCACTCCCTCCTCGATCAGTGTCTGGGCCATCGATTCACCGACCGCTTCGGGAGGCACGAAGTTCGGCCGCACGCCGTGTTCGGTGAGCCGCCGGGCCGTGGCCGAACCGATCGCGGCGATCTTCACCTGAGCCAGGCAGCGGCTGTCGAGCCCGATGGCCCTGATCCGGTCCAACATCGCGTCGACGCCGTTGGCGCTGGTGAGCACCAGCCACTGGTAATGATCGAGACGTCGCAGGGCGTCATCGACCTTGCCGTAATCTTCGACCGGGCCGAGTTCGATGGTCGGGGCCTCGATGACCTCGGCGCCGGCGGACCGCAGGAACCTGCTGAGACTGTCCGCCTGGCCGCGCATGCGGGTGACCGCGATTGTCCGACCATGTAGAGGTTGAAGTTCGTGCGAGCCCATTGGTTTTCTCCCGGCTGACACCAGAACTGCTTCTCGCAGGTCAGTCATGCACTTGCGAGCGAGGCGCCGGTGACACCCTGCCGAGAGGTGGCGCGCCGACCCGTGGCACCCGAGCATTAGACTATCCGAGCCTGCCAGTAGGGTCCATGGGCGTTTCGGTGATTGTGATCTTGTTGCCAGGCATCGCCGGATTTACAATCCCGCGGGGGAACGGATGCACGGCTGGTGCGCCTGTATCTCCACGGGGTACTGTTTCTGAAAGGGTTGTGACGATGCGTGCAGCAGCAATCGCATGTTTCTCGGCAATCGGGCTGATCATCACCGTCGCCAGCGGGCAAACAAGCCGCGAGGCGGGGCCGTCCGCCAGCCGCCCGGCCTCGGAGCCCGCCTCCCAGCCCGCGCCGCTGGATCCGGCGGTCGAGAAGATCCTCGACCGGCTGGAGAACAAGGATGTGCGGGATGTGCAGGCCGATCTCGTGTATATCAAGAAGGACCCTTTGATCGATTACGAGCAGAAGTACAAAGGTATCCTTCGTTTCATCGAGGACAAGCCCAGCCCGCGATTCCTCATTCGTTTCGATGAGTGCTCCGTCGAAGGGGTAGTCGAGAAGGACAAGGAGTGGCATGTCTTTGACGGTCGGTGGTACATCGAGGCTCGCGAGCGGTCGAAACAGGTGATTAAGCGGGAGGTTGTGCGGCCGGACGAGAAGGCCGAGGATCTGTTCCGCATCGGCAAGGGCCCTTTCCCGATGCCTTTTGGCCAGAAGAAAGGCGACATCGTTCGTCACTTCACCATCAAGCTTGTGGCTCCGGTGCCGGCGGACCCGCCGAACTCCGATCACCTGGAATGCACGCCGTTGCCGGGCACGGAACTGGATCGCCGCTACGGCAGAGTGCACTTTCATATTGACCGGACGCTGGATGTGCCGGTTCGAGTGGCGACGGTGGCCAAGGAGGACAAGCAGGAGATTGTCGCTTCGTTCTCGAACGTTCGACTGAACAAAGGCATGGCCGCCAGTGAAGTCAACCTTCCCAGTCTGCCCGGCTACGAAGTTCGAGAGGAGCCGATGGGTGAATCAGGCGGGGCTGCGGCGGAGAAGTAGTCCTTGCTGCCCTTGCGGCCCGTTTTTTTCTTGCAGCTCCGCGAGTGCGGCCGACCTGCCGGGGTTCGTGCTACGGCAGGTCTCGACCCATCGGTGCGATCAGCGTCGTTGAAGGGATGCTGGCCGGCGTTGTCGACGGCATCTGGGCGCGGGCGTCTTCCTCGCTTGCCGGCTTGACATAGTCATCGATCATCGATTCGCGGACGATGATTTCCACGCGGCGTGCCTGTGCCCGCCGGTTCACGTCGTACACGCCCGTCGCCAGCGGCTCGTTGGCTCCCACGGCCGAGCAGACCAGTGCCCGCCGGTCCACCCCGCGCAGAATGAGTTCGTCGGCCACCACCTTGGCCCTGCGAAAGGAGAGCAGCAGGGCGTCGTCATCCGTCCAATCCGCGGGGCGCGGTTCCTCCGCGGCGTGGCCTCGAATCTCCATCTTGTTGCGATGGCCTCGGACGGTTTCAGCGATCTGTTCGAGGGCCTGCTTGCCCTCGAGGGTCAGCTTGTCCGAGAACGGTTCGAACACCACCGGGCCGCCCATGGTAATCTCCATCCCGTCGCGGATCTTGCGGAGCCGGAAATTCTTGCCGTAGATGCCCTCCTCGTACGTATCGCCGCGGTGGCCGGAGGTTGGTTTGGACGCCATGGCTTTCAGCTTCCTGATCAACTCCTGGAAGTCGATCTCGTGGTTTGACGCGGCACTACCGCCGGCCCCGAAGGCCTCGCGGATGGATGCGAGGGCCTGCTCCAACTCGGGTGTCGGCTGGCTGCCGTTTGCATTGTAGTCGGCGAAGGCCGCCAGCAGGATGAAGAAGCAAAGCAGCAGCGACATCATGTCGCCGTAGGTGAGCACCCACTCGGGTGCCCCGGAAGGTGCGGCTTTCTTGGCGAGCGCCATGAGCTGTTCCCCGCTGAGTGGCCGACGGAGCTACTCGCGTTTCTTACCCTCGATGCCGTTGATCGAGGACCGCCTGTCCACGGGAAGATAGACCGCCAGCTTGGCCTGGGTAATGCGCGGGTTGTCACCGGCCTGCAACGAGAGGATGCCTTTCATCATCACCGTTCTCAACAGCATTTCTTCCTCGTTTCGGTAGGACAACTTGTCGGAGAGCGGCAGACACAGCACGTTGGCGATGATGGCCCCGTAAAAGGTGGTCAGAATCGCGACCGCCATGCCCGGACCGATCGCCTTGGGGTCGTCCATGTTTCGCAGCATGGCGACGAGCCCCATGAGTGTGCCGATCATGCCGAATGCCGGAGCGTACTTGGCGGCCAGATCAAGGATGGTCTTGCCCTGGCTGTGTCGCTGATCCATGGCCTCCAGCTCGGAGGTCAGAATCTGCTCAATCTCACCGGCGGCCGTGCCGTCGATCACCAGTCGAATCCCGTTCTTGAGAAACTCATCGTCGATGTCGTTCAGCGTATTCTCCAGCGACAACACTCCTTCGCGGCGGGCCTGCTCGCCAAGGGCAACGAGCTTCTCGATCGTCTCCGGGATGGTCATGGCCTTCCCGAAGAAGCCCCGCAGGTATACCTTGTGGACCCGCAGGAAACGCTCTATCGACTGGGTCATCAGGACGACAAAGAGGGTGCCGCCCAGGACCAGAATGGCCGAAGGCGTGTCCCAGTAGACGCCGAGCTGGCCGCTGGTGCCGACCCACAGGCTGCCCAGCACCATGCCGATCGCGGCCACCAAACCGATTACCGTGGCTAAATCCATGTGTCCATCCCGGCGGCTGCAATCCTGCTCGCTTTGGCGCCCCGACTCCGGGTTCGGTGGCGGGCGCGCGGCGAGGCCGTCTCCGGAGTTGCTATCGGTTTACCGGGGGATGCTCTGTACCAATGGGGTTGCGGGAAAGACTGACCCGCCGGACGACCATGCGCAGGTCGATATCGGACCGGCAGGGCTTCGCGGAACCGCGGCGGGTTCGACAGCCCGATAAACGCGTCGATCACGCCGGGACTGCGGCAGCGGAGGGCAGGGAGGACGGACCGTATGTCCTTGCCTGCGACTGCTCGGCGGAGGGAGCCTCACCGGTTTGCAGGTGTTCGCCGAACCGCACCAGACGCGCGGAGTTGAAAATGACGATCGCGCTGGCCACAACGTGCAGGAAAGCTGCGAGCATTGGCGAGATCTTCCCGAGGGCTCCGAGCGTCTCCAGGACCACGATGTAGGTGATGCCGAGCAGCATGTTCTGCCAGATGACGCTGGTGGCGGCTCGTGACAGACGAACAAGGAACGGCAGCCGGCGCAGATCGTTGTTCATCAGGGCGATACTGGCGGAGTTGATGGCCACGTCGCTGCCGGCGGCTCCCATCGCTACGCTCAGGTCGCCGGCCGCCAGAGCCGGGGCGTCGTTGACGCCGTCACCGATGACCGCCACGCGGTGTCCCTTGCGCTTCATCTGGTCGACCAGCTCCAGCTTGTGCGAAGGCAGCACCTCGGCATAGACGTCGGTGCAGCCCATCTCGCCGGCCACCCGTCGGGCCACGGACCACTTGTCGCCGGTGACCATGGTGATGGTTCGCACGCCCAGGTCTCGCAGCTCGGCGATGGCCTCTCTGGCTTCGTCGCGGGTCCGGTCCTCGAGACCGATCCAACCGATCAGTTGCCCGTTGCGGCTGACGTACAGCACGCTGATGCCTTCCGGTTCCTTGAAGGAGGGGTCGTTCAGCAGGCTCAGATCGACGCCGCGATCGGCCAGGAACGTGTTGCGCCCCACGAGGATCTCGTCGCCGTTGACTCTTGCAGCCACACCCTTGCCGGTCACCTCCTCGAACTGCCCCGGCCGGACCAACGACAAGCGGGCTTTCTGGGCGACGGCCATCAGCGCCTTGGCGTTCGGGTGCCTGGACAGCGAGTCTGCCGAAGCCGCCAGCTTGAGCAGCATCGCCCCGTCCACGCCGGGCGCCGGCTTCATCTGGGTGACGGTCAGTTCGCCGGTCGTCAGCGTGCCGGTCTTGTCGAACATGATGGAGGTCAGGTTGCGGGCCCCTTCCAGTGTCGAGACGTTCTTGACCAGGATCCCCAGCCGAGCGGCGCAGGAGAGGGCTGCTACCATGGCCGTGGGCGTGGCCAGAACCAGGGCACAGGGACACGCCACAACCAGCATGGCGATGGCCCGTGACATGCCCTCCGGCCCGCGGATGAAGAACCATACCAGGAAGGCGAGCATGAGAATCGTCGGCGTGTACCAGTTGGCGTACTGGTCAATGATTCGCATGAGTGGAATTCGTGTCTGCTCGGCATTCATGATCAGCTTCTGCACCCGGCCGAGCGTGGTCTCCGCGCCCGCCCGCGTCACGCGAATATCCAGCGAGCCGGTGAGGTTCAAGGTGCCGTTGAACACCTCGTCGTTGACTGCCTTATCCACGGGCATCGATTCGCCCGTGATCGTTGCCTGGTTGAGCGTCGATTCGCCCGCGACCACCACGCCGTCGGCGGCGATGTTGTCGCCGGGCCGCACCCGGATCAGATCGCCGGGCCTGAGGAGTCTGGCCTCGACCTCCTCCTCGGTCCCGTCCGGACGGATCCGATGAGCCTTCGTCGGCGTCAGCCGGATCAGCGATTCGATGGAGGCTCGGGCGCCCAGAGCGGTTCGGGTCTCGATGAGCGTCGCGATGACCATGAAGAAGGCAATGACTCCGGCTTCCTGATATTTTTCAATGCTTATCGCCGCACCGATGGCCAGGGTGACCAGCAGTTCCATCGGCATGTCGCCGTGCCCGAGGTGTTTGAGCGAGTGGAACGCAAGCGGCGCCCCAAGACAGATCGCCCCGATCAGGGCGAAAATCGCGCTGTACTGCTTGTCGGGGAATATCCATTCTGCGACGAAGGAATTAATGACCAGCAGCCCGCCCATCAGCGTCACGATAAGCAGAATCGTGGATCGTCCGGTTTGTGCTTCGATGGAGTCTTTGAGGTGATCGTGTGCCATGTCCGCGGTATGTCTCCCTGGCTAGTGGTGTTGCCGGCCGGCGACTCTCGTCAACCCGACGGACGTCACCGGTCGCTTGCTTGCCCGGCGAGGCCTGGGTGAGGACGGGTCCACCATCGCTCGTGGCTGACCCGCCGAAAACGGCCCCCGGTGGTCTCAGAGGCCTGACATCACCCACCTCCTCCGCCGTTGGGGCGGCGGCCGGCAGAACAATCCATCTTACATGATACGACGGCGGCTGTCGCCTGGTTTGGGCAGGTCTCGGAGCATGGGGGGGGCTGTGAGGGCTCAGGGAGGCGGCCGGCGCGGCCCCAGCGAAAGTCGCCTTGTCGGTGTTCTCTGTCGGTTTGGCGCTGCCGTGGGCGGTCAGACCGTTCTCCGGCCCTGCAAACTGGGTCGAAGGCCCCCTGCGGCGGGCAGAGTGTGACTCTGGACGGGCCGGTGGAGGCGGGCTGGCACGGATGCAGCGCCAACCGCGATATGGACACACTCGATCCACCAGATTCGTCGGGAAACCGTCTGATGAGACCACCTTTGAATCGCTGCGGCGGCCCAACTCCCGTTCCAGGCTCTGGTTTGGGATATCTGCATCCAGCGGGTCCTTGTTCATTGTACGCCTACGTCGATTATATTATCGGACGTTATGGCAGCGATAAGATACTGGCCTCGCTGGCCAGAGAGAGCCCACAACGTGGTTGGCCGGCGGTTGGCCAGGGCGAAGTTGACGATTTCCAGGACCGATCTGAACCTCCTTGGAATGTGTGCCAGCCAGGACCGGCAGGTCTGCGCCACCTTAGCCGGCTTCGACCATGCCCTGCCTTCTCCAGACGCATTCTGAAACGTTCCCGCGTGGGCGGCATCACCGATCTGGCGAGTTCATCAACAGCCGGTGGTCACAGCCGAAGTCAGGGATTGGCATGAGATTGCCCTTCATGCACCGCAGCCATAGGATCGTCTCAGTCCGGGTTGTCCATGCCGATTTTGCGTATCTCTTCGGCACGTTCCGGGATTGTCGGAGGCTCGCACGTGCTGGTTGCGGTCGTCACGTTTCTGGCAACCTTCCTGCAGTTGGTCGCGGTCGTGTTAGCCATTCGGATCTGGCGAATCACCGGAAGATCATCCGTATGGCTGATCATCTCCATCGTCGCCCTGCTTATGGCCGTCCGCCGCATCTTGAGCTATTCGCGTCTGCTCAGCCACAGCCTGTCTTCCCGCGGAGATGTGGAACCGATTGACCTCACCAGCGAATGGGTCGGGCTGGCCATTTCCATTCTGATGGTGGCGGGCATGGCGTGGGTCGGACCATTGCTGAAGTCGGTCTACCAGTCGCGTGAAGACCTCAGTCGCCAAGCGAGGGAACTGGATCATCGCGTCCGCGAGTTGAACTGCCTGTTCGGCATAGCCGAGGTGGTTGATCGGCTTGGTGGCTCGCTCGATGGCATTATCCGCCAGACGTTGGAATTGATCCCGAACGCATGGCGATTTCCGGAGGTTGCCTGTGCTTGCGTGCTCATTGACGGTCGCCAGTATCAGACAGCCAATTCTCGGGTCACCCCGTGGTCCATGAGACAGCCCATTCTCGTTCTCGGGCGTTCCCGAGGCGAGGTTCAAGTCGGCTATCTGGAGCAGCGATGGGCCGATGGTGACACGCCCTTTGTTCCGGAAGAGCAGCGTCTCCTGGCGGCCGTCGCCGAGCGGCTCGGCAAAGTTGTGGAACGGCATGAGTCCCAGGCGCAGTTAGATCAACACCGTGAAGAACTGGCTCGGGTGTCGCGCCTGAGCACCATGGGTGAAATGGCGTCCAGCCTGGCGCACGAGCTGAACCAGCCCCTGGCCGCTGTCGCCAACTACGTGCGCGGGTGTCAACGCCGGCTGAGCTCGGGAGCCTGGAATCAGGATGAACTCCTGCGGGCCATGAACGAAGCCGGGAACCAGGCGGAGCGGGCGGGCCAGATCCTGGGCAGCCTGAGGGATTTCGTGGCCGCGCGCGAGCCTCGCCGAGTTCCAACCGACATCAACAGGATTGTGGAGACGGCGGTTGACCTTGCGGGCACGGAGGCTAGAGTACGAGGCATGGCCATCCGGTTCGTGCCGGCCCGGGGCCTGCCGCCGGTGTTGGCGGATGCCGTCCAGATTGAGCAAGTTGTGCTCAATATCGCTCGGAATGCATTTGAGGCGATGAGCAGTGCCTGTCCCAACGGCGGCGAAGTGGTTGTCAGCACGGCTGCGGGCGGGCCCGCCGAGGTACAGGTCGCTATTCGCGACTCGGGGCCGGGGTTGCCGGCCGGAGCGATGGACAGGGTGTTTGATGCCTTCTACACCACCAAGCCCGAAGGAATGGGAATCGGTTTGTCGATCAGTCGCTCGATCATCGAGGCCCATCGCGGTCGTCTGTGGGTGACGCCCAACGAGGATCAGGGTGTGACGTTCCGCTTCACGCTCCAGGCCGGTCACGGAGAAAACGGTCATGTCGTCTGATGCGACGGTCTTCGTGGTGGATGATGACGTCGCGGTCTGCGACTCGCTTCGCTTTCTGATCGAATCTGTTGGTCTTCAGGTCCGCACGTTCTCTTCCGCGGACGAATTCCTGGCCGCCTGTACGCCCGATCAGCCCGGCTGCCTGGTACTGGATCTTCGGATGCCGGGGATGAGCGGTTTGGAGCTGCAAGAGCAACTGGCCAGGCGGAAGTACACGCTTCCGGTGATTATCATCACCGCCCATGGTGACGTGCCGTCCGCCGTCCGGGCCATGAAAGCGGGGGCGGTCGATTTCCTGAGCAAGCCGTTCAGCGATCAGAACCTGCTGGACCGCATCCACCAGGCTCTGGCCACGGATGCCCAGGCCCGTGAGGGCGAGGCCATTCGTGTCGGCATCTCTGCCCGGGCTGCGATGCTCACCCCGCGCGAACGTGAAGTGATGAACCTTGTTGTGTCCGGGCTGCCCAACAAGGGAATCGCCGCCCAATTGCAGCTCAGCGCCAAGACCGTCGAGACTCACCGCGCCCGGGTCATGGAGAAGATGCAGGCCCACAGCGTGGCCGAGTTGGTTCACATGGCCCTGACGCTGAATCCGAAGTGAAACGGCGCGGGTCAGGCCTTCGACTCGTCAAAGACGGTGGGGCGGGCGCTCAAGGTGTTAGAAGCTCACGGCCAGAGATTTGTGCGGCTTGAACGGATGTTTCTGGATCGTCGTACGCTTGGGTTGCGGCCCGCAAAAAGGCGGTTCGCCTGAGAGTCCTGTGTATGAGGACCATTGATTTGATGTTCAGCCGACACTCAGCCGCGGTCTTCTCAATCCGTCACATCCTGGTGCTCGCCTTCTCGTGCATTTTCACGGCCACGGGTTGCGCCGAGCTTTCACGACCGGAAGCCCGACCCTGGGTGAGGGTCGGCCGGCTGGGGATGGTGGCCAGCGACAGCGTCCACGCTTCCCGTGCCGGGGCCGAGGTTCTCCGCTCCGGCGGCAACGCGGTCGATGCAGCGGTTGCGACCTCGCTGGCTCTTGCGGTGACGCGGCCATACAGCACGGGCCTTGGCGGGGGCGGTTTCTTCATGGTTCGCCTCGCCAAGACCGGCGAGGTCTTTGCTCTTGACGCTCGGGAGTGCGCCCCGGCCGCTGCGACGCCCGATCTCTTCACGAAGGGCCGTGAGCGATGGCTCGATGCACCTCCTCTGAGCCGATTCGGGGGCTTGGCGGCCGCCGTGCCGGGATTGCTGGCCGGCCATGACGTTCTCCTGGAACGCTTCGGCACACGCCCGCTGAAGGACCTCGTCGAGCCGGCCCGGGCTCTTGCCGAGGACGGCTTCGCGATCGACGCCGATTTTCGCGGCGCGGTCAGGAGTACCCTGGAGCAGATCGGCAGCTACCCGGGCCTGTCGCAGCGAACGGCGGCACTGCGTCAAGCCCTGCTGTTTGATGGCCGCGTGCCTGAAGTCGGAACCCTGCTCGTGCAACCGCGGCTGGCGCGAACGCTGCGGGCCCTCGCGGCTCATGGCCTCGCGCATTTCTACACCGGCGACATGGCCGCGCAATTGGCTCAGGCCGTCGGGCAGGATCGCGGTGTCATGACCGCCGGCGATCTGGCCGCCTACAGACCGGTCTGGCGGCAGCCGATTCGCCTGCAATACCGCGAGCGGTTCGATCTTTTCCTCATGCCGCCGCCCTCGTCCGGCGGCATCTGCATCGCCGAAGCCCTCAATATTCTCGAACGCTGGGAGTTGAGAGCAACTCACTGCAAGGATCCCGGCCTGGCGGCACATCTGACGGTGGAGGCAATGAAACATGCGTTTGCCGACCGCGCCCGGTTCCTGGGAGATGCCGACCATGCCGACGTGCCCGTCGCCATGTTGACCGGTAAGCCCCACGCCCGGCGCCTTGCCGCTCGCATCAATGAGCAGTCCGTCGCCGACTCGGCTGCCTACGGTCAGGCGCAACCGACATCCGCTCTGCCCGAGGACAGCGGCACCTCGCATTATTGCGTGGTGGATCGTTGGGGCAACATCGTCTCGGCCACCGAGACGATCAACACCAGCTTCGGCTCGCTGCTCTATGTTGAGAGCCTCGGGGTCGTGCTGAACAACGAGATGGACGATTTCACAACCGAGCCCGGGCAGGTCAATGTCTACGGCCTGCGCCAGTCGGATGCGAATCTTGTGGGCCCGCACAAGCGGCCACTGTCATGTATGTCGCCCACCATCGTCCTGAGAGACGGCCGGCCTTTCCTTGCGGTCGGCGGCTCCGGCGGTCCGAGAATCATTTCATCCGTTTTCCAGGTCTTGCTCAACGTTCTTGAGTATGATCTCGGTCCCGGCGAAGCGGTCGCCGCGCCGCGATATCACCATCAATGGCAGCCCGACCTGCTCTACCGCAACGATTACCCCGCCGATCACACCGACATCATCGGTCTTAAGCAACGGGGCCACCGGATCTCCGATCAAAAACGCGGTGCCGTCGTCCAGGCCATTCTCATCAACGCCGGTAGCCTCATCGGCGCCAGCGACCCCCGCAAAGGCGGCCAACCTGACGGATACTGAAGGCTGTTGTTCTCGAAGAAGCCCAGGTGTTCTTGTCCAGGAGATTACTTGCCCGCCCCCCGCAGGCTACCGATTTGGGTCTCCTCGATTCCCCAGGTTGCCGAGGCCATCTGCAAGGCGCCGGCCCGTCCGACGCCGTCGTTCTCGTTGACGAGCAGGTCCCAGTCGAAATCGGGGCCGTATCGGAACAGGAGCCGGGGAACACGGAATTCGTACCAGGTCCGGCGCGTCGCCTCGTCGCGGCGAGCCGCAATCTCCAACGATTGGGCCGGCTTCGGCAGCGAGATCACCCCGACGCTGAGTGCCGGGAGCAGGAAGTGGCGAGGTTCGGGAGCCGATACCAACTCCTGCCCGGCGGGATCGGAAACGGCGAAGGTGCTGACTACCGTGCCCAGCTCAAACCTCGGCACGCCGTTGACCAGTGAGACGGTGAGCAACAACGGATCGATTTCTTCGCCTTTCGGCTCGCCGAAGATCAGGCTCACACTGTCGGACCGCCACAGTCCCGGAGCCGGTGAGGTGCAGTGAACATCATCGCTGACTTCCACAGCCACATAGAGATCTTCGCCGAACAGTCCCATGCGGACATCGGCCGCGCAGCCTTCGCTCCCGGCATATGAGCGTGTCTTTGTCCCGCAACGATGGACAAAATCAGGCGCCCAATCCATCACCCCGCTTAATCGGCGAGGCTGCACCCCGGCCCATTCGGAAAACGCGGCATCCACACGCGGTGCCGACGGTAGGGTGGGAATCTCGAAAGCCGGGGGGTCCTCCAGATCACGTGCCATTCGCAACGCGGCGACGGCATCGGGATCGGGCCGGTCCTGGCGGATCACGATCATCTTCCGGTCCGCGGGAACGACTTGTGGCTCAGAGATGCAATACAGAAAGGCGCAATCCCAGAGCAGCAGCCGCCCGCTGCTGTGTCCCACGATATGGAACCATCGCTTGGGGAACGCGATGCTCTTGACGGTCTCGCCGCTCGCGGCTTCGAAAACGCGAAGATGGCTTACATTCCGAATGTGGTTTTGACGGAAGGTTCGATCTTGGGTCACCGCGACGACGTACCGGCCCATCCGTTTGATCAGACGAGGCTCATCCAGCAAGGTCAGGGTTTGCCACAACTGGCGGCGGTCTTTGTCGAAGGCTCGGATGCGTCGTGCCTCAAAAGCGTAGGTAATGCCCTGTTCATCGCCGTCTCGTTGCCGAGTGGTGGCCGTGAGTATCGACGGGTCATTGCCCGGAACCTCTCGGGTGTCCTGGCCGTCGAACAGAATGAACGCCGGAGCCGTCTGGGAGAGTACCCTGCCGCCGTACCAGCCAAGACTCACCTGCACCTGCCGCTCGACGATCCGTACACCGGCGATCGGGCGACTCATCCGCTCGTTCGGGTGGTCCTCCCAGATCGTGCGGCCTGTCTTTGCATCCAGCACATACACGTGGTCGAGGCTCCACACCGCCACCCAATGCCGATTGAACGTCGCCTCACATCCCCACGGCAGTGGCGATCGCCTTTGCCAGCGGAGAGTCGGCACAGGCTCGATGTCGCGCATTTGCAGCAGTTCAGAACGGATCAGAAGGTGGTCGGGGTCGTCCTCACTGAGCACGAAATCACCACGATCCACGGCCGGCAGGCCCCACCGAACCCACTTGTCGGCTCGAGAGGGGACCCGGATCTCCACCGGCTTGGCGTCGGTCTCGGGGCTCAACCAGGCCGGATCAATTTCATCCAGCTTCTGCTCCGCCATGACGTTCAGACCGGTTCGATTCCCGCCTGCGAGACGATCGCCCAGATCGCACAGGTAGCCGCATGCATCCTCGCGACTCCAACTCTTCTGCTCGCGGACCGCTCCCGTACCGACGTCAAGCACGTAGAGTGCCTCCCAAGATGGACACATCAATCCTCTCGGTCCCAGGGTCGGCAGCCCCACCAGGCCGGAGACGGGCAAGGGCCGTTCCCATGCCGTCTGGCCGTCCACGGGCCTGATTGCGCGAATGGTGGTGCCTTCAACCAGGTACGCCCGCTCGGCATCGGCCGCAGCGATGGCTTTGAGATCGAGCATCTCGCGGCAGTAACGAGTCTTGCCTGATGACCGGTCAACCGCCAGGAGCACATGGGAATCCACCGGGGCAAAGAGGACCGTGTCCTCGAAAACGGCGACAATTCCCGCCGGACGGCTGGTGGTCGTACGCGAGGCCCATTTGGCGGAGTTGACCGCCTTGAGACGGGGATACGATGTCGCCCAGCACGTCGTGCCGTCCACGATGTCCACGGCGGCAATGACCCCTGCTCCGGTGCACAGATAGGCCACGCCGTCGGCCATGACGGGGGCTGCATTGGCCAAGGGGCGATCGAAGAAGAACTGGTTTTCATATGCGACCAACGAGCTCCCGCTGTAAAGATGATTGAGCCAGAGGAGCTCGCCGGTCTCCGCCGACAGACCGACCGCGAAGAAAAGCGGCAAGGACTCGCGAGGCCGCCAGGCAAGTGCCACAAGCACGCCTCGGCTGACGGCCGGGTCTCCGGCAATCATGATGTCCGTCAGTTCCGGCAACTGCAGGCTGCTCCAGAGCATCCGGCCGTCGGACCGATCGAGAGCGAACAGCGCCCCGGTGTGCCGATAGGTGTCATGATGACCCCAGGCCAGATGGCAGTAGACGCGGTCGCCCACAATGACGGCCGTTCTTGCCCGTGCGCATTCGATGAACGCCTTTTGCGGCTCATACTTCTGGCTGGGAAAGGTCATCGCGTTGTGCTCGGGAGGCAGGAAGGTCCAGAGCATCCGGTTGTTGGTCAGGTCCAGGGCCTGGATGGCGTCGCCCATGTTGAGCACCAGGCACCGTGAATCCCCGGCCGGTATCAGAGGCACGAATTCCTCAGCGAATGGCGGGACGTCGCTTTCGATCACGCCCCTGGCTTCCCAGCGGAGTTGCCACTCGCGCAGCGGCAGAGTGGCCCTCACCACCGGCAGCCGAGTGATGACCGATGCGGCCAGATCCAATGGCGTCGACTTCACCGCAGACGTGTCCGGAGAGGATGGCTGCCAGGAGGCAAGATGCTGACGCAGCGAGTGTTTGGCTTCGCCCGCTTCGACGACGATGTCAGGGACGGACTCAGCCGGAACGAACTCGCCGGCCTGAACACGGCTGAAGACCTCGCGGACCAGCAGATCGGCATCGGCCGTTCCTGCCTGTCCAACGGCTCGCCCGTAGTGAAGCGAAGCCAATGCCGGCAAACCGAGATCCAGGAGCTTGTCGCCGATCATGATGTCGACGCGTCGTTCAAGCTCGGGAAGCGGGTGCGACAAACGAAACGCCGTCAGCGCCCGCCAGTTGTCGTTGGCGGCGAGATCTTTCAACGTCGGTTCGTAAGCGGCGACCAGGGTTTGGGCCGTCTCCGGCGGCAGGCCGGATAGCGTTTCGTTGACCCATCGCCGCAAAGAAATCCAGGTGGCGGAGCCGTCGGATTGCTGGATCAGCGATTGTAGAGGCAGGTTCTGATCGAGGGCGGCGCGAATGCTTCTCCAGTCCCGGTCCTGAACAAGTTGCGGCAGCCTCCCGATCTTGCCGACGATCGACACATCGGATGGAAAGAGCGGATCGCATCCCATGGGGAACTTGCAGAGTTCCTCACCCCGCCAACCCCTGGGACACCGGTCGTCGTAGCGATCCCAGGGCGGGTCGGGAGCCATGATCCGCTTCAGGATGCCGCGATAGACGGCAAGGGCCATATCCGGTTTGCCATGGTTGAAGAGCGTATCTGCGAGTTCAAACAGCGGGTTGATTCCCTCCGGCTGCGGCCCCCATTCGTCGGCGATCGTGCGCACCCAGAACAGGGCCCGCTCGAATCGCCACAGGCTGCCGCGATAGACCCCCGCCAGACGATTGGCCAGCTCCACTCGCTTGGGGTGGCCCGGCGGCAGCAGGGTGAGGGCCTGCTCGAGCGATTCGGCTTCGAGATGAAAGGCCTTGATTTCATGGTGCCGATCGGCCTGCCTGAGTGTCGAGACGAATGCGGCGTCTTGTGCAGGATCGGCGGCGACCGATGCTGGGACAGTTGTCGACGGTTGAGCGAAGGCGAGCGTCGCAGCGGCCAGCAGCAAAACGGAGGTCAGCGATACTGCCCATCGGGATGCGAATCGCCGATCCGCGAGCCCGAATCTGAAATCTGGGATGTGAGATTTGAGATTCGCGGTGTGGAACTCAACCACTGAGATTTGAGATACACGATCCCGCATCAGAGACTTCGGTGGTCGCCGCGCCCTCACTTGCCAACCTCCCCCCATGTTCTCATTTGCCGATCTCTCCCCGCAACCCGACCAGCATGAGATCGCACCAGTTGACGTAGTCGCCCAAGTCGCCGCCGGGGCCGAAATCGACCTGCAGCTCGATGTCCCTCGCTTCTCCCAGAGGCAGGAGCAGGCGGCGCCCGTGTTGCCCGCCTCGCAGCGCTTCCCTGCAGGCTTCCTTGCCGCCGACATGAACGGCCACCTGGCAGTCGCCCCGCCTGCCCAACGAGGGATCGAGCCCCACATGCCCTGTCAGGTACATCCACGTGTCGCTCAACTGAAACATGCACCGCGAACGAGGGCGCATGCCCAGACCATGCTCAAACCACCGATCACCGATTCGCAAGGGGCCGCCAAGGGCGTTGCGATCCTTCCGAGGTAATGCCGGTGCACCGAAGTAGGCTCGCCCATCTCCCTGCGACGGAGCCTGGCTGAGAGTCGCCAATGCGGCGTCAGGCCAGACCGCCCGCATGATGGCCTCCCGGCTGACGCGGCACTGCAAGCCGTTCCGCTCAAGAACGAGATCTTCACCCCACTCGCCGATCCGGTCGCAGTACAGGCGTTGCCCATCCGCCAGTTCAATCAGGAACTGATTTTTCTCGCGGGCGTCGATGGTCGGTGAGTCGGCGGTCAACACGACGACCGACACCGTTTCGAGCGATATCTTCGTTTGACCGAACTCGGTGCTGACGGTCAATTGGCCGTCGGCGATCTCGTCGACGCCGCTGGCCACCACGTCACCGTTGCGCAACACGACGAAGGGCGCCGCCGGATGATCGCCGGCGGGCGGC
Organism: Phycisphaerae bacterium; assembly: GCA_030372985.1. Taxonomy (GTDB): domain Bacteria; phylum Planctomycetota; class Phycisphaerae; order UBA1845; family PWPN01; genus JAUCQB01. The sequence continues at coordinate 23,549 of JAUCQB010000195.1, forward strand.
ACCGCTGCGGCCTGGTATCGGGCGATTTGCGATTCATCCAGCGTGAAGGATTCCCACAGGGGGCTTGTGAAAGACCATTGCCGGCCGTGGCCGCCGGCGCGAGGCTCGGCGATAATCGACTCGCCGTTGCGCAGCAGGACGCGCGGTCGCAAGCCGGGCAACCTGGCCGTGCCGGTGTCGAGCAGCAGGACGCTTTTCGCGGGGACAACGACGGTCTGTCCCGACAGGTTCACCGTTTTGACACCCAGGTCTCCGGTCAGCTCCCAGGTCTTGGCCGAAATGATCTCTTCACGAGAAAAAACGGTCGATTCATCGAAGGTCTCGATTCCTTTCCCCGGCTGCTGGGCACACAGGCATGTCAGTGTGAGCGAAATCGACAGCCAAGGCATAAATGAGTCTCCCCGTGGTCGGCAAGCTCCGCGCGGGCAAGTCGCGTGTACTTGTACACAATCACAGATATCGAGGCAAGCAATGCCCGGTTGGCGATGATGGCTGGTGGTCGCCTGCTGTTTGACTGTCGGCGGCGTATGGGTCAGGATCATGGAAACCACGGGAGGCAAGACGGGGAGACTGAACATGCACACAGAACTGACACGCCGGGGCTTTATCAAACAGGTCGCAATCGGGGCGTCCGCCGCGGCCCTGCCCATGGTTGCGGGGGGATACTCGGCCAACGAGAGAATTCGCCTCGGCTGGATCGGCATGGGCAATCGGGGTGAGCAGCTTCTGACGGAGGTGACAACCCGGTTCGTGCGAGAGGCTCGCACCGTCGCGGTCTGCGACCTGCTTGATGACCGCGTCGCCAGGGGCCTTCAATTAGCAGCCCTGGACCGGCCGAAAGGCTACACCGACATGCGCATCATGATCGAACAGGAGCGACTCGATGCGGTGATTGTGGCCACGCCCCCGGCGGCGCATGCCGAGGTCTCGATCCCGGTCATGCAGGCGGGCATCCACTGCCTCCAGGAGGCCCCGCTCGAGACGACCGTCGAGAAGATCGACGCGCTGGCCCGCGTGGCCCGCAAGGCGAAGGTGGTGTTCCAGATCGGGGCTCAGCGGCGGTACCACCCCGGGTTCACCGCGGCCCTGCCGCGTTTGCTGGAGGGGGAATTCGGGGGGATCACCTTCATGCAGGGCCATTGGCATTGGCCGTGGACCCTGCTGACTCATCCGATCGACAGGACAGGCGGCATGTTCCTCGATCAGGCCTGCCATCACTTCGACGTGATGTGCTGGGCCATGAGCGAGAAGCCCCCGATCACCTGTAGCGCCATGGGCTATCACCAGGCCCGACCGAAGGCGGGTCTCAGGACCTTCAGCCCCACGCATGTGGCGGCTTCCTTTCGGTTTCCCGATGGCAGACTGTTCGCCTACACACACCTTTTCTGCCTGCCCAAGCGGTTCACCGACGAGCAGTTGCAGATCTTCTGCGAGAACGGTTGCCTCGACCTGATTCGCGGGATGTTCTATGACGCGGACAACACCGAAAGACGGATCGGCGAGGCAAGCGGTGACGATTCAATGAAGGGCACGAGCGAGATGCTCAGGGATTTCTTCACCGTCATCCGCGACGGCGGCGGCCGCGCCCCGCGGGCAGATCTGGAAACGGCTCGCAACGCCTCCCTGATGGGCATTATGGGGCGAATGGCCATGAGCAGCCCGTCCGGCGACGCCTACGAACCGCGCGTCATCCACTGGGCTGACCTGCAAACGACGACCGATCCGGAAACGAAACCGGCATCAACCCCCGCGGGAAACGGTTGAGAGAGGGCCTCGCCCGCTACAGCTCCTCGTGCAATCGCGAGGCGGTGTATTGGTGAGCTGGCAGGATCAAGGTCGCCCCTATTGGGCGACGGGTCCAGCCTTGGCCATCACCACGCGGTTCGCAGTCGACTTGCCGAGCGCGCGGATGTAGGGCAACAACTGCTGTCGGCGGAGTTCGCGTTGGCCGGTGCTTCGCGTGCGCGGTCGAGCGGCATCGTCGGGCCGTGCCCTTGGCCCTTGCCGACCGGCCGGCGGGTCAAAGAGCGACGTGTAGGAGAACAGGCAGAAGTTGCCCGTCTTGTCCACGGCGGACGCGATCTGCTGTCGGACGACCGAAATCCCTTGTTCGGTCGGAAGCTTGCCGTCGAACCACAAGCCCGGCACCACGTCGACCTGGCCGCGATAGGGCATCCACATCTCCAGTCCCTGGTCGAATTTCTGCACGTCGGGCTTGTAGTTCATCGGGAACGCCGCGTCGATCAGCCCCCAACGAACCCAGTAGAGTTCATCGCGGAAGTGGGCCAGGCTTTGCTTGCGGCTGGAGCCCACCGAGGCGGAGTAGACTGCCTGAGGCCGCGTCTGGCGGACCATGTCACGAATCTGGGCAACCAGCTTGGTGACCTGACGCGTCCGCCAGCGGTCCCAGTTGGCCTTGTTGTCATCCGGGTTCGGCCACAGCCATGAGTCCCGGCGATACAGCTCCAGCGTTCGCTTGTCGCGCGGGTAATCGATGTCCGAGCCCCGGGGGATGGCCGGCGGCTCGTTGGGGAAGCGGATGTAGTCCATGTGCAGCCCGTCCAGCGGGTAATTGGCAAGAAGCTCGCGGAACACCTCGACCAGGTACGTCCGAACCTCCGGCAGGCAGGGGTTGAGACTGACGTAGAAGGAGTTCAACGGCTGGCGCTGCCCATGCTGGTCGTACCAGAACCACTCAGGATGCTTGTTGTAGAGCTGGTCCGGGCACTTCGGCGGGGTCTCGCCCTTCCAGGCGGGCATCACGTTGACCCAGGCGTGGATCTTCAGGTTGCGTGCATGAGCCTCCTGGCAGGCCACCGCCAGCGGGTCGAAACCCGGCGATTGATAGTCATACTCTTCCGACCAGGGCTCGATCTTGGACGGGTAGTAAACCGTCCCATTGCCGCGCACCTGGAAGATGACATTGTTGAATCCGGCGTCGGCGCAATTGGCCATCACCTGTTTGACGTCCTCGGGGCTGCCGTAATCGGTGCGGACGACCCAGACGGCCCGGACCGGCCCGTCGAAACGTGGACCCGTCCGGCAGCCGCTGAGCAGGCCAAGCGCAACCACGGAACCGAGGACAAAGACTCTGCTCTTCATGATGAACCTCCAGGAAATGTTCGGGTCTCAACATCTGACGCAGACCGCCCGGATCGTACCACAAGGCGGCTGCCTTGGCACGTGCTGTGGGCTTGGCGGCGATGACATCTGCGGGTCCGCAGCGCTCGCCTTGCCCCGTCGCTTTGCCCGGGTAAGATGACAGGTCCGGCCGTGAGGGCAGGGCAGTGGACTCTGACAAAACCCTGCGTGGGAACTGGCATCCTGCCGGTCCGATGATAGGCCCTTGACCGCCCCCCGTAAGTCGGTCAAGGGCAGGCTGGAGGCTTGTTTTACACGATCTTCTGAGACAGGCTCTTGAGCCCAAAGGAGCGTGCTATGGCTTCCGATCAGGTGAATGACACATCGATGCCGCGTCGCGATTTTCTGAAGAAGTCCGTTGTGACGGCCGGGGCGATCGGGGCCGGGGCGGGTGCCGGCACCACCGGCTGCTCGCACCACGCGCAGGAGATTGGCCCGCACGGAATCGAGGGAGGAGACATGGCTGCTCCAACGTATAAGCGAGGCTACAACGACGTATATGCCGGGCAGTATCTGAACCGCGTGGCGTTTCCCCTGGGCGGAATTGGGGCCGGCATGTTCTGCCTCGAAGGAACCGGGGCGATTTCGCACCTCTCGTTGCGCAACCAGCCGGAAGTATTCAACGAGCCCTGCACCTTCGCCGCAGTCTGCGTCAAGGGCGAGAAGAACATCGCCCGGGTTCTCGAAGGCCCCGTTCCCGGCTGGAAGGTCTTCGGATCGCCCGGTACCGGCAACGGCGCAGGCCACAGAACCTACGGACTGCCCAGGTTCCGCGAAGTCTCCTTTCAGCCCCGTTTTCCGTTCGGCATTGTGTCGCTCACTGACAAGAGGGTCCCGTTGTTGGTCGAGATCACCGGCTGGAGCCCGTTCGAGCCGGGTGATCCGGACAACTCGTCGCTTCCCGTCGCGGGACTGGAGTACAAGTTCACGAACACGAGCAACAAGGCCATCGACGCCGTCTTTTCCTTCAACACCCGCAACTTCATCGCGATCGGCAATGACGGACACGGCGTCCGACAGGGCCATCAGGGGTTTGTCCTCTGGGAAAAGGGCAGCGAGGACAAGCCCTGGGAGCAAGGCGAGCTCTCGGTGTCCGTCACCGAACCGAACGTGAAGGTCAACCATGCCTGGTTCCGCGGCGGCTGGTGGGACCCGCTAACGATGGCATGGAACGACGTCCAGAACGGCGCCTGCTACGACCGCCCGCCGGTGACCGAAGGCGGGCCGCCCCCCGGTGCCAGCCTGTTTGTCCCCTTTTCGCTGGCTCCCGGCAAGTCAAAGACCATTGTGCTTCAAGTCGCCTGGTATGTTGGCAAGACCGCCCATCGGATCGGCTACGACCCGAAAGACCTCGATGAGAAGCAGAAAACCAGGTTCAGCCCGTGGTACTCGGGGCGCTTCAAGGATATCGACGAGGTTGCCGCCTACTGGCGCGAGAAGTACGACGATCTTCGCGGTCGGGCGGGGCGGTTCAGCAGCGCTCTCTACGAAACCAGCTTCCCGCCGGAGGTCATCGAGGCGGTGGCTGCGAACCTGACGATTCTCAAATCGCCGACGGTTCTGCGGCAGACCGACGGGAAGCTGTGGTGCTGGGAGGGCTGCTCCGACAACTCCGGATGCTGTCACGGCTCCTGCACGCACGTGTGGAACTATGCCCAGGCGATTCCTCATCTGTTTCCCTCGCTGGAGCGGACGCTTCGCGAGACGGAGTTCAATGTTGCGCAAAACGAGCAGGGGCACCAGGCATTTCGTGTCTCGCTCCCGATTCGTCCGCCGGACCACAATTTTCACGCCGCCGCCGACGGTCAGCTTGGCGGGATCATGAAGGTTCACCGCGAGTGGCGGATCAGCGGCGACACCGAGTGGCTGAAGCGGATGTGGCCCAAGGTCAAACAGAGCCTCGACTACTGCATTGGCGTGTGGGACCCCGGCCACAAGGGCGTTCTTGAAGAACCGCACCACAACACCTACGACATCGAGTTCTGGGGCCCCGACGGCATGTGCAGCAGTTTTTACATCGGGGCATTGACCGCGGCGGTCAACATGGGCAAGGCCCTGGGCCAGGATGTGTCGCTGTACGCCGATCTGGCCGCCAAGGGAACGAAGTTCATTGAAGAACAACTCTTCGACGGCGAGTACTTCTTCCAGAAGATCCAGTGGACCGGGCTCAAGACCACGAACCCGCTTGAGGCCAAGAGCCTGCACAGCAGTTACTCCCCCGAGGCCGTCGAGCTATTCAAGAAAGAAGGACCGAAGTACCAGTATGGCGCGGGTTGCCTGTCGGACGGCGTGCTGGGCTCATGGATCGCGATGGTTTGCGGTGTCGGGCAGGTACTGGACGCCGACAAGGTCGCCAGCCACGTCAAGAGCGTCCACAAATACAACCTGAAACGCGACCTGTCCGAGCACGCCAATCCGCAGCGTCCGAGCTATGCCTGCAATTCAGAGGGCGGTCTGCTGCTATGCTCGTGGCCCAAGGGTGGCAAGCTGTCGCTGCCGTTTGTTTACAGCGACGAAGTTTGGACGGGCATCGAGTACCAGGTCGCCTCGCACCTGATGCTGATGGGGCAGGTGGACGAAGGCCTGGAGATTGTTCGCGTCTGTCGCGACCGCTACGACGGCCGGGTCCGCAATCCGTTCAACGAATACGAGTGCGGCCACTGGTACGCCCGGGCCATGTCCTCCTACGCCTTGCTGCAGAGCCTCAGCGGCGCCCGTTACGACGCGGTGGACAAGGTCCTGTACGTGGAGCCGAAGGTCAAAGGCGACTTCCGGTGCTTCTTGGCGACGGCGGCGGGCTACGGCATCGTCGGCGTAAAGGACGGCAACGCGTTCTACGAGCCGAAGGTCGGCCCGGAGATCAAAGAGATCAAGTACACGCCGATGGCATGAGGGTGAATGACAAGGCCAAGTTGTCAGTCGTCAGTGGTCAGTTTTCGGTCTCGTTCTCGGCTGACTTCCGATCACTGACAACTGACCACTTTTCCTGGTCTTCTTTGGTCCGCCCATGGCGGATCTCTGACATTGGGATCTCGTTATTGGTCATTCGGGCCCGGAGGGCCGGTGATGGTTCGGATGAAAGCCGAGGCCCGGCGCGAGCAGTTGCTCAAGACGGCCGCCCAGTGCTTCGCCAAGTACGGCTACCGCGGCACGACCACCGCCAGGATCGCCGCGGAAGCCGGGGTCTCCGAACCGATCATCTATCGTCACTTTCGCAACAAGCAGGAGCTGTTCATCGCCCTGATCGAGAAAGTCGGCGACGAGGTGATGAAAAACTGGAAGCAGGCCAGCCGAAATGCCCGCAGCCCGCTGGAAAAGCTGCAGAGCCTGCTCTACCGGAACCCGGCCACGGCGGACCCCTGGACGGCCAGCGTCTACCAGCTTCTGTTCCACGCCTCGACCGAGGTGTCGGAACCGGCCATCCAGCAGGCCATCCGGGACCACTACGAGCGCTATGTTCGCACACTCGCGGCAGTGATGTCCGAGGCCCAGAAGGCCGGCCAGATCCGTGCCGATCTGCCCGCCGAGTGGCTGGCTTGGCAGATCATCCATGCGGCCGTGGGTTTTGCGATGGTGCGGCCGCTGAACATCCCCAGTCACGCCAATCTCAAGTTCGTTCAAGGCACGATTCACTTGCTGGCCGAACTGCTCACCCGGCCCACGGCCGCCGTCAAACAACCCACGAAAGAACCTAAGCTACGTTCTAGCAAGGGTTTGTCACGATAACTCTTCCCAGCTCGGGATGGCTGCTCGTTGAACAGAGGGCAGTTCGACTACCGGGACATGGGGCCGGCCTGTGTGCCAGACGCCGCGCCGCTAAAGCTTGGCGGCCAGCGGACAGAACGGGGCTTGGCCATCCTGCCTGTTGGCTCTGCCGGTTCCTGCCCAACACCTCTCATTCCGTTTCTGACCGAGAGAACAAGAGGGTATAATCTGATGTATGAGCGTTGGACAGTTGCCTTCCTTTTCTGAGCCCGTGGGGCTTTTCCCATTGCCGAATGCCGTGCTTCTGCCCGGCGGCACCTTGCCCTTGCAGGTGTTCGAAGACCGGTACCGGTCGATGATCCGCGATGCCATTGAGGACCGGGGCATCATCGCCATGGCTTTGCTGCAGCCGGGCTATGAACCGGTCTATCACACCAACAAGGCTGAGATCTTCCCGGTCGTTTGTGTCGGGAAGATCAACGATCACGTTCAGATCCCCGACGGTCGCTACTTCATCAACCTGCTGGGGCTCTGCCGGGCTCGTATCCGCCAGGAGGACCCCGACGGCGAGTACCGCACTGCCATGCTGGATCCGATGTTGCCAACGGGCTCGGGAATCGAGATCGACGGCGAGTTCGCCGCCCGTAGCTCGCTGCGAGATGTGCTCGGCCTCGATCAGATTGAGGCGACCGACGTCATCCAGCGGGCAAGAGGGCTGGTTGACAGCGAATTGCCGCTGGGCGAACTGGTCGATCGCGTCGCCTCCGCCCTGCTGCCGACGGAAATGGTGGAACTCAAGCAGCAACTGCTGGAGGAGATGAACCCCATCCGACGGGCCGGCATTCTTACGCGTGAACTCCGCACGCTGGTACAGGTCATGGCCGTCCGCCAGAAAGACCTGGACCGTTGGCCCCGGTTCGGGTCGATGAACTGAGTGGTCAGTCTTCAGTTCTCGGTTGTCAGTTCTTCTCCCCCGACTTGTGAGAAGGGTAGTCAGGGCGATGGGCGCTGCGACTTGCCCAGGCGATCACCGCTGCTGCCCGCAAACAGCAAGCCAGCCAGACGGCTCTCCAATTCGACATTCTTCATTCTCAACTGGGCATTTGGCCGTCAACCCGCGGGGGGTTCGTCCGCGTCGAATCGGAGTCGGCCGACGAGTTGGCTGACCGACTTGAGACGGTGTCGGCGAAGATAGGCTTCCACGCCTTCCAGGACTTTGACAGGTGTGGTGGGGTCGATGAACAGGGCCGTGCCGATGCCGACGGCGGTCGAACCCGCCAACATGAACTCGACGGCGTCGCGCCAGGTGCAGATACCGCCCATGCCGATCAAGGGGATGCCGGCCGGGCCCGCCACTTCGCGATAGACGCGGTTGACCAGATGAAGGGCCAGCGGCTTGATGGCCGGGCCGCTCAGGCCTCCCGTGCGGTTGGCCAGAAGAGGTCGCTGTCTCTCGACATCGATGGCCATGCCGACGAACGTATTGACCAGCGAGAGGCAATCCGCTCCGGCCTCGATCGCCGCTCGAGCGGTCTGGGTGATGTCGGTCACATTCGGAGACAGCTTGACGATCAGTAACGACCGCGTGACCACCTTCCGGACATCTGCCACCAGGCGGCCCAGGGCATCCGGATCGGTGCCGAAGACCAGGCCGTCGGACACGTTGGGGCAACTGACGTTCAATTCGATGCCCGCGATCGCCTCATGGGGGTCGAGTCGCCGGCAGACTGTCCTGTACTCTTCGATGGTGTGGCCGGCAACGTTGACGAAGGCCGGCACGTCCAGCTTCGCCAGGACGGGAAGCTTCTCGCTGATAAACCGTTCGAGGCCCACGTTGGCCAAGCCGATGGCGTTGAGCATTCCGCCCGCGGTCTCGATGATTCTGGGCGGCACATTTCCTCGTCGCGGATGGAGCGTGACGCTCTTGCTGGTGAAGGCTCCGAGGCGGCCGAGGTCCATGAAAGGGGCGTACTCATCGCCGTACCCACACGTGCCTGAGACCGTCAGAACCGGGTTCCGCAGCACCAGACGGCCCAGCCGCACGGTCAGATCGATGCCGGTGGGGGGTTCAGCGGTCCGCATGGCGGGGGAGCATCCGGCATCCGTCCCAGGATGTCAAGACGGTCGGCTTTGCCTGCGGGGCTTGGGCAGGTATGATAGTCTGTTCAGCCATACCTGTAACGTGATACCACCTGCGAAGGCTGACAGGAAAAGGATACGATGCGGCGTTTCATGCTCAAATCAAAGATCCACCGGGCGACCCTGACCGGGACGGACCTGCACTATGAGGGCAGCATTGCCATTGACCAGGATCTCCTGGAAGCGGCTGATATCCTGCCGGGGGAGCAGGTCCAGGTCTTGAATCTGCACAACGGTGCCCGACTGATCACTTATGCCATCGTCGCACCCAGAGGGTCGGGCACGGTGCTTCTGAACGGCCCGGCCGCACGCATGGGGATGCCCGGCGACGTCGTCAGCATCCTCACCTACTGCGACGTCACTGACGAGGAGGCCCGGGCGTTCAAACCCACGGTGGTCCTCGTGAATGAGAAGAACCGCCCCTGCAAGTGACCGCAGTCGGCAGAGCCATCCCCATGGGGTCAGTCGGCCGGACCGGGCCTTCGGGAGAAGTGAACCGTGGAAATTGACCTGCAGCGTTTCTTCCGAGTCAACCGCCCGGTTCTGATGTGGATTGTCTTCTTCGCCGGGCTGTTTCTTCTGCGGCAGTTCTTCGCCCTCGTGTTCATCACCTTCATTTTCGCGTTCGTGATGAGGAACGTGGCCAAGTTTCTGACTGCGAACACGCGCATGCCTTACTGGGCGGCGGTCGTTTGTCCTTACCTCGTAGCGCTGACCCTGCTGGTCCTGCTGATGGTGACCGCGATCCCAAGAGTGGTCGACGAAGCCGCGGAGTTCGGCCGTAAGGTGCCGGGCCTGCTTGAGGAACTGGCCAAGGAGGTACAGAAATCGGCGGAGCACTACGGCATGGAGCCGATGCTCGCCAAGTTCGTCCATGCGGGCAGTGTGACGCCGACGACGGTTCCAGCCGGCGGGGAGGACGGCGTGATGTCGGGCCCGGACCGCGTGAGTATTCCCGAACTGGCCAAGACTCTGCAGGCACTGGCCATCGGCCTGCTCCCCGGTATGGACGTTCAAGAACAGCAGAGCGACTCCTCTGAACCCGAATCAAAGGGCTCGACCCGTGGCGACGACCAGCGGGCCAACATTTTGGGGCTTTTCAACCGCTTTATACGAGGTGTCGTCTCGGGCACGCTTCAGTTCCTTCTGGCCATTCTGCTGTCATTCCTGATTGTGCTGGACTACGAGGCGGTCGCTGAAGAGCTTCGCAAGTGGCGGGAAAGCCAGGTAGGGCGCTTCTTTCACGACGCCGCCGCCAGCGTGGTGGACTTCTCACGCGTCGTCGGCCGGGCGTTTCAGTGCCAGATCGTCGTTGCGCTGCTGAATGCCACCATCACCTGCATCGGCATGGCCATCCTGGGGATTCAGCCGCTTCTTCTGCTGACCACCATCGTTTTTCTCTTCGGTCTCATCCCCGTGCTTGGCGTGTTCATCTCGTCGGTGCCGATCATTCTGATTGCTTTCAACAGTCACGGCCTGACCCTCGCACTGATCGCCCTGGGGATGATCGTCGGCGTGCACCTGCTGGAGGCGTACGTGTTCAACCCGCGAATCTACGCCGCCCGTTTCCACCTGAACCCGGTGATCGTGCTGATCATTCTTCTTGTAGCCCACGAGCTGTTCGGCGTCTGGGGGATGCTGTTGGGGATACCGGTCACCACTTACGTGCTCAACATCGCCCAGATTCCTGCTCTTCCTCCTCCGAAGAAACGCTTGCGCCGGGACAGGACGTCACAGGCACCCGCAGCATAACGCCGATCCTTGCCACGGTATGCGCATGAGATCCGATTGACGAATATTCGTCAGACGCACATTTTTTGCAGATTCAATCGGGAGCAGGTGCGATGTGATCCGTTCGACGTGATGAAGCACCTGAGCGACCGGCGCGTCGAAGCAGGCAGATGCAACGGTCCGGCCTTGCGCACTGAGCAAGGGTCGGCGGCGAGAAAACGCGGCACGGATCGCGGCGCCATGTGCGCATGAAACGGGCGGAAAACCCTACACAAATGGGGCAATCCGCCCTGTTTCATTCGGCCAGTGCGAACTTACTTCTTCTTCCGCGCGGCCTTCTTTGCCTTCTTGGCTTTCTTTGCGGCTTTCTTCTTAGCCATGGATAACTCTCCTTTCGTGGAGTTAACTATCCCGTGTGACGCGAACGGGATTAACAATTTATTAATGCGCCTTGCGGCCGGAGTCAACCCTTTTTTTTCGAATCCGTCATTTTTTTGTCCGAGCGGCCGCTGAACCGGTCATCGCGTTCGGTCGAGTCGAGCCAACGGGGACTCGGATTCGTGTGCTCGTCGCATCGATGTACACGCGGCCGAGGCCGACTTCGTCGTGATGAGATACATCGAACAAACCGGGGCGGAAGTTGAACCACAATTGCCGCAAACACGCACCGACTGCCGCCTGGCCCATCTTGATCGCGCCGGGTGTTGTGGGCGTCATGGCGGAAGGACATGATCTCCCACGCGGTTGGCGGGGCGAACCCCCGCTGCCGGTCGTGGGCACAGTCACCGGGCCCGAATCCAGTGTGAATCGCCGGCAGGAGACGACCAAAGGCCCCGCGCCCACGGAATCAGCCCGCGAATCGGCCCATTCTGACAGGACTATTGCACGGCGGGGCCATGCGACAGGAACGGACCGAGAGCAGTCCTCACGCCCGCTTTTCGCAGGTCTCTTCGTCACTCTGGCACGATGCCGGGGTCGATTTCTCGGCCTTGCGCTTGAGATACTGCTCGCTGTGGCGAAGGACGAGCAGAAGGCCAAGAACCAGAAGCGTCATTGCGACGCCCCCCGCCGCGTAACCCGCTCCGATCAGGACCCCGATGGCGGATACCACCCAGATGGTGGCTCCGGTGGTCAGCCCGATGATGGTCTTGTGGTCGCGAATGATTGCGCCAGCCCCCAGAAAACCGATTCCCGTCACGACCTGAGCGGCGATTCGACCTCGGTCGGCTCCGCTCTCGCCGGCAATCAGGATAGAGGCAATGGTGAAAATCGTGCTTCCGATGCAGATCAGGCTGACGGTCTTGACGCCGGCGGGTTTGGCCCGGTGCTCGCGTTCCAGACCGATCAGGACACCACAGAGAATCGCACACGACACAAGAACCGCGCCGCAAACCGGCACGGGCAGCACCTTGTAGAGGTCCCCGAACCAATCCACAGAGGCGATCATGTTGAACACTCCTGTCGGTCAATCGACGCGATGATCGAATCGAGCCACACGGGATCGCGTGCCGGATGAGGCTACCGGACGACATGAACCGGTTCAAGTCGAGCGGCTTGACCGGCAAGATGCCGGTCCCTCACAATGATTGTCTCTGCGTTTCTGCCCAGCGACGGGCATCACATCAGGCGTCCCCTCGCGGTTGTCAGGCGGCGGCCTCCCGTCTCGGATCATTCGGAACCCGTCAGTCCGTGTTCTCCGTCCGATATGTCCATCATCGCCGGCAGGTGGTTGACGTTTCCATCTCCATCCGGCGAGCGATGGGGTACTTCCGGGAAGAGCGAATCCGCCGGGCGTGCGGCGGGAGCATTATCGGCCAGAGTGGGTCGTACCGATCGACATCGGACTGCATCGCGGGTGTTTCACGACAAGATGGCAGCCTCGGGACTTACGACGCCGCGTCTTCCAAACGATACATAGACTGTGGATCGGGGACAACGGTTTGCCCGTTTCCGGGAGTTGTCCCCGCGGTAGGCGGGAACTCGGCGAGCGCGAACTCGACTACCCCAACAGTCCGGCCGGCCAGTCGAAAGTCCGGGCGCGTGGACATGGCAGCGAAGAGTCTGGCTCGCGTGTCGGCGGAGTGAACGGCTTCTCGAGCGGACCGATCGACTGCCGGGAGAGGAACAGTGAGAAGATGGATGGGAACGGTGCCCCGAGCGTACTGCTGGTTGATGACTGCCCCGCAAACCGACGCCTGTTCGAAAGGCTGCTGGTCAAGGACGGCTTCGTGACCCTGCACGCGGTCAACGGCAAGGAAGCCGTTGAGATGGCCACCCTGCAGTGTCCGCACGTTATCATCATGGACATCATGATGCCGGTGATGGACGGCCTGGAAGCCACGCGCCGGCTGAGAGCGGATGCCAGGACGGCCCGCATTCCCATCATTATCGTCAGCGCCAAGACCGATCAGGAAGATCTGACCGCCGGACTGGCGGCCGGGGCGGACGAGTACCTGTTCAAGCCGATTCAATCGCGGGAGTTCCGCCTGCGCGTTCGCTCGATGGTGCGGCTGCGGGCAGCCCAACTCGATCTCGAACGGGCCAACGCCACGCTGTCGCAACAGACGTGTATCCTGGAAAGACTCAACGAGTTCAGCGAATCCGCCCTGTCGGCCAACTCGCTCGAACTCAACTGCCGACACATCGTCGAGACCGCCGCCCAACTGCTCAACAGCCGACGCGTCTCGCTGCTGATTCCGGATGAAACGGGCGAGCAGTTGCGCTTCGGCTACGCCGTCGGCATGCCGGGAGATTCGTGGCGCAAACTCCGGGTGCCGATCGACAGCCCCATCGCAGGACAGGTGTTCCGGACCCAGGAAGAGATCATTGTCGGCGCTGAAGAGGCTGCTCGTGTCGCCCGCAGTCCCTACGAGTCATGCTTCTTCGCCAGTATGCCGCTGATCTGCGAACCGCTGAACTCGGGGAGCGGTTCGATCGGGGTGTTGAACATCACCGACAAGGCCGGTGGGCAGGAGTACACCCTCGAGGAGATCAATATCCTCCGGCAATTCACCCGCACAGCCGCGTTGGCTCTCAACAGCATTCTGACCCGTCAGAAGCTTGATCTGACGCGCGATTCGATCATTCTTTCTCTAGCACGTCTCAGCGAGTACCGTCATAAAGAGACCGGCAAGCACCTGGAGCGCGTGCGCGACCTGTCGGTTCTCCTGGCACGGGAACTGGCCGGCGACCGTCGGCTTCCGGAGCGGATCGATGAACAGTTCATCATCGATCTGGGACGGGCGGCACCACTGCACGACATCGGAAAGGTGGCCATTCCGGACGGGATTCTGCTCAAGCCCGGAAAGCTGACCGCAGAGGAGTTCGAGATCATCAAGCGACACACGTCGATCGGAGCCCAAACGCTGCGCTCGGTGATGAGCGGCGGCCATGAGGTCAGTTTCCTGCAGGCCGCCATGGACGTCGCCCACTACCATCACGAGCGTTATGATGGGAAGGGCTACCCCGAGGGTCTGGCCGGTGATGAGATTCCGCTGTGCGCGAGAATCGTCTCTCTGGCAGATACGTATGATGCCATTCGCATGAAGCGGGACTACAAGCAGGCACGAATTCACGAGTTCGCCCGCGACGAGATTGCCAAGGCCTCAGGCACGCAATTCGATCCCCGTGTGGTTCAAGCGTTTCTGGCCCTGGAGGAGCAGTTCCGGGAGACTTATGACCGTCATGCCGAGGAGGAAGCGGAGACGGCCGAAGTGCCCGTCCTGGCGAGCTGAGCAGGCCGGTCTCGCGGTCCGGGGCCGAAGATGAGTGATGGGTGATGAGTGATGAGTGAAGTTGGCACTCATCACCCATCACTCATCACTGATACGGCCCGTGAGGCCGGGAGGGGTTGACCAACCCCCCACAAGTGGGACAAGATGATGGCTCAGGCAGTGCCGTTCATGCCCCTGGCAGTGATGGAAACTCACAGGGCTTGGTCGGGACTGCCCGAGATTGATATCGACCTGTGTGAGACGAGACTACCCATGAGTGACGCCCTGACGGACCCTCGGGACCAGCAGATGCCGCCCGAGATCTCCTGCCCACAGGCATCGGCGAATACCGAAGCCATTTCGGTTGAGTCAGCGACCGCCGCGGATCCTTCCGCCGCGGGGCAAGTCGGCAAGGTCCTCCGCGAGGAGAATCTTGCGGCCGGCCCGGTGGCGGCCGTGTCCCCGGAGGCGCCTGCGGCTCAACCGGCAGCCCCGCTCTTGACGGTGCACCCGGGGCGAGTCACCCGTGTCACCGCGGAGGAGGTTCTCATCCTGCTTGAGGACGGACGTCAGGGCACGGTGCCATTGATCGAATTCGCCGGGCAGCCGCTGCCCAAGGACGGTGACGGAGTCTCGGTGATCATCGAGCGAGAAGACGCGGCGACCGGTCGAGTGGTTCTCAGCAAGCGGCACGCCGACGAGTTGACTTTCTGGCAGTCCGTCCAGCCCGGTGACGAACTTGAGGGGGTGGTCACCGGCATGAACAAGGGCGGCCTGGACATCGACATCGGCGGCGCCCGGGCATTCCTGCCGGCCTCCCAGGTCGACACCCACCGGATGAAAGACATCTCCTTGCTGATCGGCGAGCACGTCCGGTGTGTCGTTACGCAGGTGGATCGAACGACCTGCGACCTGATCGTCAGTCGCAAGAAGTACCTGGAGAAGGAGGCCCACGAGAAGCGTCGCCAGGCCCTCGCCCACCTGACCGAGGGCGATATCCGCAGCGGAACAGTGACCAACCTGACACAGTACGGGGCATTCATCGATCTGGGCGGCGTCGACGGCCTGCTCCATATGGCCGATATGAGCTGGGGGCGGGTGCGCGACCCGCATGAAGTGCTGCAGATCGGCCAGCCGATTCGCGTGCGCATCCTCAAGATCAACCAGGAAACCGGCAAGGTCTCACTGGGACTCAAGCAGGTGAAGCCGAACCCATGGGACGGCATCGAGGAACGGTACCCCAAGGATCGACGCCTGAAGGCCAAGATCGCTCGCATGACCGACTTCGGGGCGTTCCTGGAACTCGAGGAAGGGGTGGATGCCCTGCTGCCCATCGGGGAAATGAGCTGGTCCAAGCACGTCAATCATCCGTCGGACGTTGCGAAGATCGGCGACGAGGTCGAGGTCGTCGTGCTCAAGGTCGACCCGGAGAAGAAGCGCATCTCGGTGAGTCTCAAGCAGACGCAAGAAAACCCTTGGGCCATGGTCGAGGCCAAGTTCCCCGTCAATTCGAAGGTCCAGGGTAAGGTGGTGAAGATTTTGGACTTCGGGGCTTTCGTTGAGCTGGCGCCGGGTGTTGAGGGCCTGATCCACATTTCCGAGCTTTCCGACAAGCGGGTCAAGGCGGTCGGCGACGTGGTGAGCGAGGGCCAGGAGGTCGAGGTTCGGATTATTAAAGTGGACCTGCCCAACCAGCGAATCTCGTTGTCGATGAGGCCGGAGCAGAAGATACCTGCCAGGGGCATCGAGACAAAGCAAGCCGACAAGAAGAAGGGGCGCAAGCGGCCGCTGCGAGGCGGGTTGTCTTCGCACTTCGACTGGTGAGCGAACGGGACCCTTATTCGGGCCGGCTGGCCGATGCGGGTCGGCTTGAGGCGGCGAGAAGCATCTCCCTGATCAGATCGGCAGGTTCACGCGTAAGCTGCGCCCGGTCGCGATTGTAGGCCGCGATGTACCGCTGGGCGGCCTCGACGAGTGGGGGGTAACTGAAGCGGCTTGCCCATCCGTTGTGATTGAGGTGCTCGATCATCCCCTGATGAATGGCCTCAAAATCTGCCGCCGGCCGGGGGAGCCGGCCATTGGCCAGCAGGATATTGTGGTAGCGGTGAAGCGCTTCGAGTTGATCGAACCGCGACTTCTTATCCGTCTGCCCCAACAGGCTTCTCTCGTCGCGTCCCCGAGGTTGGGCCCTCAACCACCAGGGTGAAATAGCGAGGTTGTGGCCCTCATCCAGAATGCGCCCCATTTCCTCGATCGAGAAGGATGAGGTAAATACCGGATACCGGTTGGCGGCCGCCCATGGCTTGTTGTTGATCACAGTCAGGCTTTCGATCTGAGCGCCATCGCACACGTCAAGCAGGGCGGTGTGCTCGGCGCCTTCCAGAATCACCACCGCGTCCGGAACATATCTCCGCATCTGCTCCCGCATCCTCCGGACCAGTTCCACCGCCCCGCGGTTGAATGATTCCGGGTCTCGTCCCTGCGGATGGGCCGGGTTGTGGTCCTTCCATCCCCACTGGAGCCCATAGCTATCCAGGTGCACGCCATCGACGCGGCAATCTCGGGCCAGCCGCCCGGCGACCCCCACGATGTAGTCGGTCCAGCCCGACCCCGGCCCGGGGTACATCAGGCAGAACCGGTCGCCGGTGTCGTAGTACGAGTAGTACGCGCCGTTTTCATCCATCATGGCCCATTGAGGCCCTTTGACCCGGGCCAGCTTGGTGTCGCGGGAAATGATGAACGCTTCGAGGTAGACAATGACCCGCCCGCCGAGCCGATGCACCTTCTCGATGCCCTGGCGAAAAGCGGCGTCGCCTCCCCAGGCGCGTTTCGGCCGGTACTCAGCTTTGTGTTCGTAATCCGGCTCCCAGTAGCCGACCAGGTACAAAACGTCGGTCCCGAGCCGGCGGGCGTCCTCGAGCACCTTGTCCAGATCGTTGAATGATTCGAACCCCTCGGTGCGGTGGGCCTTGAACTGCATCAGACTCGCCCCGGCCCCGGAGTTCTCCCACGGGCAATAGAAAGCCCGTGTCTGGCGCCACCATTCGGGAATATCGGGGCGGGACCGGTAGCGGGGTACGGGTGCAGCCGCCGCCAGGTGGCCGGCCAGCAGCCCGACAATCATCAGAGCGCCCGTTGACAGGCCCCTTCGACTTCGCTCAGGGTTAAACCCTCGACTTCGCTCAGGGCAGGCCCGGCCGTCACGAAGCCGTCGTCTCATCCCTCATCACTCGCATTGAGCTTTCAGCGTTCAGCTATGAGCCATCCCAGCTGACTGCTGACCGCTGATCGCTCCTCATGACAGGCCGCTGCCGTCGGACTGATCTTCGCCGGATGAGCGACTCGGCAGGATAAAGCCTTTCCGATCGCAGACCACACGCATGATCTCGTTGAACCGTTGGATCACGAGGGCATCCAGTCTCAACGAGCGCTCGGCTGCGCCGTCTTGGTATACGAGGTCCACCCAGGCCTTATCCTTGTACTGGTCGGTCTTGAGCCGGATCATTGCGTCCCAGGCAATGCGCCGGCCGTTGTAGACCATGCCCTCGTCATCCACCCGGACGCGCATGCGAAGCGAGGCCCGGAACTTCATCAGGGCGTAGATCGCGAGCACCGCCACGCAGACGGCGATTCCCTTCTGCCAGAGGATCGAGTTCTCGCTGCGATGCTCGTTCTCGAGCACCACGGGCTTGGCGGCCACCTTTCCATCCACGATCCAGTACTCGGCATAGGCGGCCGGCCCGATATAGCACATCATGCGATCCCTGACCGCCGCCGGCTCGCCGAGCAATGAACGGACTTCGTCCTCCGTCATCTCTGTCTTGACCATCTCCGCCCGGAGCCGAGTGACCCGAACACCCGGATTCTGAGGCGCCTTGCCCGGCTGGACGGGCGTCAGTTGAGCGGCGAGCACCTTCCCGTGCTCGTCCATTCTCACCTCGACGGTTACCTCCGCGCCGACATAGGTCAGCGTCCGCGGCGTTTCCAGGGCAGGCTCGCCCAGCAACTGCCGAATCTGTTCAGGGGAGGACTGGAGGTCGATCCGGCCGAGGTTTGCCTTTGTCGCCAGCGGGTTCGTCGAGAGGTTCCCGGGGCGTTGGGGCAGTTTCTGGTCGGCCCACCAGGTGAGGTTCTTGGCCGGGTACCCTATCCACCCGTCGTAGCCGAACCATGCCCCCATGCCCACGCACATCAGAAGGAAGATGCCCGTTCGTATTCGTTGATCGAGCGTCGAACCGGATTCGATTGGTGTCATGAATGGCACCCCGTCGTGGCTGAGACAACTGGCTTTGTCAAGGCCGCCGAGAATCCCGCACATGGCATATGATTCCAGGATTCCAGCCGAAATGCAAGGCGCGGGCTGACGTTCCGGCCGGTTCTGGCGGCGCTTGTACTTGACCGGCCTAATTGCGATAATCGGGTCCTGGCAAGCCGATCGGACGGGCCGGGCACCGCCGGGTGCGGTCGTCCGATGGAGACACGACGATGAAGACAAGCCTCGGAGCCCAGTGCGACGAGTTTTACATAAGCAGCCGACTGTTCTTCAAACTGGATCTGGCCCTCGAACGAGAAACGGTCCTCCATTTTTTTGAGCGGGTCCGGCGCCAGTATCCCTCGCTGAACCGGTTTCGCCGCCGCGAGGACGATTCGCTGATCCTCGAGGAGTGTGACGAGCAAGGCGAACAAATCGAGCCGCGCCACTGGATTCGACTGGAGCCGGGGGCCCTGCGGTTTGGGTGCTTTTCGCCACCCTCCACACAAGACACCCGGGGGTTCTCAGCTTTTCTGCTCGAACAGGCCCCCGCGCATCTGACCCTCAGCGATCTGGATATGGACCACATGGAGGTGGTCTACGGATTCGACATGGAGTACAGCGGCAACCACGACCAACTCGTGGCGGAGACCCTGTTCGCCGATCACCCGCTGGCGCCCTTCATTCTGGGGGAAGACAGTGCCCACACGATTGAGTGCGAGCCGTATTTCGGTATCGCCCTCTCCGGACGGTGCGACGCGCAGGCATTCCTGGAAATCAAGAGCCGCACCACCTCTTTTGAAATCCGCACGGGCGAGTACCAGCCCCAGATGCTGAGTGTCTATCTGACCGTCCGGCGCTACTGGGGGCTCAACGAGACCCAGGATCTTGCCCGCGCACATGCCGAGCTGCTGAACCTGGCTGACGATCTGGCCGTCCGGCGGGTCGTGCCGCTGGTGGTCAACCCGCTGGCCCTGGCGATCGCGGGCCGGCCCTCGTGAAGACGGCATGCCGCTGAACATGCGGGCCAAACCGAGGACGCGACGAACGAGTGGATCGGGCTTTATTTGACCACCCTGAAGGCCATCCCTAGAATCGCACCGCGATATCGGCCGATCGCGAGGTTTTGACCTCGGTGACCTGAGAACCAGCCCGGGGGCGGCCTCTCGGAGCCGGCCGCGAACAGATGATCGCTGGGTTTCTCGCAGAACAGAGCCTGATACATGGCCATCTGGCGCCGAACCAACCCGAATTACCCGAATCCCGATGACGTTCGCATGACATTGGGAGAGCATCTGGAGGAGCTGCGCACGCGGCTGATCCGGGCGATCATCGCACTGGTGGTCGGGGCGGTGGTGTGCTTCATCTATAGCGACGAACTGCTGGGTTTCCTGTGCGCTCCGATTTTTGCCATTCTTCGCAAGGAGGGTTATCCGGCCGAGCTGGGCTTCTTCAGCCCGGCCGAAGCCTTCATGATCTCGCTCAAGGTCGCGATCATCGTCGGCTTCATCATCACCGCTCCGTTCAGCCTGACGCAGATCTGGGGCTTCATCGCGGCCGGACTGTATCCCCAAGAGCGCAAGTGGGTGCGACGTTTCGCTCCGGCATCCATCGCCCTGTTCTTCACCGGCGCGGGGTTTCTCCTGGTGATCGCGGCTCCGCTTCTCTACGGTTTCCTGCTGACCTACCAGAACAAACTGCCTGATCGAACGGGGCTGTATCCGGCGTTCCTGATCGGCACCACGCAGCGCAAGCCGGTCGAGGTGGATCGCGCGGACGATGGCTGGCCCGCAACGGCCGCTTCACAACCCACGGCGACACTGCCGGAGGATTCCGAATCACCTTCGCCTCTGCTGACGCGTATCCCTGCCCTGACGACGGACCCGGCCGATCCACCCGAAGGCGTATTCTGGCTGAACAGAACCGAGCGTCAGATCCGCGTTCGGTACGGCAGCCAGGTTTACTATTTGGGCAGCGGCGGCCTCACACCGGTGACACAGGGGCCGCGGTTGAAACCCGACATCCGGATCAGCGACAACATTCTCTTCGTGTTGCAGCTCTCGGCAGCCTTCGGGATTGCCTTTCAGGTGCCGGTAGTCGTCGCCTTTTTGGCCGCCGTGGGCATTGCTCCCGTGGAACAGATGGCCCGGCTGCGACGATACGTGTGGTTTGGCATGTCCATCGCCTCGGCGATCATCACACCGACGACGGACGTGGTCAGCATGCTCTTCCTTCTCGTGCCCATGGTGCTGCTCTACGAGGTCGGCCTGTGGGTCGGACGAATCATCGAGAAGGGCAGACCGGCGGCTGCCTCGGGGTGAGGTGCTCGCCGTGCCCGCAGGATCGCCTTTGCGATGTCCTCGGCGGGGTCGGCGAATGCGAAGCCGCTTGCTCGAATGCCCCCCTTGCGGCGGCGCACTCCCGCTGGGCCAGCTCTCACTTGTCCTGCTGTCCATGTTTGCCTATAGTAATACTTGATGAAAAGGGTCCTGGCCAATCTGCTCGTCTTGTGGGTCTTCTGTATCAGCCCCAATCTTTGCGTCGCCGGCATGTTGCCGGGGTCGTGCGAGGAGTCGCAGTGCTGCGAGGTCTGCTCCGAATGCACCCCCCATTCACCTGATTGCGCCGAAGATCCCCACCATGCGATCGTCGTGGCCTCCGCGCGGGACCGCGAAGAAAGCGAACCGGTCACCCTCGAAGGCGATCGCTCTTGCCTTCCCGCGGTTTGCCCGGCTATGCCGGCTGGTGCTCAGGCGAGGGGGCTGGTATACGGTTCCCGTGCTTTTGCCAAAGAGTATTCCGGCCCGCTCGGGCTGCCTTTCACAGGTCCTCTGCTGATCTGATCCATATCCGCCGGAGCTTGTGCGCTTGAGTTCCCCCAACATCAACCGGTCACAGCCTGTCTGCGGCTTGCACGGTGATTGGTCATCCGGATTTGAAGCGGTTCAGCAGCAAGGACACTCTGAGAATGCTGATAACACGGCAACTTGCCCTGATTGGTTCGGTCGTTTCAATGTGGGGACTCGTCATCGGCTGTGTGTCGGTGGACCCCACAATGGACTACGAGCGTGCCCGGCAAAACGTGGCCCGAGCCACCGGACATGAGTCCATGTATCTGCCTGGGCAACGTGATGCGGTCAATGACCGCGTCGAGTCGCTCCTCTCGAACGGTCTGACAGCAGAGCAGGCCGTTCAGGTTGCTCTTCTGAACAATCCTGGCCTGCAGGCGGGGTGGATGAACCTGGGCATGGCCCGGGCCGATTTCGTGCAGGCCGGCCTGCTGTCCAACCCCTCGCTGGGTGGTTCACTTCGCCTTCCGTCCGGCGGCGGCCTGGCCAATCTCGAACTGGTCATTGCCCAGAACATCGCCGACCTCTGGCGCATTCCGGCAAGACAACGAACGGCCCAGGCAGCGATCGAACGAGAGATCCTGGATTTCGCTCGGCAGGCGGCGGGCCTCGCGGCCGATACGCAGGTGGCGTACTACCGGGCCGTCGGGGCCACTGAACTGCAGGAAGTCGCCAAGGAGAACCTGGCCATTGCCGAGCAGCTCCTCGAGTTGGCAATCGGCCGACAGAGTGCGGGTGCGGGTGCCGAACTCGATGTGAATCTCTCCCGCAGCGCGGTCCTGGAGGCCCGGTTGGCCGTCGAGTCGGCACGGCTTGCGGCGGCCGAGGAAAAGCGAACGCTGGCCGGGCTTCTGGGAATCAGCTCGGATCCTGAGACACTGGTGCTCGTCGAGAAGCTACCCGATTTGCGAGACTTCCGGTTTCAGGTTGACCGAGTGATCGAGCACGCGCAGCGAACTCGCCTGGACGTGCGTGCCGCCGATCTGGCTGTCACACAAGCCGAGTCTGAACTGAAGGCCGAACACGCCGAGGTATGGCCCACGCTGGAGCTTGGCGTGGACATGGAACGAGGGGAACGCAAGTCAGGGCAAGATGAGGGCGCTGATTTCGGCATTGGGCCCGGTTGGAACCTCGAGCTGCCGATCTTCGATCAGAACCAGGCGCAAATCGCCAAGGCCGGCTACGCTCTCGAACAGGCTCGCAAACAACTTGAGAGCCTCCGCCGTTCCGCGACGCTGGAGGTGCGGGGTGCCTGTGATCGGCTGACAACGGCGTGGAGCATCGCCGGTCTCTACCGCGACCAATTCATCCCCCTCGCAAGAAAGAATCTGGAGTTGTCGCGCGATTCGTACAACGCGGGTCGCGCATCGTTCCTGGCGGTTCTGGAGGCCCAGCGTTTCTACCTGGACACCCGGAGACGTTCGATCGAGGCACTGCAAACGGCGGCTGAGGCGATCCCGGAGCTTGAGCGGGGCACGGCAACTCCGATCGCCAAACTGTTGAGCATCCTCGCCGGTTCACCGGCCGAGGGGCACCCGGCGAGCCGGCCTTGCGCGGAAGCGGGGAACCGAATGGAGACCCAACCATGAGCAAGCATGTCATCCTGACCGTTGTGATCGTGTTGCCGATCGGCCTGGCCGGAGGGGCTGCGGCAAGCTACGTCTGGCTGCGGAATTGCGGCTCCTGTCGGGTCGGGATTGCCTCCGGCCATGAGGAAGCAGACGTTCACAGCGCACACGATCACGAGCAGCATGCCGAAGATTCGGGGCATGAAGACCACGAGGAAGGGGTCGTCAGGCTGTCGGATGAGATGATGCGGCAGCTTGACATCAAGGTGAGCGTGGCCGGGGGCGGTCACCTGGAGAGGACGCTCCAACTGCCCGGCGAAATCGTGCTCAACGCCGACCGCGTGGCCCACATTGTGCCGCGCGTCGCCGGCATGGTTCGCGAGGTTCGCAAAAACGTCGGCGACGAGGTCGAGGCCGGGGAGTTGATGGCGGTTCTGGAGAGCCGCGAACTGGCCGAGGCCAAGGCGGCGGACCTGGCAGCGGAAGCCCGTCTCAGGCTGGCTGAGCGCAACTACAAGCGAGTGGAGGAACTCGTCCAGAAGAAGATCTCTCCTGAACAGGAGATCCATGAAGCTCGCCAGAAACTGGAAGAGGCGCAGATCGCCCACCGCGAGACGTCGGCCAAACTGTACGCTCTTGGCCTCGACCACGACGAGGTCAGTACCATGAATCAACAGAACGATGCGGCGTTCTCCCGATATGAAATCCGTGCGCCGTTTGCCGGATGCGTCGTAGACAAGCACGTGGTTCTCGGAGAAGTACATGACAGCGGAAGCGACGTCTTCGTGGTGACCGATCTGTCGAACGTGTGGGTGGACATAACCACCTATACACATGAGTCCGCTCAGGTGCGGCCGGGGGCCAGGGTCCGGGTGAGCGCTCCGGGGCCGGGCGGCCGTCCGATGACCGTCGAAGGAACCATCAGCTATACCAGTCCCATCATCCGCGAATCGACGCGCACGGGTCTGGCCAGAGCGGTGCTCGCGAACGAGAACCTCGCCTGGAAACCGGGCCTCTTCGTGACTGCGGAAATCGTGGTCGGTTCCGAGAACGTCCCCGTCCTCGTGCCGAATGAAGCGATTCAGACGGTCGAAGGCCAGACGGTGGTTTTCGTGGTCGAGGACGACGGGTTCAAGAAACGCCCCGTCGTGGTCGGCGGGTCGAACAAGACGCACACCGCTCTTGTATCCGGCATTGAGCCGGGCGAGCGATACGTCGCCGGTGGGGCGTTCATCCTGAAGGCAGAACTGAGCAAGGGAACGGGTGGGCACGAGCATTAAGCCCGGCCGCCCTGGAGAAACCTGGAGGTCGACAATGAGGGATCCATGGTCGTACAACGCCGTGAAGGGAATTGCCGCAGCCATCCTGGCGGCATCCGCTGTCGGCTGCGCGTCGAACCGGATCGACCTGTCGCGAGAAGGCATTGTGAAGATCGCGGTGGCTGACTGCCATCCTGTGATGATTTCGGCGAAGGCCGAACAGGATGGGAATGAGACGGTCATCTCGGGAACGATCCGGCGACGGTCGCCGATGACTCCCGGTCGAATGCACATTGATGCGACGATCACGAGCCCGGGCGGGGAGGTCATCGCCTCGGCGACAGCCCTGGCTCATCCACGATCGATACCCTATCGCGGGAACCGTGCGCACTATTTTACGGTCTGGTTTCCTTTCGTGCCGCCGCGCGGGTCGGTGATACATCTCGTGTGTGACGCCGAGCTGCACCCGGCGGGGGAACCTCCGCGAGCGGTGAACAAGGGAACCGTCCCTGGTTGATGCGAAACCGGTCCGGGGACTGGGCGATGACCTCCATACGGGCTCTCGCCGGTCGCTGGTTTTAACGCTCCTCACCGGATATCCGGGCGAGGCGATTTCGGAAGAGAAAGTGCATGATCTCTCAGCTTTTGCGATTTGCGATTCATCACCGGTGGCTGGTGGTCCTTTTGACATTGGGTGTCGTGGCCCTGGGCATGTACGACTTGCCCCGTCTGCCGATCGACGCCGTGCCGGACATTACCAACAAGCAGGTCCAGATCAATACCGCCGTAACGGGCCTTTCTCCGGTGGAAATCGAGAAGCAGATCACCTTCCCGATCGAGTGGTCGATGCAGGGCATCCCCGGCGTCGAACAGATCCGGTCGGTATCGTTTTACGGCGTTTCCCAGGTCACGGTGGTCTTCGAGGACCACGTGGACATTTATCGCTCGCGCCAGCTTGTGGCGGAACGCCTGGCCGAAGCCAAGGAGAGCCTGCCGGCGGGTGTGGGAACGCCCTTTCTTGGACCGATCTGGACCGGCCTGGGTGAGATCTATTTCTGGAGCGTGGACGCGATCGGGCCCAAACCCGACGGCACGCCATACACTTCCATGGATCTCAAGACGATCCAGGACTGGGTCATCAAACCGCAGTTGCGATCGCTGCCCGGCCTCACCGAGATCAACACCATCGGCGGGTACGACAAGCAGTATCACGTCCGGCCCGACCCGATGAAGCTCATCGCCTACGGCATCAGCTTCCGGGACATCATGGAAGCCCTGGCGACCAACAACATGAACGTGGGCGGCGGTTACATCGAACATGCCGGGGAGCAGTACACCATCCGATCGGTCGGCCAGATCACCGACATCGAGGACATCCGCAACATCAGGCTGGGCACGCACGACGGCGTCCCCTATTTCGTGAAGGACGTGGCCGATGTGGGACTGGGCAATGAACTGCGCACCGGCGCGGGCACCGCGGGCGGGCAAGAGGCGGTCATCGGTACGGCCATCCTGCTCTACGGCGAGAACAGCCGCACAGTCTCCCGCCGGGTGGACGAGAAGATCAGGCAGATCGATAAGCTGCTGCCGGACAACGTCAAGATCACCACGCTCTACGATCGAACCTATCTGGTCGACGCCACGCTGAATACGGTCCGCAAGAACCTCACCGAGGGCGCGATCCTCGTCATCGTGATCCTGTTCCTGATGCTGGGGAACATCCGGGCGGCGATCATCTGCGCCCTGGCGATTCCGTTGTCGATGCTGATGACGGTCACCGGGATGGTCCACGGCCGGATCAGCGCCAACCTGATGAGCCTGGGAGCCATTGATTTCGGACTGGTCGTCGATGGGGCGGTCATCATTGTTGAGAACTGCCTGCGCCACCTGGCTGCCAGACAGCACGCCCAGGGACGCAAGCTGACTCTCTCGGAGCGACTGGAGACCGTGTTCACCGCCAGCAAGGAGGTCCGGACCGCCACCATGTTCGGCGAGGCGATCATCATCACGGTCTACATTCCGATCCTCGCGCTGACCGGCGTCGAAGGCAAGATGTTTCACCCGATGGCGATCACGGTGATCTTTGCCCTCGTCTCGGCGTTCGTCCTCTCAATGACCTTTGTGCCGGCCATGGTGGCCCTCCTGATTCGCGGCAAGGTGAAGGAAAGAGAGAACTGGATCGTTCGTGGCGCTAAGGCCGTTTACACCCCGATCGTCAGGTCGGCAGTGCGATTTCGGCCGGTCGTCGCCATGGGAGCTGTGGCCGTCCTTGCGGGCACGGCCGGCATGGCCACTCGCCTGGGCAGCGAATTCGTTCCCAGATTGACCGAAGGGGCCATCGCCCTGCAGCCCACCCGCATGCCCAGCATCGCCCTGAGCGCCAGCGTCGAAATGCAGAAGCTCGTCGAACAGGCCCTGCTGAGGGAGTTTCCCGACGAGATCGACACGATCTTCGCTCGAACCGGCGCATCGGAAGTGGTGACGGATGTCTGCGGACCGGAGGTCTCGGACACCTACATCATGCTCAAACCGCGCAACCAATGGACGAAGGCGAAGACGCAGGATGAACTCACCGAGGCGATGGAAGAAGTCGTGCGCCGAATCCCCGGTCAGAACTATGAGTTCAGCCAGCCCGTCGAATTGAGGATGAACGAACTGGTGTCCGGCGTTCGGAGCGACGTCGCGGTCAAGGTCTACGGCGACGAAATGGACATCATGAGGCAATACGCCGACCTGGTGGAGGACGAACTCAAGGGCATTCCAGGGGCGCAGGACATCAAGGTCGAACAGGTCGCCGGCCTGCCGATGGTCACGATCGAGGTTGACCGTTTGGCGGTCGCCCGCTATGGGCTCAATGTCAAGGACGTTCAGGAGGTTATCGAGATCTCCCTGGCGGGTGCGAACGCGGGGCAGGTCGTGCAGGGGGATCGGCGATTTGAGCTCGTCGTGCGGCTGCCCGAAAACCTCCGCGGGAACCTGCTTTCGCTCGGCTCTCTTCCCATACCGCTGCCGAGAGCCGAAGGGCCACCGGCTCATGCGGCGGCCCTGAGCGACGGCGACAAGCCTTCCGCCGGGTACGTTCCGCTCTCGAGTGTCGCGGCAATCGGCATTGCAGATGGTGCCCGGCAAATCCGCCGTGAAGACGGGAAACGTCGAATCGTGGTGCAGTGCAACGTTCGCGGACGCGACTTGGGCGGCTTTGTCGCCGAAGCGCAGTCGCGAATCGAGAAACGTCTCGGGAGACTGCCGGAAGGCTACTGGATCGGCTGGGGCGGCCAGTTCGAGCATCTGCTCGCCGCGCGTCAGCGACTGGCCATCGTCGTTCCGTTGGCATTGGGGCTGATCGGCATACTGTTGTTTGCGACGTTCGGCTCGATTCGCCAGGCATTGCTCGTCTTCACCGGTGTTCCGTTCGCGCTGACCGGCGGGGTGATGGCCCTGTTCGTGCGCGACATGCCCTTCTCCATTTCGGCCGGAGTCGGGTTTATCGCGTTGTCGGGTGTGGCCGTGCTCAACGGCCTGGTCATGGTCACGTTCGTGAACCAGTTGCGCCGCGAGGGGATTCCTCTGAATGCGGCCGTCGTCCAGGGTGCCATCACGCGGTTGAGGCCCGTGCTGATGACGGGACTGGTCGCCGCCCTGGGTTTCGTGCCCATGGCCGTCGCAACCGGAACCGGCGCCGAGGTCCAGAGACCTCTGGCAACCGTGGTGATCGGCGGCGTGCTCAGCAGTACCCTGCTGACACTGGTCGTCCTGCCGGCGTTGTACGCCTGGGTCGAAGGCTGGAATGAACGTCGGGCGGGTGCCGGCGGCGACGGCCGGGAGGACGCGCGGTAAAGACAAGCGGAGTGACACAGGCTTCACGACGGGCAAATTGACCGCGACAAAGGCATGAAGGCGTCATCAAGGTCCGAGCGATCGGGTGAGACTGAACGACGCCGGGCCTGCAATGGGTCAGGACGACGGCCGACGGCAATGGTTTATCAGCGAGCCCGGCCGCCGGCTGGCTGACGTGGCCTGCGATGATTAAGATGTCTCGGAATGTGCGCGGCCCTGGTCCGCGGGTTCCGCGCTGTTTCGTCATAGGGCCTTTTGTCGGGCCGCCGGGATGTCAGAGTGGTTGAGCCCGACAACCGTTGTCTGGCAGCATGAGAATTGCCATCGCACAGATGAACCCGATTGTCGGCGATATCGTCGGCAACACGCGTGCGATCATCGACCGCATCTCACAGGCCCGGCAGGCCGGCGCTTCGCTGGTGGTGTTTCCGGAGCTGTCGGTGGTGGGGTATCCTCCGCGAGACCTGCTGCTCAAGCCGCGATTCATTCAGGCCAATGTGGAGGCCGCCCGGCAGATCGCCGAGCGCTGTGTGGGCATTTCGGCGATCATCGGGTTTGTCGAGCATAACAAGGAACCCGATGGCCGACGGCTCCGCAACTCCGTGGCGTACTGTCGAGACTGCCAGATACGCGAGGTTCGGCACAAGTCGCTGCTGCCCACCTACGACGTCTTCGATGAGCAACGGTATTTCGAGCCCGGTCCGGGCGTCTCATCGATCGAGCACGATGGTATTCGCCTGGGAGTGAGCATCTGCGAGGACCTCTGGAACGACGAGCAGCTCATCGGCCGGCGGATCTATCATCAGGACCCCATCGGGCAGTTGGCGGCCGCCGGCGCCAGACTGCTGATTAACAGCAGCGCCTCGCCTTTCTGGCTCGACAAGCACGCATTCCGGCAACGGCTCTTCGGCCACCAGGCAAGCAAACACCACCTGCCCATCATCTTCGTCAACCAGGTTGGCGGGAACGACGAGCTGATCTTCGACGGGGCATCGATGATGATCGATGCCCAGGGGCGCGTGGTCGCCCAGGCAAAGGCGTTTGATGAAGACCTCCTGATTGTCGACACCGACATGCCGTCCGGTGCTCGCATCGAACCTTATCCTGACAGCCTCGCCTCGCTGCACGATGCCCTGGTCCTGGGCGTGCGGGATTACACGGCCAAGTGCGGTTTCAATCGCGTGGTGCTGGGACTCTCGGGCGGGATCGACTCGGCGGTGACCGCCGCCCTGGCCGCCGCCGCCCTGGGGCCGGACCACGTCACCGGCGTCGCCATGCCGTCCCGCTACAGCAGCGAGCACAGCGTCACCGACGCGGAAGCTCTGGCTCGCAACCTCGGCATCCACTACAAGGTCATCGCGATCAGGGCCATGCACGAGACCTTTGAAGAGCACCTCAAGCCGCATTTCGAAGGTCGTGCGCCGGACGTCACCGAAGAGAACATCCAGGCTCGCATTCGCGGGGTGTTGCTGATGGCCCTGTCGAACAAGTTCGGCTGCCTGCTGCTGACTACGGGCAACAAGAGCGAGTTGGCCGTGGGCTACTGCACGCTGTACGGGGACATGTGCGGCGGGCTGGCGGTGATCAGCGACGTGCCCAAGACCACGATCTACAAGCTTGCTGAGTACATCAACAGCAAGACCGGACGCGAGGTGATCCCGCGCAACACGATCACCAAGCCGCCGTCGGCCGAGTTGCGCCCTAACCAGACGGATCAGGATTCACTGCCGTCTTATGAGCTGCTCGACGCCATTCTGGACAAGTACATCCACCAGGAATTGAGCGCCGATGAGATCGTGGCGGCCGGGCACGATGCTCGGATCGTTCAAAAGGTCATTCGCCTGGTCGATACGGCCGAGTACAAACGCAAGCAGGCCGCATTGGGCCTGAAGGTCACCAGCCGGGCATTCGGTTTTGGACGGCGAATGCCGATTGCCGCCAGGTTCCGGTACTGACGCCACGCATGGACCCAACCTGCCACCCTCAATAGAATATGCCTTGCTGACGGAGATGTGAGAAGTGATTCGGGAGGCACTATGAACGATTTCACCGAGCACCCGACCGGACATCCGGATACCGATGCCGTACATTGCGGAGAGAACCGCTGGCGGGGCACGATCACCACGCCGATTGCCTACAGCAGCACCTTCGTATTCAAGAACGTCAAGGAGATGCTCGCTTTCGGCAAGGCCGAAGTGCCGCATTACGAATACAGCCGATACGGCAACCCGACCCGCCAGGCGGCGGAGCGTAAACTGGCCGCCCTGGAAAAAGCGGAGCGAGCCGTCCTTTTTGACTGCGGGATGAGCGCGGTCTGCGGAACCGTCCTCGCACATTGCAGCCAGGGGCAGCATCTGGTCATCACGGACGACGCCTACAAGCAGACGCTCAATTTCGTGCGGACGGTTTTGCCGCGATTCGGCATCCGGGCCAGCGTCGTGGCGATGGGTGACTACCACGCCATGGCCGACGCGGTCTGCAAGGACACGGTCATGATCATCTCCGAATCGCCGACCAATCCGTACCTCAACATCGCCGACGTTGAGAAGGTCGTCCGGATCGCCCGCGACAAGCAGGTCCTCAGCGTCATCGACAGCACCTTCGCCACGCCCTACAACCAGCGGCCGCTCGACCAGGGCGTCGATATCGTCATTCAAAGCACGACCAAGTACCTCGGCGGCCACAACGACATTCTCGGCGGCTCGGTGGCCGGCAAAGCCTCGGTGGTCGAGCCGATCTACCAGTGGCAGCGGGTCACCGGCGGCGTCATGGACCCGATGAGCTGTTACCTGTTGATTCGCGGGCTGAAGACCTTTGGGCTGCGCATGGCGCGGTTAAACAGCACCGCCATGACGGTCGCACAGTGGCTCGAGAAGCGGCCGCAGGTCAAAAGGGTCTACTACCCGGGGCTGCCCAGCCACCCGCACCATGAGATCGCCCGCCGTCAGATGAAGGGCTTCGGCGCGGTGGTGACTTTCGAGGTCAACGGCAATCTCGAGCAGACCCTGGCCTTCCTCGATTCGCTCAAGTTGTGCCTGATGGGTCCGAGCCTCGGCGGTCCGGAGACGCTGATTACCCACCCCGCCCTCAACAGCTACTACAACGTCTCCCGCGAGGAGCGCTACCAGCTCGGCATCATCGATGAACTCGTCCGCCTCTCCGTCGGCCTGGAAGACCCCGAGGACATTATCGCCGACTTGGAGCAGGGCCTCGCCAAATGCGGCGCAAGGTGAGGCGGAGGGGCCGGGGTTCAGAGTCCAGAGCACGCGACGGGTGAGCCGGATCTGCGAGGCGCGGCACGCGGGGCAAGTCGCGCTGCTTTTCCCCTTCAAACAGAATGTCATTCGCCAGACTGTGTCGAAAGGCAGACGGGAGATTTGTGTGCCGGCCCATCCGCGCGTATTATTCCCCGCCGTCTCGGCGGGGAAGGCGTCAATCCGAGGTTATCGCATGGCCGACCAAGAGGTTCATCACTCATCTGCGCCGGATCAGACGGTACCCGACGAGGCGGCAGAGGATTCCTCGTCCGAGAGTGCTGCCGCGGGGGTGCGCCCTTTGCTCTTCGAGGTAGCCTGGGAGGTCTGTTGTCAAACTGGGGGGATCTACACCGTTCTTCGAACCAAGGCTCCGGCGACAGCCCGTCGCTGGGATGACGGTTATTGGCTGGTGGGGCCGTATCGACCGGCCGCCGCCGCTGTCGAGTTCGAGCCCGAACCCCCCACGGGCATCGTCGGCGACGTTCTGGGCATCCTGCGAGAACGGGGCGTCGTCATCCACTTCGGCCGCTGGCTGATCACCGGACGGCCCCAGGTTCTGCTCGTGGACCTTTCGTCGCTGGCCCCCCGCGCCGACGAGATGAAGTACTTCTTCTGGAAGGAAATCGGCATCGGCACGCCTTTCGGCGATCGCGAAATGGGCGACATGGTCGTCTTCGGGTATGCCGTGGCTGATCTGTTGGCTGCCATTCGCGAGCGAAGCGAGGACCGCCCCATGCTCGCGCACTTCCACGAATACCAGAGTGCGGCCGCTATGCCGATCCTGAGACATCGGCAAGTTGCCGTGCCGACGGTCTTTACAACGCATGCCACACTGGTCGGTCGCAGCCTCAGCGCTGCCAACATCGACCTCTACGACCATCTGCCACGCATCAACGGGGAGGCCGTCGCCAACGAGCATGGCATCGGGTCACGGTTCCAGCTCGAAAAGGCGGCCACCCACGCGGCCGACGTCTTCACCACCGTCTCGGGCATCACCGCACTGGAGGCCGAGCAGTTCCTGCACCGCAAGGCCGACATCCTGCTGCCCAACGGGCTCAACGTGGACCGGTTCGCGGCCCCGTACCGGTTCCAGGAACTGCACCGCGAGAACAAGGCCCTCATCCACGAATTCACCATGGGGCATTTCTTCCCAAGCTACACGTTCGACCTGACGAAAACCCTCTACTTCTTCACCGCCGGGCGCTACGAGTACCGCAACAAGGGATTCGACGTGTTCATCGAGGCGCTGCACCGTCTGAACCAGCGGCTCAAGGAGCACCCCAACGGCGTGACGGTGGTGGCCTTTATTATCGCCCCGGCCAACTATCGTTCACCCAACGTGGAAACGCTCAACCGGCAGGCGATGTTCAACGAGTTGCGAGAGACATGCGACGCGATCAAGGACGAAATGGGTGAGCAACTGTTCCGGACCATCGCCGCCGGGCGAATGCCCACGACCGACGACCTGCTCAACGAATTCGCCCGCGTTCGCCTCAAACGGATGATGCATGCGTGGCGGCAGGGACCGCCGCCGATGATCGTCACCCACGACCTGGTCAATGACGGAGATGATCTGATTCTGCGGCACCTGCGTCATCGGGGCCTGATTAACTTGTGTGAGGACCCGGTGAAGGTGATCTTTCACCCGGAATTCATCACCTCGACGAGCCCGATTCTCGGCCTGGAATACGACCAGTTCGTTCGCGGCTGCAACCTGGGCGTGTTCCCGTCTTACTATGAGCCATGGGGCTACACGCCGATGGAATGCGTGATCCGCGGGATCCCGGCTATCACCAGCGATTACAGCGGTTTCGGGGCCTATGTGATGAGCCATTTCCCCGAACACAACAAACACGGTATCTTCATCGCCCGCCGTCGTGGTGTGAGCATCGACAAGACCATCGACCTGATCACTGATTGGATGTACGCCCTGACGCGGATGTCGACCAGGCAACGCATTCAACTCCGCAACCAGGTCGAGGCTTACGCGGAGCATTTCGACTGGAACCGGATGGTCCGCTACTATCGGGCTGCCCGCCGGTTTGCCATCCACAAGCACTACCCGGACAGCCGCGTGCTGCTCTCGGAGCATGACGACGAAGTCGACTTGGCTCCCGCGCCTCTCCTGACCGCGAAAGCACCGGAGAAAAAGCGCAAGCACATCGCCGGACAGGCGTCTCATAAGGCATGACGCCGGCCGCTCTTGTTGTTCGTTCTGGTCCGACGGGGTCGGCCGACAATCGGCCCTGCGCGTCCGCGGTGGCGTGGAGCCTACCTGGTCGCTTCGGTTCTATGCCTGGGCTGGTCGAACTCGTCGCCGCGGAAGGTGCTGCCCAGGTAGATTTCGCGGACTTTGGGATCGTTGATCAGGTCACGAGGCGTGCCCTCGGCGATGACCTGGCCTTCGTGGATGATGTAGCTGCGGTCGGTGACCGAAAGCGTCTCGCGAACGTTGTGATCGGTCAGGAGAATGGCGATGCCATGCTCGGCCCGCAAGCGGATGATCTCCTTCTGAAGCCCCTCGACGGCGATCGGGTCGACGCCGCTGAAAGGCTCGTCCAGCAGGATGAGCAGCGGCTCGGTCACCAGGGCTCGGGCAATCTCCAGACGCCGCCGCTCGCCGCCGGACAGGTTGCGGGCCAGTTGCCCCTCCAGGTGCCGCAGACCGAACTGATCGAGCAGGGCATCGGCGCGCGTGCTGCGCTCACGGCGGCCCAGCTTCATGCATTCCAGGATGGCCAGCAGGTTCTGTCGGACCGTCAGCCGCTGAAACACGCTCGGTTCCTGCGAGAGATAGCCGATGCCCCGCTGCGCTCGCTTGTACATGGGCAGACTGGCCAGATCCTCACCATTGAACAGCACCTGCCCGCCATCGGGCGTGATCATGCCAATGGTGATGCGGAAGCTGGTCGTCTTGCCGGCCCCGTTTCGACCCAGCAGGCCCACAATCTCGCCCTGCCCAACGGAGTAGCTCACGCGATCCACGACGGTCCGCGCGCCGTAGCGTTTTACCAGATCGATAGTTGTCAGCAGGTTGCTCGTTTTAGGCATCACAACCTCACAGAGTCGCCGTCGGATAATCACCGCTTCCGGCTGTGGATAGACTGTTGAAAAGCCCCCAAGACGCGACGAAAAACCGACGGGGCGGTCAAGTCCTGTGATTCCAAACCGGCGAAGCTCGTTTTTGAGACAAGAACGCAGTCTAGCATAAGTCTTTTCTCAGCATGGCCTTGCGAAACGGACCCGCAGTGGTCTTCCCGAGCGGGGCCTCCGGTTTACTCACAGCCCGGCCCCGAGAAAACAAATTACAGTCCTGGCAATTTCACGCCATTCCTGTGGATAACTATGCGGGTTCTCCCTTAACGAATCCATCGCATGCGCCCAAAATTGGGTATCAAACCGATCCCGCCGGTCCACGCTGCGCGATATCCCGCCGGCCAGTACACGAAGAACGCCTTGCCGATCAACTGGTCCTCCGGCACGGTACCCAATTGGTACTCGTCCATGAGAGGGATCAGATGACTTCCGGCGCTTTCCCAGAGCCTCGAGTCCTTGCTGTGCGGGCTGTTGTCGCCAAGCATAAAGTACTCGGCAGCGTAAGTCTTGCCGTTTCGGACTCGCTGCGGACGCAGAAGAATCGGGTGCCCGGCCGTCCCCCATCCGGACCAATCCGGCAGCCGCAGGCCTGTGCCCTTCCAGGGACCGCCGAAAAGCGGCTGCGAGCGGTAGTACACGTCGCGTTCCAGCACCAGATGCTTCAGGTCGCACTGCATGTTCCGCCCGCCGATGCGGACGACGGTAGGTTCGACGTGGGCGCCCCAGACCGCATCTGTGGGAGTCGGCTGGCAGAATCGTTCAAGCCGCTCGACCAGCGGGTGATACTGCTTGTCGTTGCTCTTGGCCACAATCTTGCCGTCGATGAGCACCATCACGCGGTAATCGACGTTGATGAACTCCACCTGGACCGCCCGATCGCGGCTGAACGAATCGACAGGCGACGGCTCTGCGATGGTTTCCCGTCGGGTGGCTGACTCGCCAACCGGACGTTCGAGTTCAAGCTTCACCTTGCCTGTTGTGCTGATGCTGGCGATGAACGTGTCCTTGTCACGGTTCATTTCAAGGACCAGATCACCGCTACCGGCGCGGATGATCCAGCTGAACCTCAGCCGGACATCTCCCACCAGACATCGTCCCGACGGACCTCCGCCTCGCAGATCCATGGCTTCATTTGCGCTGTCGTTGAAGTTGTAAGCGTAGAAATCATCGATCGTTCCCTCGAATTTCAGGAAGAGGGTGTCGTCGCTGACGGAATCGAACTTGATCGTGCGGCGATTCGTGTCTTTCCAGGCCTTGGCGGCATCGGGGCTGTCAGGCGCCCAGCCGACCGGGGGCTTGTTCTGGTCTGCCCGCAACTCGTAGCTTGGCAGGAAATCGTGGTTGTACACGTTGAACCAGAGCGATTCCTGAGCCCGCGGAGCTTGCTCGATTTTTCGCTGGATCTCCAGGCAGGGCAGGAGCTTTTTGTTGATCTTGGCATAAAGGTCGCGAATCTCCTCACGAAGATCGGATGACCCCGGTTGCCTGTCGCCGTGGCCGTAGCGGTAGATCCGTTCGCGAAGTTGCTCGAATTGGCCGATCAACTCCGCCGGAAGGTTTTCCATTTTAGCGGTGTAGACATCGCCGTCGATAATCTCGAGAGCTTCCCCGGGCATGCCGACCAGCCGCTTGATGAAATTGGTCGTTCCGTCCTCCGGGTCTTTGAATACGGTTACTTCCCAGCGGTTCGGCCCCAGCCAGCCCCCGGGAAGATCGAGCGGCCACTTGTGAACAAGGATGCGATCTCCACTGTCAGCCCGGTCCAGTTCTGTGGCGCTGAACTTGTCATACAACACGCGGCAGTTTGGGCAGCGAACCCGGGTCTCCGTGTTCCGCTTGCCGTCAACGAGGCCATAGGCGTATTCGTAGCCGCAGGTGGAGCAGGTTTTGGTCAGTTGCTTGCCGTAGAGGGTCACGGCCATTGAGCCGGTGGGGATGACGAAGGCCTCGACGATGAAGGCGCGAAACACGAAAGCCAGGATGAAGGCCACCACGATTGACTCTAGGGTCTCCTTGACCGTCACCGCAAGAGTCTTGTGTTCAGCCTGCTCCGCGGGAGCCGGCCGCTGACTGGAACCTGGGCGGGATGCCGTGCGGACGTTCCGGTGCTCAGACGTGGCAGCAATCTTATTGGGGGCCATCAATCAGTCTCATTACCACTCAGATCGTCCGGCACACCCGGCAGCGGCGTGCTTACGTCCGCTGCCGGTGAGCAGTTCACAACGGAGCCAAACCGCAAGAGGTTAACCGCTCTCTTTGAACGCGTCAAATCACTGTCAGGAACAGACTTATCGTGCATTGTCACACGAAGGACTCGCCGGACAGGTCATTGGATGTCACGACCCGGGCGTCCTCGAGTGTCTTAGCCGTGCCGAGCTGCTCGTATCGGTGTCGGTAACCCATGACCAGAAAGACCGCTGCCATCAGGAGATAGCCGATGACCACTGGATAGGCGTGGTAGGTGAAGACCCCTTCGGCGGGGGTCGTGCCGATCAGCCAGTAGTCGGCGGTGTTACCCTGCATCTGGTACGCGTGCATCAGGCCAAGGAAGGTCAACACGGCAGCAGCCAGCGACCAACCGGCCGCGTGGAAGAACCGCCGGTCGATCAGAAATGCCGAAATCGCCGCGACGATCATGCAGGTGAAGATGTAACCGCGCTCCATGACGTTCATCCCGTGGATGAGGAAGCCGCTGGTCTCCGTCTTCCGGCCATCCTCTGAGCTCAAGATGCTCTGAATGGTTGCGACGCCCGGCGGCTGCGAAGGCGGCGTGGTCAGGGCCGGCTGGGACGCGGCGGCGGGCAGGCTGGTCATGACGGCCACAGGCGCAGGAGCGGAAGCGGTCGCCGTATTCAGGCCGGCCTGGGTGAAGGCTCCTGAGACGATCATGGCCCCCCACGCGGCAATGGCGGGGAATAAGCCCAAGGCCACCGCCGGAGCATGCCGCACGGGCGTAGCCTGGAAGGCTTGGGCGGTGATCACGATGCCGATCCAAAGCACAATCGCGATGCCCGCCTCCATCGGAACAATCTTGCTCACCACCGCCACGGTCCCGGTGAGGCAAAGGACGGTTATCACCAGGCCGTTCAAAGTCGAGTAGCCCGCCCGCGCGCCGAGAGCCTTCCAGCCGGGATGCCCGATGTAAATCGTTGTCGGGAAGCAGCTTCCGAAGCAAGCCGCCGCGATTGTTCCGATGCCGTTGACCGCCAGGGATGGGCCGGTGGCAAAGACGTCGCCGCCGGCCTCGGCCGATTCAATGTTCTGCAGGCTGCCGATGACGTTGAACAGCCCCATGGGGATGATGACCGAGAGCAACGAGATGACCTGAGCCGGGTCGCTACGAATCGTCTCCCACAAAACCGGTCCAACCCATTGAGGCCAGTGCCGGCCCGAGTACATGCATGCATTCTGGACGTCGTTAGCGCTGACGGGCACGCCGGTCGATACGCCCAGGCTTCCCAAGCCCCAAGCCAAGGCGGTCCCAAGCAGTACCGCTACGAATCCCCCGGGAAGCCCCAGCGGGAAACGCACCTGCGAGAAGTAGACCAACAAAACCACGGCCATCGGGACCATCGCCACAAGCGGCCGGTCCCAGATTTCGAGGGCGAACTTCATCGCGATGAAGGTGATAGCGATGCCCGCCAGGGTGCTCAGCAAGGCCGCTCGGGGCGTGTTGCGGCGGAGCCGTTCGGCCACGAACGCCCCGCTGAATTCGATCAAGCCGCTTCCCAGACAGGCAATCAAACCCAGCTTCCAGGCGTATTCGGCGCTCCCGGTGCGGTCGAAGGCCGGCTTCATCACGAAGAAGACATACACAAGCAGCGAAGGCGTATTGATCCCATAGGGCAGGGCGGTGACGTCTGACCGACGTTCGCGGCGGGCGACCCAGTGAGCCTGGGCGGCATAGAAGAGGTTGCCGATGAGCAGCGAAACCGCTGCCCCGGGCATGATGTACTCATAGATAAACTTGGCGTTGTCCCCCGTCATGCCGCAAACCTCTGTGCACAAGGACACGATCAGCAGCAACTGTACCAAATTGTCGATTGCCAGACCGAAGAAACCGTCCAGATCACGTTTCACGAAAATGGGGTAGGCGGCTGACATTTTCGGTCCTCGCGTCGGGTGGGAGGTTGAAAGCCTGTCTTGATCGCACGACACGGAGGTGATCCTACGGCGCGCGGGCGCCACTGACAAGACACGTGGAAACTCACAGGTACGGGGGGGCGTGACAGATCCGGCGGGCATGCTCTGTGGGTGCCGCTGGCGGTTTATCGCGAGCCACATCGAGCGGCTTGCCCGCCAGTGCAGGCCGGAGAAAACGAAGACACTGGCAGGCAAGCTGCCAGTGGCACCCGCCTAAACTGTCGCACGCCCGGCACCGGGCGTATCTGCCGAACGGATCGCACGTTTTGTGACTTTGCCGCTTTGACAAACCATACCGCGACCATTATCATTCGTCCTTGTTCCGATGAGAGTACGTTTTGCCTGCAGAAGAGGAAGTGCTGCCCGGTGTCCGTAGCCGCGATCATCCCCGCGCGTTACGCGTCCACTCGATTCCCAGGGAAACCTCTCGCCCATCAGACCGGCAAGCCGCTGATTCAGCACGTGTATGAAGCCGTGCGCGGAGCTCGGCTCGTGCAACGGGTGCTGGTGGCGACGGACGACCTGCGAATCGCCGAGGCGGTGCGTGCCTTCGGCGGTGAAGCGATGATGACCCGGTCGGACCATCCGAGCGGGACGGACCGCGTCGCCGAGGTGGCCTCGAAGCTCGACGCGGAGTTGATCGTCAACGTGCAGGGCGACGAGCCGGAGATGGATCCGCGCTCCATCGACGCGCTGGTGGAACTCATGCAGTCGCGGCCACAGGCCGAGATGGGCTCGCTGGCCTGCCGGTTCAAGCGAGCTGAGGACGTGCTCAACCCGGCTTGTGTGAAAGTCGTGTTGGACGCCAACGAGTACGCCCTTTATTTCAGCCGGAGCGTGATTCCATATCCGCGCGACGCGCGCGGGCAGGTCGAGCATCCTGGCAACTGGCTGCTGCACCTGGGGATCTATGCGTTCCGGCCGGACTTCCTCGTCAGGCTGACCCAGATGCCGCCGGCGGAACTGGAGCGCGCCGAGCAGCTCGAACAACTGCG
Organism: Phycisphaerae bacterium; assembly: GCA_030372985.1. Taxonomy (GTDB): domain Bacteria; phylum Planctomycetota; class Phycisphaerae; order UBA1845; family PWPN01; genus JAUCQB01. The sequence continues at coordinate 63,234 of JAUCQB010000195.1, forward strand.
AGCCCTGCACATGGGGGCGAAGATCGCCATGGCGGTGGTGCCTCACGAGAGCAGCGGCGTCGATACGCCCGAGCAGTATGTGGCTTTTGTACAGCGCTACCGGGCAGCCCGGGGCCATGCCGGGGCTGAGCCCGCGAGAAACGGATGAACAACAGGACAAGGATGCGACGATGAATCCGGAACGCAAGGCCAGAATGGTTGACACCGAGAAGATGCTTTCCTCATTGGGCTCGGCCTCCGACGACACCGAGTTCTATGCTCCGATGCCCGCCGGGTACAGGCCCGGCCGGGCCAAATATGTGATCGTCTTCGGCACGGTCATGAGCGGCCTTGGCAAAGGCATATTCTCCAGCTCACTGGCCAAGTGCCTCAAGGACAAGGGCCTCACGGTGGCGCCGATCAAGCTGGAAGGCTACCTGAACGTCGATTCGGGCACGCTCAACCCGTACCGCCACGGCGAGGTCTTCGTTCTCGACGACGGTATGGAAACGGACATGGACCTGGGCACCTACGAGCGGATGCTCGACCAGGACCTCAGTCGGCTGAATTTCGCGACCAGTGGGCAGATCTACTCGCGGGTGCTGGAGAAGGAGCGGCAGGGCAGCTATCTGGGGCGCGACGTTCAGATGATCCCGCACGTTACGGGCGAGGTCAAAAGCAAGCTGCGCGAACTGGCCGTGGCCTCTGACGCCGACGTGGTCTTTGTCGAGATCGGCGGCACGGTCGGCGACGTGGAGAACTCCTACTACATCGAGGCGATGCGTGAGCTGGCCTTCGAGGAAGGGCCCGACTCGTGTACGTTTGTCGCCCTCACGTACATCATCTCGCCGCCGATGCTGGGCGAGCAGAAATCCAAGGCCGCACAGTTGGGCATCAGGGGGCTTCTGGCCACGGGCATCCAGCCGCACATCATCGCCTGTCGCGGGAAGGAGCCGATCAGCCAGAAAGTCAAGGAGAAGCTTGCGCTCTACAGCAACGTGCCGATCGGCAACGTCTTCTCGATGCACGATTGCACCAGCATCTACGTGATCCCTGACATGCTTCGCGAGGCCGGCCTGGATGAGGTGGTCATCGACACGCTGAGGATCCGTGGCCGGCTGCACCCCGAGGGTGAGACGAAGGCCCGCGCGGTCTGGAGCGGTTTTGTCAACCGCATCCAGTCGCCGTCACGAGAGGTCACCGTCGCCCTGATCGGCAAGTACACGTCGGTGCGGGACAGCTACGCGAGCATCATCCATGCCCTGGAGCACGCCGGAGCAGCCGCCGACTGCCACGTGAACATCAAGTGGGTGGACACCACCGAACTGGATACGGAAAGGGCCGCGAGGGCGATCGATGATGTTCACGGAATCATCGTTCCGGGCGGGTTTGGCGTGCGCGGCACCGAGGGCAAGATCGCCTGCATTGAGCGCGCTCGCGAGAGCCGTATTCCCTATCTGGGGCTCTGCTACGGTTTCCAGATGGCGGTGATCGAGTATGCCCGCCACGCCTGCGGCCTCAAGGATGCCAACAGCACGGAGATCGCCCCGGACACGTCGCATCCGGTGATTGACATCCTGCCGGAGCAGAAACAGATCGAGGGGCTGGGCGGCAACATGCGGCTCGGCGGGCGCGACGTGGAGATCAAATCGAACACGCTGGCCGCCCGGCTGTTCAACGGTGCGCCGGAGGTTCGCCTTCGGTTCCGCCATCGTTACGAGGTCGACCCGCAGTACATCGAGCGTCTCGAGGCCGGCGGACTGGTGTTCTCGGGCAAGGCCCCCGATTACCCGATCATGCAGATCCTGGAATTGCCGCAGAACGTCCACCCGTATTTCATCGCCACCCAGGCACACCCTGAGTTTCAAAGCCGCCCGCTGCGCCCGCAGCCGATGTTCCTCGGTCTGGTCAAGGCCGCACTGGCCAGGGCAGACTCGCTGGATGCCCGGCAGACGACGCCGGCCGATACGACGGGCGTCAACGCAGGGACGTGAGAGGACGCGGGCAGGGGGTTCAGGCTTCGGCTTGGGGTCGAGGCACTCCACTCGCCGTGCAAGCTCCGGTCTTATCGGGACTCAGGGATATCGGACCGTTTGCTCACCTCATTGGCTGCTGCTTGCGAGCCGATAAAGCCAGCGGGAGTATTGCGCGCGATGCCCGGACGACCGAACATCCTGGAGATCCTGAAAAACGAGGGCGCCCCTGCCGCCGACTTCGCTCTGCTGACCGCCCTGCGTGAGGTGGGCGCGGCGACCGCCCAGGCGATCGTTGATCTCCTCCTGCTTCGCAAACAGAAGGCTGGGCTGCGAGGCCTCATCGAACTCTTCCACGACTTCGACGAACCCCTCTGCCGGACGATCGTCGAGCACATGGACGAGCTGTTTCCGGCCTTGCGGCTGGCTGCGCAGTCCAAAGACGACCAGGTCCGGCTTAACGTTCTGGCGATCATCAGTCGCGGATACGTTTACCGGGCGGCTTATCTGGTGGACGCCGCTTTGCACGATCGCGTGGGGCTGATCCGTGAGGCTGCGGCGGACACCCTGTACGCCCTGGCTGACCGGTTGCTCGAGACCTCGCCGATTCCCGATCCGCATCGTGACGGGCTTGTTCCGGAGCGGGCTTTCAGTCTGACGGTCGACCTGGCGGACTACGTGGAGGATCGCCGCCAGGTGGTCGGGGCGATCGAGGGGGGGCTGATCAGCTACGGCATACACCTGCAACCCAAGGTCGTCGAGGCGGCGATGTGGTTCGTGGATGAGCTGGATCAGAAGCTCTGGGCAGTCGTCGGCGTGCCGGGCAGTCGGGCGGCTCTTGCCGCCGTCAACGTCATCGCGGGCGTCAAGAGCCCGCGGCTGGTGCCGTTTTGCATGGCCGGCCTGCATTACAGCACCTTTCGGACGCCGCTGGCCAGGGCCCTTGGCCTCTGCACCGACATGGCGTTCATCGAGGAGTGGATCCGGCAGTCGTGGCGACTGGGTGAACCCAAGATCAGCCGGGCCATGGCGGGCATCAGGGAACTGGCCGTCCTGAAGCACCGGGCGGCAGAGCTGATGCGGCTCTCGCCGGGCCTGCTGCGCCGTCTGCCAAGGTGGATCATGGCGACCGGATTGCCCGAACAGACGAAGCTGGACTTTCTCAGGGATCTTTACCGCCGCAGCGACGAGCACATGCGGCGGACCACCGTGCTTGGAATGCTGTCCTGCGCCGGCGAGCGGGTGATCTCGCTGCTCAGGGCCGTCTCGCGGGACAGCGATGAGCGGACCGCCGCCGTGGCCCGGTTTGAGCTGGCCCTGCGATGCCCGCTGGAGTACCCCCCGCGCGATCTGCTGGCACCCCCCAGGCTCGCCGCTGCGCAGCCCGGCCACGTCTGGGGTCGGCCCGGCTCCGATCTGACCTTCGAGAAGTACTGGGAAATCTATGACAGTGAGGCCGATGAGCAACGCCGCACCATGGGCCTGCAGGTGTTCGACGGCGACGCCTCCGCGGTACGCCTGCTGGCCAGGCAGATGAACGCCTCCGACGCGAGGGATCGGCTCAAGGCCCTCCGAATGGCGACCCTTTTGGGCCTGAACGAGACGTTCGTCGAGCACGTGTATCACCTGAGCCACGATCCGGACCCGGAGGTTCGCAGCGCCGCGGTCTCCGCACTCGGCACAGTGCCCGGCCCGGCGAGTCAACGCCTGCTCAGGAGAGCGCTGCAGGACAGCGACCCGCGCGTCGAGGCCAACGCGGTCGAGGCGGTCGGGCAGACGGGCGGCCAGCAGGCTGCCGAGGATCTTCTGCCCAAGCTGACCTCGCCGGACAACCGCGTGCGGGCCAATGCCGTCAGGGCCCTGCTCAAGCTGGGCGCCCGGGAGGCGGCCGTCACGCTGCTGCGGATGCTCGATGATCCGAACCGGGCGCAGCGGATCAGTGCCCTGTGGCTCATCGAGCACATGGGACTGTGCGTTCTGGCCTCGCGAGTCACGAAGCTGGCCCAGACCGATCAGGATGTGCTGGTGCGCAGCCGGGCAAGAAACCTGACTACCCGATTCGCCGGACAGACGCCGGCAGGAGCCGCAAGATGAGCATGAGCACGATCGCGTCCGTTCTCGATCGGCTCACCCGTACCGGGCCGCTGCTCGCCGACGAGCAGTGGTACGAATCCGTGCATCGCCGGTTTCTCCTCGGAGAACCGGAACTGGTCCGCGGTGTGCTCACCGCGGCTCTGGCGATCGGACTGGCGCTGGTCGTGATGGGCATCCTGCACCGCTGGCAAAAGCACCGGGAGCAGCCGGCGCCGGCCCAGCCGATGGCCCTTTACAGACGCGTGCTGTCCAATATGGGATTGACGGTCATCGAGCGGTGGCTGCTGTGGCGACTGGCCAGGAACAGCAGGCTCGAACATCCGACGGCGCTGCTGATCTCATCACGGCTGTATGACCGGGCCGTCGAACACTACTGCGCCGGCAGCGACCTGTTCTTCGCCCGCGCCGGAAGGGCGGCGACGTTTGCAGCCATCCGACGACGCATATTTGGGGAAAAGAGTGAATTAGAGTGATCGGTCATCAGTGGTCAGTGATTGGCAGGAACTGACGCTCCGGGAGACCGGACCGGCCCGCCCATGACGCCGCGCTGCCCGCGGCACGCTTGAGCCTCCTGCCCCCGTGCACCATCTTCGACACTGCGGCCCGCACGCGTAGAATAGATCGTATGCAAGCCGTTCGGGCTATTCTGTCACGCGGGGCGACGCTCCTCATCGAGTGCTGCATTCGCTTCTACCAGGTCGCCCTGCGCCCGCTGCTGATCGGATCGTGCAAATTCGTGCCGTCGTGCAGCGACTACTTCATCGAAGCGGTGCACGAGTGGGGTCCGATCCGCGGCTCGTGGCTGGGCATCAAGCGCCTGCTGCGTTGCCGGCCTTTTACCATGGGCGGAATCGACCCGGTGCCGCGGCGAGACCGGCCGTGAACACAGGTGCCGGACGGTCATTCCGATCCAAGGCCGGCGGGCGTTCTGCCCCCTGCTGAATCTGTGGGCAGACCGCTGCCGCCGGCAGGAGGGGCCGGCGGGAAGCGGTTCAGTTCTTCCATGATCGCCGCACGCAGCTTGTAGAAGAACAGCGTGCACAGCGGCAGTTCGCCCAGGAATATGATGACCGCCACAATAGACAGCGCCGATCCCACGCGGATAGGAACAGAGCATGATGATCCTCCGCGCGAACACACGGTCCGTGACCCTGCAGGCCCCGCTCATTTTGCCGGCGCATAGCGAACAATCAGGCTTCCCGGCTTGTGGTCGATCTCCAGTTCGAGCGAGGACAACTGCGTACCGGTCATCGTTTGTGATTCCTTTTGCCGCGCATCATTGATGACTTCGACGCTGTACTTTGCATCCGCCTTGACCGCCGCGAGAGCGACCTTCAGCCGTCCGTTCCCGCACTGTGCCCGGCGGAACGCCAGGACCAGCCCCGTGTCCAGGTCGGGGCGATGCAACTGCCAGGCCACGAATTCGCCCGGCGTGATGCCCACCGGCGTCAGGGGGTAGAAGTCGCCGTACCAGTACTTCTGGTTTTCCTTGACCTCGGCCACCGTCGCCTTGGCCAGCGGCACGGGGAAGCCTTCCTCCAGGTATCCCCACTCGAGAATCCCCCCGGCCGTGGCGGCGCTGCGCGTCTCGTAGGGGTCCGGCGACCAGGTCGCGACGGTGTGCAGGGGGATGTATTGGCTGAGGGCGCAAGTCTGCATGTGGTTCCAGTCGATGTGCCCCGGCGAGCAGCCTGAATCGCTGCGCCACAGCGGCACGGAGCGCATGCACATTTCCAGGTCGATCCGACGACCCCCGCCGGCGCAGTTGTCAATCAGCAACTTGGGGTTATTCGCCCGCAATTCGTCCCACATCTCGTAGAGCCCCTCGACGTAGCGGATCTCGTTCATCCCCTCGCGATTTGGCTCATCGTACTTGCGCCATGAGTCCAGCGGCGCAATATTGAAATCATTGCGGTAGATGTCCAGGCCGTATTCCCCGATCCGCTGCAGGAGCAGGTCGGTCAGCCAGCGCCGGGCCTTGGGGTCGTTCAGCCTGAACAGGTGATTGTGCTCGCCCTTGAAAACGAAGTCCATATGCTCCTTGGCGATCTGCGTATCGAGCCCCACGCGCTCCGGCTCGAACCAGAGCATGAACCGCATACCGAGCCGGTGGCACTCGTCGCTGACCGGCTTGAGGCCGTTGGGAAACTCGGCCGGCTTGCAGAACCAGTTGCCGACGCCGTTCGGGAAGTTGCCCGGGAACCATGCGGCGTCGAGCCATACCGTGTCGGCGCCGATCTCGTGGGCGAATCGGGCATACTCGATCTGGCCTTTCTCCGTGGCCCAGCCGGGGCGGGCGTTGTAGCGGTCGTAAGTCTGCAGGGCGACCGGCAGCCTCACCGGACGGCCGTCGAGGCGCGGCACGTAATGGAACAGCAGAAGCCGGCGCCAGCGATTGTGAGCCGCCTGGCGGTTACTCTTCCACGGCATCATCAGGATTCGCGGCGTTCGGATTCTCTCACCTGGATGCAGCAGCAGGCGGGTCCTTTCCATGCCGGCCGTGATCCGCGTCGAGCCCCCGGCCGAGCGGTCGAGGGTCGCCGCCCACTGGCCGGTCCAGCCGACGGCAATGATCGTTCCTTCGCCGCCGTACTGCAGATTGAAGAACGGAAACGCGCTGGTGCAGGCCGGACGCCCGCCGTTGGGCGCCATTCGAACCGACTTGCCCGGCTCGATCGCTGATTCCTCCGGTTGAAATGCGTTTTCTTTGGCGGTGTCGCCGTTCAGATGATGCAAGACAACGCCCTGCTTGGGGTCATTATCACCGAACGACAGGTTCAAGGCCTGAATGTTCTCGATGATCGGCGTGTCTTTCTGACCGCGGTTTTCAAAGTACACCACCCAATCGGCTGCCGGGAACCGCTTGAACGCGCCCGCGACCATCGTGACTTGCAGCCCGGTCTGCGGATCGGACCACCGGATGCGGTGCTCGACGCGGTCGGACAGCTCTTTCGTCTCGGCGGTTCGTTTCCAGTCTTTGAGCAGGTCAGCGAAGGGTTTGCCTCCGTATACGAATGAAAAGGGCGGATGGCTCCGGAACGGCAACCCTGCCACTGGCTTGCCCGCCCATGAAGCGACCCAGTCCTGCATGGCCTGCACCTCATCGGACCCGGCCATGACCGCGTCATCGAACGCTTCCATCGGAATATCGGTGTCCAGCATGGCCCAGGCTTCCATCCCTGCAACCAGCAGCAACGTCACCGCGGTACCTGCCCTGATCATGATGAGAATCCTCGGCCGTGATCCTCCCGACGCCGCCCACGGCGCAAGAGACGAGCGGCCATGGCCTGTCTCGGCCGGTACCGAGACCGCGCCGGCTGCGTTCACGGCAACGCGGCAGGCGAGGGCATTCTAAGTTGTCCGCTAGGGCCAGGGAAGCGGACGTCCCCTCCTGCCGGTCTCCGATGCAGGGCCTTGCGTTTGCAGGGAACCTGCCGTAGAATAGTTGCTATCGGTTCAGGTATCTGTGGTACCGCTGCGGCTTGCTCGCCTCTCGAAACAGGAGCCGTCAGATGATCAATCGGACAACCATTACCATCGGTCTCGGGGCTTCTTGCGCGGTCGCTCTTCTGGTGGTTCCCGCACGGGGGCAATACCAGTGCTGGGACAACTTCCAGTGTCCGTTCGACCACTACTGTGATAAGGCCGATGGCGATTGCTCGGGGCTGGGATCGTGTCAGCTTAAGCCGGATTACTGCTCGCTGTGGGTCGATCTTGTGTGCGGCTGCGACGGTCACACGTACTCGAACTCCTGCTTTGCGGCCATGTGGGGAGTCAGCGTCGCCTACCCCGGCGAGTGCGGGGTCATCTGCCAGGACAACTCGACTTGCGAGCCGGGAGAGTATTGCAGGAAAGAGCCCGGTGATTGCGAAGGCATCGGCTATTGCGCCGACCTTCCAGACGGCTGCTGGGAGTATTGGAATCCGGTCTGCGGCTGTGACGGCATGACTCACTCCAACGCCAGTTGCGCCGCTCTCTACGGCGTCAACGTCGCCTATGACGGGCCGTGCTCATGTACCGACAATGCCGATTGTCCGGCCGGCAGCTACTGCGACAGGCCCGTTGGAGAGTGCGACAGCGCGGGCGTATGCCAGCCGTACCCCGTTTCCTGTGAGCCCCTGCGCGAGCCGGTCTGCGGGTGCGACAACGTCACCTATGAGAACAACTGCGAGGCCGCGATGGCCGGCGCGACCATCCAGTACCTGGGCCCTTGCATGCCCGCCATGTCCGACTTCGACGGCGACGGCGACGTCGACCAGACGGATTTCGGCTTCCTCCAGGGGTGCCTCAGCGGGAAAGGCGTGAGCCCGACTGAACCGTACTGTCAGTGGATGAGAATCGATGCGGACCAGGACGTGGACGGCGGCGATGTCCTGGCCTTCCTGGCCTGCCTGGGCGGCCCGAATACCTTTGCTGACTCAGACTGTATCGACCGGCCGTGATGGTCCCGGCCCGGCCGAACAGGTTCATACCTACCCCCATGACGGCCCACTGATCATCGGTTAGAATTCAGCTCCGGGGCGTTGCTCACATGCGAGGGCATTCGCCGGGGTTGACTCTCTGCACGCCGAACGGAGGACTTCCGATGACCGCAGACCGGTCTGAATCGTCACGATCGAATCGTACCACTCGCCGCGCCTTTATGCGCAACGCCGGGACGGCCGCGGCCGCGTGGACCGTCGGCACCGGTTTGGCGGCCCGTCCGGCACAAGGCCGGGTGCTCGGGGCCAACGACCGGATCAACTTCGCCATGATCGGCTGCGGCGGCGAGGGCAACGCCCTGCTGTCGATGGTCAAGATCCTGAAGGACCAGGGCGTCAACGTCGAAATTGTGGCCGTGTGCGACATCTATCGGCCGCGACTTGAGAAGACCGCCGAACGATACAAGGCCAAAGCTTATTCGAGCCACAAGGAACTGCTGGCCGACTCAAGCATCGACGTCGTCGGTATTGCCACACCCGACCACATTCACGGCTATCAGATCATCGACGCGATCAGGGCAGGCAAGGACATCTACTGCGAGAAACCTGTGACCCACTGGCGGCAATTCGAGCTGACCAAGCGGCTGTTCCGCGAGGTCAGCAAGTCCGACCGGGTCTTCCAGCTCGGCTCGCAGTACATGTCCGACTCGGCCTGGTCGCAGGCCCGCCGGATGATCCAGGAAGGCCAGATCGGTCAGCCGGTCCACGCGGAGGTAAGCTTCTTCCGTGTGGGCGACTGGGGCGAGCGGGGGATGCCCATCGACGACCCCGACGCTCAGCCTGGCCCGGACCTGGACTGGCAGGCGTTCCTGGGCGATTCGCCGAAGCGAGAGTTCGACGTCAGCCGGTTCTTCCGTTGGCGGATGTACTGGGATTACGCGGGCGGACCGGCCACCGACCTCTACCCGCACTGTCTCAGCCAGGTGATCCACATGCTCGGCGTGAAGATGCCGAGCCTGGTCGTGGGCACGGGCGGGAAGCTGCGCTATGAGGAACGCGAGGTGCCCGACACGTGCAACATCCTGGCCGAGTATCCGGAGAAGATGTCCGTGTCGATGGTCGGCACGCAGGCCAATGACTATCCCGGGGCCAGACCCCGTCCGCCCGCATGCAGCCCGATCATTCGTGGCTGGGAAGCCACGCTCACCTTCGAGAACGAGGAAATCGTGCTCACCCCGGTCCAGGGGACCAAAAAGGAAGGCAAGCGGGTCAAGATCGAACGGCCGTTCGACCACGTGCGGCACATGAAAAACCTGCTGGACTGCTGCCGGACCCGCGAAAAGCCCGAATACCCCGTCGATCTCGCCTACTACACGCAGACGCCCATACAGATGGGCATTCTTTCACTGCGCGAGGGCAAGGTGGCCAAGTTCGACCCCACGGCGGAGAAGATCGTCCTCTAGGCTGCCCAGTTGTTGGACGGGTGGTGCAGGTGTCTGGGGACGTCCCTGGAACACAACCCTGCCTGTGTCGAAATGCACATGGAACGAAGTGATGCCCGAAGTTGCCCGAAGAGGCCGCAAGGATCTGGCTCGGCGGCAGGTGTTTCAGACTGTGCTCTGGGTGGTCTTGCCCGCACTGAATGGTGCTGTCGTGTCTGCTGAGAAACCTGCACTGCCTGAGAGGGTCGGTTCGGTTCGCCTGACCGGCCTTCCGGATTTCGATTGCGATTCCATCGCCTGTGAGGGCCCAAACCAGTGGAGATGGCTGAGTCTGCCCGAGAGCCGGCTGGTCTTGAATCCGGCGGCCTCCGATGACTTTTCACCCCTGCCGCTGCGGCCTGATCTGCCCTTGCACGCAGCCTATGACGTGGGCCGAAACCCCCATCGGCTGACCGATCTTGTGACCGTGGGTATCGGGTCGTCCGACCGCGACGCCGCGGTTCATTACCGTCACGCCTGGTACCCGTACAAGCTGTCATTTCAAGCGACCCAGGAGAACGCGGGTGTCAAGATATCCGGCTACGACTTCCTGGCGGACGAGGACACCATCGTTCGCGTTCTGGAAGTCTTGCCCGACAGATCTTCCGGCATCTTGAGACTTCAAGGCACGGTACATGGACGCTTGCAGCCGGGCTCCGGAGTGCTGCTCGCCGCACACGCGGACTTCTTCCACGCCTTGATGGTGGGAAAGGTCGAGGGGCCGGAGCTGACGCCGGCAAGACTCGATGCCCGACCGCAAGTCCGCGGAAATGAATGGTTCCTCAACATAGCCTTCGGCGAAGGTCGGCAGGTATCCAGTCCCCGACCGCTCAATAACAGCGAGGCGTCTCGTTATTTCGTGTCCATCGGCTTTGCCACGCGGGCCGAGGGCGCGGAGACCGCGGTTCGTCGGGCAACCGAGGTGCTATCCGGCTCCGGCCTGGCCAGGCTGCTGCAAGACCGCAAAACGCGCTGGAGCGAATACTTGAGACGCGTACCGGCCCCGGAGCAATTCGGGATCGTCGGCGTGGATCCCAAAGGCGTAACTCCCGAGATGCATCGACGCTTCTACTACGGAGCGTGGGCGTTCGTGATTTCAAACGTTTTGCCGGTTATGCCCGAGAACGATTATGCCTATCCGCAAAGTCCCTGCGGCAAACCGTCGCTCTGGAATTTCGGGGCGTCCAAGGCTCCGGCCTCGGCCGCGTGGGAGAGCTTCTTCGGTCAGCAGATGCTTGCGTATGTCATGCCCGATACCGCGTGGGCGGCGTTCGAGGGCATCATGGCCCAGGTCGACGAGACCGGCTGGCTCGACGGTGAATGCCTGCCGTCGCGAAAAGCCCAGACCGCGTGGATCCTCTACAGCCTGACCGGCGATGTGGCTCGCTTGCGAGCCGTGTACCCGGCGATTCGACGATACCTGCTCTGGCGCGAACAGAACCCGCGATGGATCTACCTCGACCACGACAACCCCGACGAGAAGGATTCCTCGTTCGTCGATCAGCTTCTGGTGGACATCGATTTCGCCGTGCGAATCGCCCGCGAGATCGGCGAGACAGCGGACATCAACATGTGGGAGCAGCGGCGCGAGGTCATCCTGAAGAATTATCGCGAGTGGTTCTTCTTCGCCGACGGCCGCCCCCCTGCCGAGTACTTCTTCACTCAGTCGAAGCGGCATGAGCCGGGCAACCTCAATTGGGTTCTCACCGGCCTGCACATCCGCGATTTGCCGGCCGATCTGGCGGATGAGTTGAAGCGGCTTTATCTCCAGCGGCACAAGCCGGATCGAGACTTCTGTGGTTTGGGCTGGACGAAATACGGCACGGAGAGCTTCACCGCGTACGGCCTGATCGAACACGGCATGTACTGGCAGGCGCGCGAGTTTATCAATGCGAGTATTCGCGACCAGATTCGGGCGGGCGAGTTCTCTGAGAACTACGCCGCCGGCCGCGAAGGCCGCCCGCCAAGTGCCTGGGGTGTCAGGCCGTCTTTGTTTGGCGCCGTCCAGATGATCGATTTCACATGCCTCAACAACGGGGTCCGACTGGATCAGGGCCGGCCTGCAGGTGTCAGGTGGCCGTCCGATGCCGTCGCAGACCCTGTGCATGTTGAGAGGAAGGAAGACTGACGAATGCCGCTGGATGCAGGCCGGATCAGGGCCATTCTGTTCGACTACGGCAATACGATCATTCCATTCGCACGGCCGCAGATGGACGCGTGCGATAACGCTCTGCGCGAGGCGATGGAAAAGCACTTCGGTCCGGTGGATCGCAACAAGCTGCGGGAGCTTCGCGACGCCGACCGGCTCGCCCCGTATAACAACGGCTACCGGGAAAACGACCTGACCGAAATCGTGACCGCCCTCGTGCGCCGGCTTTTTGATCGCGACCCGACGCCGGAGCAAGCGGCGGTTTTGCTGCGGGCGCGCTATGAGGCCGTGGTGACGGCCATTGAGGCGCCGCCTTATGCGGCCGGAGTGCTGGCTGAGCTTGGGAAACGCTATCGGTTGGCGTTGGTCTCGAATTACCCCGACGGGAAGGCGATCCGCGCAAGTCTGCAGCGCACAGGTCTTGCCCGCTTCTTCGAATCGGTGGTGATTTCAGGCGAGGTCGGCTTCGTCAAGCCACATCCGCGGCCGTTCGAGGTCTGTCTTGAACAACTCGGCCTGCCCCCCTCGGACGCCGTCTACGTCGGCGACAACTGGCTGGCCGATGTCCAGGGAGCCAAACAGATCGGCCTGCACATGATCTGGACCCGCCAGTATGAGGCTGTCGACAACTTCGATGCCGGGCCGGGCGATCACCAGCCCGATCTGGCCATCCGGCACCTGACCGAACTGACGAGCGTTTTCGAGCTGAAGCCCGGGCGAGCGGGGTCGCCGTAGCCGATGCCGACGGCAGAGAGCCATGAGGGTTCCCCAAGAGGCTGTTCTCGCAGACGCAGTGACGCGGAGTAGTGCAACGAGCGGCCGGGGCAGCCATCAACCTCTGTGGGCTCCGCGGCTTTGCGAGAGATCGCACACATTCGTCCCCTGGCATAAACGGGTACCCGGATTCAGCCTGTCTTCGGGCTCATCTTTGGGCTCGAGCCCTGACTCTTCCTTCTGGACAAGCGCACCAGGCCCGACAGCCGGTCAGGGTTGGCCCGACTCCGCCACAGGCTCCGATGCAGGCGAGCGAGGACAGAGGATGGAGACGAGCGGCCTGAATCGAGATTCCGCATCCCTTACACTCTGGATGTAAGGAATCCTGGTCCGTGGCGGTGTGCCTGGGCACGCCTCGAGACGAAAGACCTACGAGATAGTGGGCTCGACTCCGACATTTCGGAGCATCGGTCGCTCCCTCTCGAGGGCTTTCCTTCAATCGTATCCTCGTAACCTCTTTCGATTGCGATACTAAGGATGTTCACGATCCTCCTGCCCGGCCTGGCACGGTTTGTGCTAATACCTCTGCCATGGTCCAGGTTGTCCTCACCATGGTGGCCTATCCGCGTCGGGCGACGGAAATGATTCGAGCGCTACGGTCGCTCATGTTGCCGCTGCAAGCGGCGTCCGGTTTTGTGTCGTGCAGCCTCTACTCCGAACCTGACCGCCCAGAGGCGCTTTGCTACGTGGAGGAATGGCAGACCCCGGAAGAACTGGATCGGGTGATTCGCTCGAGCCATTACACCCAGTTGCTCGCCCTGATGGAGGCAGCGGCCGAACCGCCCGATCTTCGGCTCAACTGGGTCACGGACGTTAAGGGACTGGAGTATCTGGAGGCGGTCAGACTGGGCGATCACTGATCGGCATTGCATCGATTCTCTGACGCGATCAGGATAGAGTGGCCTTGGAGGCGACGGCCGTATCCTCGGCCTCGAGCCAAGACATGGAGTAATTGAACATGCATCCATACCGATGTAGCGGCTACACGTTTGTTATCGCCGCCGTGATGACCGGTTGCGGGGCTGACGAGAAGGGTCGACAGGCGGCTTTGCCGCCTCCCGAGGTGATCATCAGCCAGGTCGTCAGCCGTGAAGTCACAAACTTCGGGGAGTTCACCGGTCGGATTGACTCGGTTGAGACGGTCGACGTCCGTGCCCGGGTCAGCGGCTATCTGGACAAGATCCATTTCACGGATGGCGACGAGGTCAAGCAGGGGGCCCTGCTGTTTCAGATTGATCCGCGTCCATTCAAGGCGTCGCTGGAGAATGCCAGAGGCCAGAAGGCGCAGTGGGAGGCCAAACTCGCCCGCGCCAAGGCGGATGTCCAACGGTATGAGAAGCTCGTACCCTCCGGCGCCGCCGCCCCCCAGGACCTGGACAAGGCCAAAGCCGACATGGGCGAGGCGATCGCGGCCATTCAGTCGGCGGATGCGACCATCGAGCAGGCAAGGCTGGACCTGGAATTCTCGACGATCAAGGCGCCGATAAGCGGGCGGATCTCAGAGGCGATGATGACCGAGGGCAACCTGGTCCGTGGGGACAGCGATCTGCTCACTACGATCGTCTCACTGGATCCGATTTACGTCTATTTCAACATCGACGAGCGCACGCTGCTGCAAGTTGCAGAGTGGAGGCGGGCTTCCCTCCCGCCGGCAGCGACGCGGCCGGACTTGAGGTCGCTCGAGATCCCCGTCTATCTCGGTTTGATTAACGAGCAGGGCTACCCGCACAAGGGCGTCATCAAGTTCGCCGACAACAAGGTGGATTCTTCCACCGGTACGATTCGCGTGCGGGGTACCTTTGATAACTCTCGACGTATCTTCTATCCGGGAATGTTTACCCGCGTGCGCGTTCCGCTGACGGACCCGGCCAAGGCACTGCTGGTCATCGACCGGGCCATCGGCACGGACCAGAACCAGAAGTTCGTCTACGTCGTGGATGACCAAAACATCGCTCAGTACCGCGCCGTCAAGCCGGGACGGCTCGAGGATGACGGATTGCGTGTGGTCACCGAAGGTCTGCAGCCGGGCGACTGGGTGATCGTCACGGGGCTGCAGCGGGCCAGGCCCGGCAAGCCGGTGAACCCGCAGCGTGTGGAGATGCCGCGCAGCGGGATGAGAGCCGAATCGCGACCGGCAATCATCGCTCCCGCTCAAGGTAAAGCGTCCAAGGCTGGGCAGCACTGACGGAGGATGACGGATGTTGTCTCGTTTCTTCATCGACCGGCCGATCTTTGCCGCGGTGCTCTCGATCGTCATCACGATCGCCGGCATCGTGTCTCTCTTCGTGCTGCCCGTGGCGCAGTATCCGGAGATCACGCCGCCGACCGTCCAGGTCTCCTGCACTTACCCCGGAGCCAGCGCCAGCGTGGTGGCCGACACGGTGGCGGCGCCGATCGAGCAGCAGGTGAACGGCGTCGAAAACATGCTCTACATGTCCTCGTCCTGCACGAACGACGGGGCGTACAACCTGACAGTGACGTTCAAGCTGGGGACCAACCTGGACATGGCCCAGGTTCTGGTCCAGAACCGCGTCTCGATGGCCATGCCCGTTCTTCCCAGCGAGGTAAAGGCAGCCGGTGTGACCACGAAGAAGAAATCGCCGGCCATTCTGCTGTGTGTCAACCTGATCTCGCCGGATGGCCGCTACGACCAGCTCTATCTGAGCAATTACGCGACGATTCAGGTGAAGGACGAGCTGGCGCGGCTCGAAGGCGTGGGTGACGTCATGTACTTCGGCCAGCAGGACTACAGCATGCGCGTCTGGCTCGATCCGGAGAGGTTGTCCGCGGTCAATCTCACCACCACCGACGTGATCAAGTCGCTGCAGGAGCAGAATATCCAGGTGGCCGCCGGCCAGATCGGCCAGCCGCCGACACAGGAGGTCCTGGATTTTCAGTGCACCATGAACACCCTGGGCCGGCTCACAACCCCCGAGCAGTTCGGAGACATCATCCTCAAGACCGGCAGCGAAGGCCAGATCACGCGCGTTCGCGACGTGGCCCGCATCGAACTGGGAGCCAAGAACCGCGACCAGAGCTGCATGTTGGACGGCAAGCCCTCCATCGGCCTGGCGATCTTCCAGTTGCCGGGCTCGAACGCCTTGGCGACGGCCGATCGGGTCCGAGCCAAAATGGAGCAGCTCAAGGCAAGCTTCCCTGACGGTGTCGATTACGCGATTGTCTACGATACTACCCCCTTCATCAGGGAATCCATCCACGAAGTGGTCAACGCCCTGCGCGACGCCTTCATTCTCGTGGCGATCGTCGTACTGGTGTTCCTGCAAAGCTGGCGGGCGACAATCATCCCCCTGGTCGCCGTTCCCGTTTCGCTCGTCGGCACGTTCGCCGTCATGACGCTGCTCGGCTTCTCGCTTAACAACCTCTCGCTTCTGGGCCTGGTTCTGGCCATCGGCGTAGTGGTGGACGACGCGATCGTCGTGGTCGAGAACTGCGAGCGGTGGATCGAGCAGGGCTTATCGCCGAAAGAAGCGGCCCGCAAGTCGATGGATGAGGTGACGGTCGCAGTGATCGCCATCGCTTTCGGCCTGAGCGCGGTGTTCATTCCGGTCGCGTTCATCGCGGGCATCACCGGCCAGTTCTACCGCCAGTTCGCCCTGACCATCGCGACCTCGACGCTCATCTCGGCGTTCAACTCCCTGACGCTGAGCCCGGCCCTGGCGGCGATCGTTCTCAAGCCGAAGGGCGGCCATGGGAAGGGTCATGGCGACGCATTGCCCAGGCTGGGAATCGTGGTACTGCTCGGCTTGCTGGCCTACGTGATGCTGACACCCTATCTGGCACCGATCTTCGGACTGCCGGCGTCGAGCATGGAAGCCCAGGGGCACGGCGAAACCGGCGCGCCAGGCGGCAGCCCGCTCCTGATCTGGGCGGTCCGGGCGGCGGCGTTTCTCATCGGATGCGTTGTGGGATGGTTCCTGGCCGGCCTGATTAACCGGCTGCTCGCGGGGTTCTTCAAGGGCTTCAACGCGGTTTTCGGCTGGGTGACGGCCGGCTATGCCCATGCCGTCCGCGGGGCGATCCGGGTGTCTGCAGTGATTCTCGTGATCTTCGGCGGGCTGCTCTATGCGACCTATTACGGTCTCAAGACCGTGCCGACGGGCTTCATCCCTTCCCAGGACAAGGGCTATCTGCTGGTGAACGTCCAGTTGCCGGATGCGGCATCGCTGGTCCGCACGGAGGAGGTCGTGGCGAGACTCGACGCGATGGCCCGTGAGATGCCTGGCGTCAGGCACGTGATCGGCATAGCCGGTCAGTCATCACTTCTTGCCACAAACGGCTCTAATCTCGGATCGGTGTACGTGATTCTCGATCATTTCGAGAATCGCCATTCACCGGAGCTCTACTCCGACCGCATCGCCGCTAACCTGCGCAAGCTGGCCTACGCGAAGATCCCTGAGGCGGACGTCGCCGTGTTCGGCGCGCCCCCCGTCGATGGCCTCGGCACCGCCGGCGGCTTCAAGATTATGGTCGAGGACCGCAGCGGAGGCGGGCTGCAGGCGCTGGCCGAGCAGACCGACAACCTGGTCGCGCGGGCGCGCGAGGAAACGGGACTGGTAGGCGTCTTCACGATGTTCCGGGCCAACACTCCCCAACTCTACGTGGATATCGATCGAACGAAGTGCAAGAGCGCGGGCGTGGCACTCAGTGACGTCTTCAACACGCTCCAGACGAATCTCGGAGCCTACTACGTCAATGACTTTAACCAGTTCGGGCGGACCTGGCAGGTCAACGCCCAGGCGGAGTCGCCTTTCCGTTCCCGGCCCGAGGACGTGGGTAGGCTTCAGGTGCGCAACGCCAACGGCGGCATGGTGCCGCTGGGCTCCATCGTCACCGTCCGCGATGTCACCGGGCCGATGATGATCACGCGGTACAACATGTATCCGGCGGCGGCGATCAACGGGGCTCCGGCGATGGGACAGAGCTCCGGCCAGGCCATCGCCACCATGGAGCGGCTGTCCAACCAGGAGATGGCCAGGGGCATGGCCACGGAATGGACCGAACTGACCTACATGGAAATCCTGGCCGGCAGCACTGCCGCCTTCATTTTCCCGCTCTGCGTCCTGTTTGTCTTCCTGACGCACTCGGCGGAGTACGAGAGCTGGGCCCTGCCGCTGGCAATCATCCTGATCGCGCCCCTGAGCATCTCGTTTGCGCTCCTTGGCGTCTCGCTGAACGGAATCGACAACAACATCTTTGTGCAGATCGGGTTCGTGGTGCTCATCGGGCTGGCGTGTAAGAACGCCGTGCTCATCGTCGAGTTCGCCAAACACGAGCGGGACCACGGCCGGTCCCGCAAGGACGCGGCCGTCGAGGCCTCGCGACTGCGCCTGCGGCCGATCCTCATGACATCCTTTGCGTTCATCCTCGGCGTGGTTCCGCTGGTGCTTGCCAGGGGAGCCGGGGCCGAGATGCGCGTTGCCCTGGGGGTCGCCGTCTTCGCCGGCATGATGGGCGTGACCGCCTGCGGGATTTTCTTCACACCGGTTTTCTACAACGTTATCACCTGGGTGACCGAGCGGAAGGCGCGGGCGGAAGGGCCAAGCTCTGTGCTCGCGCCGGCTCAGACTGTTGCAGAGGGACACTGATGTCACGCTACGTTCGAGGACGCCAAAACGGGTACGCCGTGGGTACGGTCGGACTGGCCGCGATGATGCTGGCCGGCTGCATGGTCGGCCCGAACTACAAGGAGCCGACTGCCCCTCTCCAAGAGGAATGGATGGAACCCGGCCATCCTGGCATACAGCGCGGTCCCGCGGAATTGACCAAGTGGTGGGAGGTGTTCAACGATCCCGTCCTTACCACCCTGGTGCAACGGGCCTATGAGAACAATCCTTCCCTGCACGCGGCGGCAGTACGTGTATTGGAGGCCCAAGCGACCCGCGGAATCGCCGTGGGACAGCTTTTTCCTCAGCAGCAGGAGGCCACGGGCGATTTCTCGTGGAACCGGATGAGCGAGAACAACGAGACGCCAGCCGGGTCCAATAACGGTTTTCACACTTGGGAACTGCCGGGGCTTTCGGTTAGCTGGGAACTGGACATCTGGGGCCGCTTCCGTCGCGGGATTGAAGCGGAGGATGCCTCGGTCCTGGCTTCACTGGCGAATTATGACGACGTTCTGGTCAGCCTGATTGCCGAGGTGGCGACCGATTACGTTCTCCTTCGTACGCTGGAGGAGCAGTTGGAGATCGTCCGCCAGAACCTCCAGATTCAACAGGAAGGCTATGCGATCGTGAAGCTTCGGCGTGAAGCCGGAACGGCCACCGAGCTTGACCTGGCACAGTCACAGGCCCTGGTAAGCGACACGGAGAGCCAGATCCCTGCTACAGAGGCGAGCATACGGCAGACACGGATCGCCATCTGCGTGCTGTTGGGGATACCGCCGCAGGACATCACCGAACTGCTCGGTCCCAAGCGGCCTATTCCTGCTCCCCCTGCGACGGTTCAGCTCGGCATGCCGGCCGAGTTTCTCCGCAGGAGGCCCGACATCCGCCGAGCCGAGCGACAGTTGGCGGCTCAGTCGGCCAACATCGGCATTGCCGTGTCGGATCTGCTTCCCCACTTCTCCCTGGTCGGCGACATCAGCCTGTCAGCGGAGCATTTCTCCGACGTTTTCCGCGGCGAGAGCTACCAGGCATTTGCCGGTCCGTCGGTTCGATGGGCGATTCTGAACTACGGCCGGATCGAAAATAACGTTCGTGTGCAGGATGCCGAGTTCCAGGCGTTGATCAGCGATTACGAGAACCTCGTTCTCCAAGCCCAGGGCGAGGTCGAGAGCGCGGTGGCCGGGCTCGTCGGCGCCCAGCAGCAGATCGCGCCGTTGAGTGCGAGCGCGGAGGCCGCGGATCGAGCAGTCAAGGTGGCCCAGCAGCAGTACAAGGGAGGTATTGCTGACTACATCCGTGTGCTGGTGGCCGAACAGTTCCTGATCACGGAGCAGACAAGTCTGGTCGAGACGCAAGGGTCGGCGGCGCAGAACCTGATCACCCTTTACCGGGCGCTTGGCGGCGGCTGGGAACTGCGTGAGGGCGGCGACCTGGTGCCCGCGAATATCAAGGAGCAGATGCGGAAACGCACGAACTGGGGCGGGATGATCGACAGTGACCGCATCCCGCAAACACGGCCGGCGGGCAATCCCGCCTTGTGATAGAAAGGGCAGAGAGGACATCGACGCTTGTGACATCCGGCAATCGGCGAATATCAACCCGGATTCGGACTCGGCTTGTGCTGACGAACCCGGCGAAGTGGAGGAACCAGCTATGACGATGACTCGACCTTTTCTCTCCTGCGGAATGCTGTTTGGCGTCATCGCCGCAGCCGCGCTGACCGGTTGCGCGCCGCCGCAATCGCGGGTGCGCGAGATTGACGCCCAGGCCGGACCGATCTTCAAGCAGATGTGCGACACCCTGGACGGCGCGAAGGCGGTTCGCTTTCGAGTCCGCGCCGTGACGGACAGGCCCGTGGAGACGGGCCAGCTTGCCCAGTTTCACCGGACAAGCGAAGTCACGGTGGTCAGGCCCGATCGCCTCTACGGGAAAACCGATTCGGACGACGGCCAATGGTCGGTCTGGTATCGAGGTGGCAAGCTGACGGTGCTTGACAGGGAAGCCAACGTCTACGCGACGGAGACCGTACCTGGCCGCATCGACAAGATGCTTGACTATATGGTCGACAACTACGACGTCGTCATGCCGATGGCCGACCTTTTGGTCGGAAAGACGTATGACTCGCTGCTCGCCGATGTCGAGGAAGGCACGTACGTCGGGCTCCACTTTGTTGGCGAAACGAAATGTCACCACCTGCTGTTCCGGCAGCAGAACATCGACTGGCAGATCTGGATCGATGCCGGCAAGCTGCCTTTGCCGCGAAAACTCGTCATCACCTACACACAGGAACCGGCCCAGCCGCAATACGTCGCTACGATAGATGACTGGGACCTTGCGCCAACCTTCTCAGATGGGACATTCACATTCGCTGCGCCGGCCGGTGCGAAAAACGTTCCGATGTCAGGCCTGGTCGCCGGGGAATGAGGAGGATTACCACGACTTTCCAAAAACATCAGTGGCTTGCCATTGTGGGCACGCTCGCGATTGCCCTCATCACCGGCACGACAACGACCTTCGCCCGTGGCGGGCGGGGCGGCGGTGGGGGTTTCCGCGGCGGCGGCGGTTCTCGTGGCGGCGGCTACAGTCGCCCGTCGTACTCCGGCAGCGGAAGCGTTCGCTACTCGTCGCCCAGCCGGTCGTACTCTCGTCCGACAACGCCGTCCTATTCGCGACCTTCGACGCCGTCCTATGCCCGACCGAGTGCGCCGAGCGTGTCACCGAGACCGGCCGGCGGGTCGTCAGCCGGCAGCGCCGTCGCGCGGCGGTCAACACCGACCTACAGCCCGGGAAACAACGGCTCGCTCATTAACCACGGGACCATCACGACGCCGGGCGGCAGCACGATCGGGTGGGTCAACCCTCCGGGTAAGGGGGGCGCAGTGGGAATCAAAGGAGCTGAGGGCGGTGCGGCCGGTACGATCCGAGGTCCCGGCGGCGGAGGAGCGACAGGCATCAAAGGCCCCGATGGCGGTGCGGCCGGTACGATCAGAGGTCCTGGCGGTGGGGGAGCGGCAGGCATCAAAGGGCCCGACGGCGGTGCGGCCGGGGCAATTCGAGGCCCCGCCGGCGGTGGAGCAGCAGGCATTAAGGGACCCGGCGGTGGTGCGGCCGGTGCGATCAGGGGCCCCGGCGGTGGCGGAGCAGCGGGGGTCGTCGGACCCAGAGGCGGCGCTGCCGGTGCCGTCTGGGGACCCGGAGGCCACGGTATTGCCGGCGTGCGGGGACCGTACGGCGGTCGCTACGTCACAACCCTGCCCAACGGTGCCTTCCACTATCCCTGGCATGATCACGACTATTGGTGTTTCGGCTTCACCTGGTATTCGCCCTGCTGGGTCGGCGACAGCGTGTACTACGGCTGGGCCTATCCGCCGGTCGGATATTACTACCCCTCCCTTCCGCCGGAGTACAACACCACGGTGATCAACAACACCACGTACTACGAGTCCGACGGCGTGTACTACCAGGAAGGCGAGAAGGACGGGAAGAAGGGTTACGTCGTTGCCGAGGCTCCTGAGGGCACCGAAAGCAGCCAGCCCCAGGGAGAGAACCCCTTCAAAATCCTCAAGGCCATGTGCGATTATGTCGCGGGCCTCAAAACGCTGAGTATGGTCGCCAACACGACAACGGATGAGATCGGCGCATCCGGCGAGAAGGTGCAGATTTCGGCACGGCGAGCGGTCAACGTCAGCCGGCCCAACAAGATTGCCGGTGATACGGTGGGAGACAAAGGCGAGAGACGGGTGGTCTACGATGGCAAGACCATCTCGATGCTCGATCGCACGAAGAATGCCTACAGCGTCATCAAGGTCCCCGACACAATTGATGCCACCCTCGATGTGCTTGCCGCCAATTATGGGATCACGCTCCCCCTGGCGGACCTGCTCTACTCGAACCTGTACGAGAGACTGGAGGCACGGACATCGGCAGGCCAGTACGTCGGTTTGCACGAGGTTAATGGGCTGAAGTGCCACCATCTTGCTTTCGTGTCACAGACCGTCAGCTGGGAGATCTGGGTTGAAGCCGGTGACAAGCCCGTGCCTCGCAAGATCACCATCGACTACGGACAGGACGCCGCCCGGTCGCGATACTCCGCGGACATCTTCGCGTGGACGGGGTCGCCCACGTTCACCCCGGCGACGTTCGAGTTCAGGCTGCCGGGCGTCGCAAAGAAGATCGAGATCGCCCCAATCGCAGCAACCAGGCCGGCTACACCCGGAAAGGGAGGGTAGCGGTGAAGGTCAAGTTTCACGGCGCCGCCGGCGGAGAAGTGATTGGATTGGCATACCTGGTGCAGACCAGACATGCCCGGGTCACGGTCGATTGCGAATGTGAGAGAATACGACTGTGAGCAGAATCCGTACGCTCCTGAACCCACTGCTGAAGGAAATGTGTCACAATCCGCTGCTTTGGCTACTGGCCTTCGTGCCGATGGTGTTCGTAGCCCAGAGGCTCGCTCACAACGCGCACACGTTGCTGTTCATCCTGTCCATTGTGGCCATTGTGCCCCTGGCGGCGATGCTGAGTCACGCCACCGAATCGGTGGCGGCCAAGACGGGCGATGCGGCCGGCGGCCTGCTCAACGCCACGTTGGGAAACCTGACCGAACTGGTCATTGCCCTCACGGCCTTGCGCGCGGGGGAATACATGCTGGTGAAGGCGTCCATAGCCGGCGCGATTGTCACCAACACGTTGTTCATGCTGGGCGCATCCTTTCTCCTCGGCGGGCTGAAGCACCATGTCCAGGAATACAACCGGGCTGGCGTCCGCCTGCAGGCCGGCCTGCTCCTCCTGGCCACGGTCGCGCTGCTGATTCCGTCGGCCGTCTTCCAGGCCGATTCCACGGTGGGCGTGGAGTTCAGTCGGAAACTGAGCGTGGGCCTGGCGGTGCTGCTCATCGTCGCATACGGGTTGGGCATGTCGTTTTCGCTCAAAACGCACCGGGAGCTCTTTGCCAGTGGGGAATCCGGGGAGGCCGGTGAAGCGCCATGGCCGCTGGGTCTGGCCCTGGTCACGCTGGCCGGGGTCACGGTGCTGGTGGCGATGGTGAGCGAAGTGTTCGTCGAATCAGTGCAGAAGGCGGCGGAGGCGTTCGGGATGACCCCCGCGTTCGTGGGATTCATCGTCGTGGCGCTGGTCGGCGGCGCCGCGGAGATGGCGTCGGCGTTTTCGGCCGCCCGCAAGAACCGTCTGGACCTGAGTGTGGGCATCGCATTGGGCAGCGCCTCGCAAATCGCGCTCTTTGTTGCGCCGGTGCTGGTGCTGGTGAGCTATTGTGTCGGGCCGACGCCGATGGATCTGCATTTCTGGCCTGGCGCGGTGCTGATGATTCTCATCGCCACCGTCGCTGCGGCATTCGTCACAAACAGCGGGCGATCGGCGTGGTTCGTCGGGGTATTGGTGCTGATGGTCTATCTGATCTTCGCCATGACGCTTTACCTGTTACCACCCCAGGCACGGTGAGGGGGGCATCCGTCGAAGCATCCTGTTTGACCGTAAGTCATGAGACTGTCTGACCAACAGTTAGAGCGGACCCGGCGGCTGGGGTTGGAGCCGGCCCGCATCGAGTTGGCAGATTGCCGCCGCCGGAAAGCCACATCACGGGGACCGGCAGGCCGTTAGCGAGGGAAATGCCATGCATCTCAAGGCAGGAACGAGGCTCAACGCCCTTGGACTGAATACGCGCATCCTGCTCCTCACCGGGCTTCCGCTTGTGGCCACGGCCGCGATCGCGACTGTCGTGGTTCACTGGTCCACGCGGCGCTTCGTCGAAGACGCCATCGGGGACCAGATGGTCATGCAAGCCCGTATCGTCGCACACCTCGTCGCGATTGCAGAGCAGGAAAGACCGACGGGAATGGCGCCCGAGGCGATCAATCGGCACTTGAAAGAGATTGCCGCTTTTGCCAGGCAGCGCAGGAATTACGACTATGAGTTCTGGATCACCGACAGCTCTGGCAGGGCTTACTTGCGCACCGAAGGCGTGGATTTCACATTCAAAGCCGACCAGCCGCAGGCCGGCGCTTTCCTGCCTCTCCTCGACACCCGCGGCGACCACACGGATGTGGTCGTACAGGAAAGCCGCAAGCGCGAGATCGATGATTTCGCCTACAAGTACGTGGGCGTGTCAGGCGTGGATGCACCACGCATCGTCCAAGTCGGGTACCGGACCGATTCGTTACTCAGAAAGCTCGCCCTGAAGAGCTTCCTGTTAGCCGTGGGGGTCGCAGCCCTTCTCCTGGCCATGGGGTTCCTGGTTTGCTTCATGCTCCGCCGCATGTTAACCGTGCCGCTCGACCAACTGGTACGGGCCGCCAAGGCCGTGGAGGCCGAGGAGTACACGGTGGGGGCTCTGGACCAGGTCCGTGCTCGCGGCGACGAACTGGGGCGTCTGGCATCGGTCTTCGAAGATATGGCGGTTAAGCTGGCCACGCGCTATGAGTCGTTGGTCAATCTCATGCGCTCGGCGGTCATCAAGATGCGCGGAGACTGCGTCATCACTTTCGCGAACACCTATGCCAGCGAACTGTTCGGTTTCACCAACAGCGAGCTTGTCGGTTCCCACTTGAGTAGACTCCTCCCGCCAGAGGAGCAGGAGGAGGTACAGCGACGGATCGACTCGCTGAAAGCCGAGGACGTCCAGGTCAACGCGGTCAACCAGAACGTAACCCAATCGGGCCAGCGGGTCTGGATGTCCTGGTCGAACCGCGTGATCAGGCCCGGCGAAGGAAAGGACCGGGAACTGCTCTGCGTGGGCAACGACATCACTGAATCGAAGCGCCACGAGCAGGCCCTGGCGGCCAGCGAGGCAAAGACCCGTCGGATTCTCGAGACCTCCATTGAAGGCTTCTGGCTGATCGACAACAACGCGGCGACCGTGGAAGTCAACGACGCCATGTGCCAGATCCTGGGTCGACCGCGGGATGAGATCGTCGGTCGCAGGATCTTCGACTTCACCGACGAGGAGAACACCCGCGTCTTCAAGGAGAACGTTGCCCGGCGGGCGAGGGGAGAGTCCGGCACGTATGAGGTCTCGCTGCTGAAACCTGACGGCCGTCTCATACCCTGCCGCGTTAGCGCCATGCCGCTCCTGGACGAGCGCGGCGTGAAAACGGGCTCGTTTGCAATGTTCACCGACATTACCGAGCAGAAGCGGGCGGAGAGGGAAGTCCTTGCCGCGATGGATAAGGCCGAGGCGGCCACGAAGGCCAAGAGTGCGTTCCTGGCGACCATGAGCCACGAAATCCGCACGCCGATGAACGCGATCATCAACATGACCGACCTGGCGTTGGACACCGAACTTACCCCGAAGCAGCAACAGTACGTGAGCGTCGCCCATTCCTCGGCCAAGAGCCTCCTCGGGATTATCAACGACATTCTGGATTTCTCGAAGATCGAGGCGGACAAGCTGGAACTTGAGGAGGCTCCGTTCAGCCTGCGGCAGGTGCTGGAGGAGGTCACGGAGACGTTTCGCGTGAAGGTGATGGAGAAACACGTGGAGCTGATCACCCACGTGCCGGCCGGCGTGCCGGATCAGCTTATCGGCGACGCCCTGCGGTTGCGACAGGTCGTCACCAACCTGGTGGGCAACGCGTTCAAGTTCACCCACCAGGGCGAGGTTGCGGTCCAGGTCTCGACAGCGACTGGATCGGCCGACGGTGGGCCCACGCCGCCGGGGAAGCTGGACCTGCTGGTGACCGTGCGCGATACCGGCATCGGCATCGCCAAAGAGCAGCAGGATCGCCTCTTTCAGGCGTTCACCCAGGCCGACAGCTCAACCTCCCGCAAGTACGGCGGGACCGGGCTCGGCCTGGCCATCAGCCGCCGCCTGGCCAGAATGATGTCCGGCGATCTGAAGTTCGAGAGCGAGCCGGGAGTCGGCACGACGTTCTTCTTTACCGCGCGCCTTGGATACGACGAGACGCAACAGCGAGCCGCACCGACGGCGCCCGAGCAGGTTCGCCAACGGCCGGTCCTGATCGTCGAAGACAATGCGACCAGCCGGGAGTTGATGGAAACCCTCTTCGCAGGCTGGTCGATACCGGCCGTCGCGGTAGCCAGCGCGGAGGAAGGACTGGCGCTTCTGGCCGACAGAAACGGCCCACACGGGCAAGACCCTTTCGGTCTGGCTGTCCTCGACTGGCTGCTCCCCGGGATGAATGGCCTTGACGCTGCCGAACGTATCCGGGCGAACGAGCATACCCGCTCTCTTCCGATCCTCATTGTCAGTGCCTACGCCGGCAAGGAGGAGGAGGCCCGCTGTGAGGAGATCGGCGTTAACGTCTTTCTGCCCAAGCCGATCACCGCCTCCTCGCTTTTCGACGCGGTGATCGAGTCTGAAGGAGCCCGGGCTCACGCGGCACGCCGGGGCCTGGAGGCCCCCATTGAACAGGAGTTTGCTGGAGTGCGAGCCCTGCTGGCGGAAGACAACGAAGCCAACCAGATGGTGGCAATCGAGCTTCTCTCCCGCCTGGGTATCGATCTCGACGTCGCTGGCGACGGTCGCAAGGCCGTGGAAATGGCCCGTGCCCATCCTCATCGTTACGCGGCCATTCTCATGGACATGCAGATGCCTGAAATGGACGGTCTGGAGGCCACCCGCGTGCTCCGCGCGGATCCGACGGTCCCCGCGTTGCCAATCATCGCGATGACCGCCAATGCCATGAAACACGATCTGGATGCCTGCCTGGCTGCCGGCATGAACGACCATGTCACCAAGCCGATCGATCGTAATGCGTTGCTGGCGACGCTGCGGCGCTGGCTGCCCCGCAGCGAACGCCCGGTACACCGGCCGTCGTCGGCACGGCCCGTCGTTGACGCGAATGAAGGCGATCAGCCCGAGCTGGAGGGCATCAACGTGCAGAGCACGCTGGCCCGGTTGGGCCTCGGTTTTGAGAGCCTGAAGAAGATGCTGATCCGGTTTGGCGAGGGGCAGCCCAGGATGCTGGAAGACCTGCGTGCCGCAGTGGCCGCGGTTGACCCCGCTGCCGTTGCCCGCCTCGCGCACGCGATTGCGGGGGCGGCAGGCAATCTGGGTGCGGACGCTCTCCGAGAGGCCGCCAAGATCCTGGAGAGCGCCGGCCGGGAGGGCCGTCGTGACCTTCAGGTCCTGCTTGCGGCCGTGGAGGAACGTGCCACGGTGGTTCTTCGCTCCATAGCGTCCCTGAGGCCCGCCCAGGCTCAGGAGCCGGCGCCGTCTGGCCGGCCGTTCGACCCGGGTAAGCTGCGGGAGGCTCTTGAGAGACTCTCGGTTTCGCTGGACAGCCTGGATCCTTCCGCGTGCGAGGCCGTCCTGGGTGACATTGCGGCCCTGGGCGCTCCACCGGACCTGGCGGCCGAACTCGTTCGCATCCGCGAACTGACCGAGGGCTACGAGTACGACGAGGCAGCGGCCTTGGTCGCGGCTATCCTGGACGGCCTGAAAGGGGGGATGGGCTCGTGAAAGACCTTTCCGAATGCCGGGTGCTGATCGTTGACGACGTGAAAGCCAACGTCGACGTGCTCGTGCAGGCTCTCAAGGACGAGTATAAGCTCAGCGTGGCCCTCAACGGCGAAGCAGCCCTGCGCAGCGTCGAGAAGAACCCGCCCGACATCGTGCTCCTGGATATCGTCATGCCGGGCATCGACGGCTACGAGGTCTGCCGCCGCCTGCGTGAAGTCGAGGCCACCCGCGAGCTTCCGATCATGTTCCTGAGCTCGCTGGAAGACGTGAAGGACAAGACCCGGGGCTTCGAGCTGGGGGCCAACGACTACCTGACCAAGCCGTTCGAGATCCTCGAAGTCAAGGCTCGGGTCCAATCACTGCTTAAAGCGAAGGCCTACGCCGACGCCGTCAAGGAGGCCATGGCCCGCGACCTTCGCATCGCCCGGGACATTCAGATGGGCATTCTTCCGGCCGATCTTCGGCCATGCACGGATGGGACGGGGCTCGATATCCATGCCGTGCTGGAGCCCGCCCAGGAAGTGGGCGGCGACCTGTATGAGGTTCTGCGCCCCGCCGAGGATCGCGTCGTTGTCGCCGTTGGGGACGTGTCCGGTAAGGGCATTCCGGCGTCGATTTTCATGGCTGTCACCATCACCCTTCTGCGGAGCATGGCCCGGCAGTTCAAGCAGCCCGACGAAATCCTCCGGCGGGTGAACGACGAACTGGCCGCCGAGAATCCCAGCGGCATGTTCGCCACGCTCCAATGTGCGGTCGTGGATCTGCGATCCGGGCGCGTGACCTGCGCCAGTGCCGGGCATCCGCCCCTGGTAGTCGTTTCGCCCGATCAACGGCCGCGATTCGCCGCCGGTGCGACCGGAGTCCCCGCCGGGCTGTTTGCTGAGAATCAAGTCGAGTGCTGCTCCATTGACCTGAAGGCGGGCGACACCCTCGTGATGTACACCGACGGTGTCACCGAGGCGATGAACTCCAGCCGCGACCTGTTCGGCGAAGAGCGGCTCCTGGCGCACTTTGCCGATAGCCGGGCGGCGACGGCGGCCGAAACAACGGCGGGCCTTCTGGACGCCGTGCGTTTTCATGCGGCGGATGCCAAACAGTCGGATGACATCACCGTGGTGGCGGTGCGGAGAATGCGCTGATGGATCAAGATCCAGCCGGTGCCGGCATGCCAGGTCACTCGTGGACGGACGCCCGTACGAGGGGCAAGGTTGCGTAGGAGATGAGATATCCTCCAGCCATGCAGTCAACCTGCAACACAAGGTGGCCCCGCCGGCGCGGTCCGCGTGTGTGGAGAGCGATATACTGCCTGAACCAGTCTCGACGGGGACCGGAGTAAGCCCATGGATTTCGATCGCATTCTGAGATTCGCCCTGGAACACAAGGCGTCGGACATTCACCTGCAGGCGGCGGCGCAGCCGATGCTGCGCCTCGCAGGTCAGATCCGCGCTCTCGAAGGCAGTCCGGTCAGCGAAGAGGACATGCTCGCCTTCCTGCAACAGATCGTCCCGCGGCACCTGTCCGAGGACATCGTCGGAACCGCCGTGCGCGGATTGGATTTCTCCTATGCCCTCCCGTCAGGCGAGCGATTCCGTTGCAGCGCTTTCCGCACGCTCGACCGTTTCGGAATGACCATGCGGGCGATCCGTACCGACATCCCTTCCATCGAGGCCCTGAACCTGCCGAAGGTCATTGGCGACATCGCCCTCGCTCGTCGCGGGCTCACGCTCGTGACCGGCACGACCGGCAGCGGAAAGAGCACGACGCTCGCGTCCATGATCGACCTGATCAACACCAACTACCGGACCAAGATCATTACCGTCGAAGACCCCATCGAGTACGTGCATGCCAACAAGAAGGCCTTGATCTCACAGATCGAGGTGGGGGTTGACACGACTTCGTTCGACCAGGCCCTTCGGCAGGCCCTGCGTCAGGATCCCGACGTGATTCTCGTCGGCGAGCTGCGCGACGTCGAGACACTGCGGATAGCCCTGCGGGCCGCGGACACCGGCCATCAGGTCTTCTCCACCGTTCACAGCGCCAATGCCCCCCAGACGATCGAGCGGATCATCGCCATGTTTCCCGCCAACGAGCATGCGTTGCTTCTCTCGCAACTGGCCAACTCGATCGAGGCAATCATCTCCCAGCGGCTGGTGACCGGACACAAAGATAATCGCCTCCCGGCTATTGAGATCCTCCGCGGGGGACCGGTGACCGCCAAGTTCATTCTCGAAGGCAAACTGACCGAGTTGGCTAGTTACATACAGACGGGTGAATGCGGGATGCAGAGTTTCGACCAGCACCTGCTTGCTCTGTACCAGAAGGAGCAGATCAGCGGAACGGAGGCGCTTCGCTGGGCCACCAACCCCGAAGCCCTGTCCACCGCCATGCGAGGCATCAAGTTCCTCAAGGGTATATAGCCTGATGTTTCTCTCTCTCACAGGAGCGTCCTATGTCAGACCCGACAGCTAGCATCATTGAACAGTACCCGAGCGTGATCGTGGCCCGCGTTCGGGCCGATCGCCTCGACGAAACGAACCTGACAGCCGTCCGGTCCGAGGTGTCGGCCGCGGGTCTGCAGTCGCCACATCTGCCCGTGGCCCTCGACATGGGCAATATCGCCTTCATACCAAGTCTCTCGCTCGGTGGTCTGGTCCAGCTTGCTCAGGTGTTCAAGGCCCGAGGTCAACGTCTGGTGCTCGCGAACCTCCAGCTGCCAGTGCGCCAGACGATTACCATTACGCGGCTGGATCGCCTGTTCGAGATACACGACGACCTGTCCGCTTTCCTTGAATGAGGACGTTCCATGATCGGCAAGGAATCGTTTACTCGCAGGTACTTGGAGCCGGCCGACCGCCTCAACGAAATACTCTTCGGACTGATCATGGTCCTTACCTTCAGTCTGACCGCGGGACTCACCGCCGAGGACAGTCCCGAGGGTGCCCGCGAGTTGTTGATCGCGATCATCGGCTGCAACATCGCGTGGGGCATCATCGACGGCGCCATGTACATGATGGGCAGCATGCTGGAGCGTGCCCGCCGGGCCAGAGTCCTGATGGCGGTCCAACGGGCCCCCGATGAGGCGTCCGGGCTGGCGGTCGTCGAGCAGGCCCTGCAGGGCACCCTGGCTTCACTGATGACCGAGCAGGAGCGAGCGAGCCTGCGCCGAACGGTCTACGCCGTTGCCCGACGGACGCAACCTCAGCGCACGAGGCTGCTCAAAGAAGACCTCCTTGGGGCCGTTGCGAGTTGCTGGCTGGTGATCCTTTCCACCATTCCCGCCGCCGTACCGTTCCTGTTCATCAGGTACCCGCACGTTGCGATGCGGGTGTCCAACGGCCTGCTCATCGCGATGCTTTTTCTCGTCGGTTACCAGTGGGGCAAACACGCCAACGCCAACCGCTGGGGAACCGGCCTCGCGTTTCTCGTTTCCGGTCTTGCCCTGGTGGGCGTGGCCGTAGCATTCGGCGGATGATGTTTTTGCCTGGACCCGGCTCTTGGGGGTGTCGCCGGACCGGAGTGCCTCGGTGCTTAGAGCATTTCATGTTTGGCCGCCTTGTCCCCTTCGTCTGTTCAACCAGGCTGAACGTCATTTTGCGACAAGTCCAGAGACCTCAGCCCAGCCGGCCCCGAGCAGGCTGAACGCGCGTCGTCCTGCTCCTTTTCCTGGCCATCCCGATACGTGTTCGGGCAGCACCAGGATCCCCTGCCGGCGCGGGTGGACAAGCCCAGATCGTGGTAGAATTCAGCCCGGTCAGGCGAACGAAGCCGCCCGGCCGCGTCTGAACACAGAATGTCGGTCAACCCGGTTTATGAGGGCTCCAGCGATGCAGCGAAACCAGTCCACACGAAGCCATCCGTTCCTCCGTCTTTTTCCAGAACTTGTCCTCGGCATGGCGATACTCCTGTTGCCGCTTGTTTGCCTGGCCGACGTTGTCGCGCTCAATGACGGCCGGCGGTTCGAGGGCCAGACCCTATCCGAGAAGAACGACTTCATTGTGTTCGACACCTTGATCTCCGGAATCCGGGCCAAGGTGTCGTTCAAGCGATCGGACGTGAAATCGGTTGAGAAGAGTGCCCTCCCCGACGGATTCTTTAACGATTCGGAGAACGAACCACGCGCTGCCGGGACGCAGGCCTCGGTCAAGGAGCCGACACTCTACCTGGAGGTGCCGATCCACGGGCGGTTCAAGGAGCAGGTCTTCGCTCGTGTGGTGCGATCATCCCTGGTTTACTCCAAGGCCCGCAGCATCAAGCACGTCGTATTCACCGTGGATAGCACGGGCGGAGCGCTGGACGAAGCCGGCATGGTGGCCCGGGCCATGCGGGATTTCAACGACGCTCTCACCTATCACGCGATCATCCGCAACTGCACGGGCGAAGCGGTGATCGTACCCTTCATGTGCGACACCATGCACGTACTGCCGGGGGCGACCGTGGCCGGATTGGTCCAGAAACTGGAGGGGCTGCCTTTCAAATACGCCAAACAGGACGAGGCAGTGGTCCGATTGCAGATTGCCGACGACCTTGTGGAAGCGGCCCGCAAACGCGGCCGGAAGGGCGACATCATCCGGGCAATGGTGGACCCGGCCGACCCGTTGGCCGCCTGGCTGGATTCGAACGGCAAGGTTGTCATGGACCACACCCCGCCCAAGGACCTGCCGTCCGAGAGGCTCATTTTCGCAAATCAGGCGGAGAGTGTCTTGACGCTGACCTACGAGCAGATCTGCAAGTTGGGGGTGGCGACGATCGAGGGTGGTCCGGCGGCATTGGGCGACCTTCTGGGCTTGCCCAACTGGAAGGAAGAGAGCGCCTACGGTCGCGACGCAACCAACCGAGCTATCGCCATGGAGCGCCAGAAAGCCTCTAACGCCCAGTCCAAGGCCGCCGCCGCCCAGGCCAAGTACGAGGACGACGTCAGCCGCAATATCCGCATGCGTGATGTCACCCAGCGCGCCATCGAGTCCAACCTGAAACAGGCCTCGACATGGAACCCGACCACGGCCTCTTACAAGACGCTGTCGCAGTACATCACCTGGGGCTGGGATCCCAACACCCAGTGGGACACGCACATCTGGACGCCGGAGTCCCAGGCCCGCTGGCGCAGCCGATCCGAGGCCTGTGCCTACTTCCTGAACCGCGCCGCCGACGGCATCAAGACCATGATGAAGCTGGATGCGGAAGCTGTTAAGCTGGGACTGTCTCCGACGTTCAAGGAGGGCGATCTCCAATTCATGTTGGATGACGTGAACGTTAAACGCGAAATGCTCCGGCGGGGACAGTTTCGAGTGGGCGAATAGCGACGTGGGTTCAGGATTTCTGGACTCATTCTGGTTACGTCTGGTCGGTCAGCGACAGCGTCACATGGATGACGCCCTCCGCTTGGGTCTGTTTCATAGGGAGCCCGCTGCGGAGGAAGACAGCGAGCATCGCCTTGTTGTGCGGAAGCACTTCGGCCTCGAACTGGCTCATGCCTTTTTCCCGGGCGATACGGGCAAGATGTTTCAGAACGCGCCCCGCGATTCCCAGGCCCTGGTAGTCCTCCTCAACCACGAACGCGATCTCCGCGCTGCGATCGTTCGGTCGGCCGAGGGCTATGTAGCGGCCGCCGCCGATCATGGCCTCCTTCCCCCCGGACTCGATCGTCACCACCAGGGCAACCACGTTTTCAAAATCAACTTCTGTGGCCGCCTTGAGCTCCTGCTCCGACAATGTGCCCTTGGCCCGGAAAAACCGCGAGTACACCGATCCGGGATCGAGCTTGCCGAACGCCTCTATGATCCCGGCTTTGTCGGCGGGCCGGATCGCACGGATCTTGACGGTGAGGCCGCTCTTCAACGCCTCGGTTTCCTCGAAGTTGTTGGCATCAATCATGAGAGTCGATCCCGTTGAAGAGCTCCGGCCGCTCACGCAACGGCGATGGCCAGAATGGACACGTCGTCCCTGAGGTGATCTTCTCCGCGCCAGGCAACGACTTTGCGGACCAGTGATTCCACGGCATCGTTCACGTTGAGGACCTGGGCCTCAGCGACGGCGCTAAGCAGCCTGTCATCGCCGAACGCCTCCTCCCGGGCGTTGACCTCTTCGGTCAGACCATCGGAATGCAGGTACAGCCGATCGCCAGGCTGCAACTCAATCACCGACTCGTCGTACTCGGCCTCGTCAACCATTCCGATGGGCAGCCCGAATATGTCAAGACGCCTGGGCTGCCCTCCTGCCGGGGCCAGAATCGGACCCGGATGCCCGGCAACCGTGAAACGCAGCCGCCGCGTATGAACATCCAGAAGCCCATAAATCATCGTGAAGTAGTGTTCTCCGTTCGATTCCATCGGGTACAGGGAGTTCAACCTTGATGCCACCTGTGCCGGATCCACGGCTGGCGGGTTGGGGGCGGGCCCGGCCCCCAGGGATGCGGCCGCCCCCCCCCCGCGAGGAACGCCACGGGTGACATTAAACGAAAACAAATCCGACGGTAAGCC
>JAUCQB010000196.1 GCA_030372985.1 Phycisphaerae bacterium
GCTGTTCAAGCAGCGACGACTTCGCGTGCGATATGAAAAGCGAGATGATATTCATCAGGCGTTCCTGAGCATCGGGTGTCTGCTCATCTGCTGGCACCGGGTTTCAGGGTTTTGTTAGAGATCCTAAACCTCAAGACCTTGGGAGAGAAGGTGCGAACGGTCACTCCTTTTGGTCCCTCCGCATTCTAGTCCTACAGCTACATAGTCTACGGTTTGGGGCGTGTTTGGTCAACAAAAAACCGATCACGGCCTGTCTTCCGGCATACCTGTTGTCACAGGGTAAATCGGGCCTCGCCTTCACGGAGTTGAGCCCCGGTCCGGAAATGTTCTGAGGATTCTGGGGCGGGCAGGCAACCCGAGCCCTGGGGGAGCCGCACCCCCCCAATAGGCCTGCGCTCGAGTGTTGCCGGATTGGACGTGACCCGTCTCACGGGGTCGACCGTGGGCCGGATCGAATCCGTGTTCAGCGGAACCGTCTCAATCGCCGAAGCGCCAAAGCGGCCAAGGCCAGCAGCCAAAGCGTCGTCGGCTCGGGGACGATGGCGGTCATCGTGATGGTATGCGACCAGCCGCCGCCGGTGAACATCACGCCGATCGGGAAGCCGTAGCCGTCGGGGTCAATCTCGGCGCCGGGATCAATCCCGCGAACTCGGAATTTCTTCACGGATCGGCCTGGGGCGATCGTGGAGAAGCTGACTTGCCCAGGTCCGAGGTCCGTTGCCACCTCCAGCCAGTCCGATGTGGCGGTGTCCCACACATCGATGTCATAGAGGCTATTACCAATGGGGACCAACTCGATCGTTTTGAACGAATTCCAGTACTCGTTGGTTGTGATCTCATACTCGTAGCCGATCGCCCATTCCGGGTCGATCCACAAAGGCGAGTTGATGCCGACGCCGGTGTAGGCCAGTTCGTAGGTCACCGCGGACTGGTACGGCTGGCCGGTGGGCGTCCCGATCAATGGGTCGCCGGCAAGGGCCCCTTTGTTTGCCGCTGCAGCCTGCAGAACGAAGTTATCCATGCCCGCACCATTGCTGCCCCCGCCGCCCCAGCCGGCATACACCAGCAGGCCATACGGGTATCGTTGCCGCGTGGGGTATCCGTACATGGTTGGGCCGATCGTCCACTTGTAGACCTCGCTCGACCACCAGAAGCCGTTGCCCATGACCAAGCCGCCGGCCCCGGCAAGGATCTCATAGTCCACCTCGTTTGTCCCGCCGGGTGTGTATCCCCCCGAGACGGCCGCGGCGGTCCTCAGACCGTAGATCATGACTGTGGACGTGTTGTCCTGGCCAAACCACTTTTTGCACGCATGCCAGTAGTACAGGCTGACGTTCGTGGTAGGCAGTTTCCACGAAGGGATGTACTGCCAGACCTGCCCGGCACCGTCCGACATTCTGGACACGTAGGCGCAGTTGCCGTCGGACTCGGCCCACGAACCGATCTCGGTAAGGGCATTTGTGGACCAGGATGACCCGCCGGCGCCGAAGTTGGGGTTGGCGATCAGGTTCGCATGGGCCGCGGGCGCCATGACCAACACAAGAATGACGAGGGCATACCGTGTACGAAGCATGGTTCTCTCTCCTTCCCTATGCCTCCCCACGCGACCATCGGGCGATGAGCCGCTTTCTCCCGAGGAAGGCTGCTGACACCGTCATGGACACCCACTGGTCAACAGTTGCGCGTCCAGACCTTGGCCTTGAATGATTTGCTCAGTCAGTTAGGTATTGTACCGGTCGTTACCCAGGGTTTCAAGCTACTTTTCCAGAAAACCACGCGGAGAGATCTGTCGGGAAAACGCTTGGGCCTCGAGGTCCGATATCAGGTCGCCCACCGTATTAGCCGGTCGGCTTGCTTGGGGAACCAGATTCGCTTCCCGGATCAGCGGCTGCCTGCTTGGCCCGCTCGATCAACTCGATGAGGGACGCGATTTTGGGCTTGGGCGGGGCCAGGAAACCCTCGATCTGCTCGTCGGTATAGTGCTGCTTGAGGTATGAGACGACGTCGAAGCTCCCCTGCCAGCACTCCACGATCAGGCGGCAGGGACGGTCCTCGGGCAGAAGGCGGCAGTAACCGAAGCGGATCTCGTGCCCGAGCAAACGGCAACGACGCTCCAAGTGGTCGGGAGACTGATCGTTGATTTCCGTCATTGCTCCCTCCGCAAGACAAAAAGGCTGGGGATCAGGGCTTCGGAACCGGCAATCACGGCGCCGGTCCCGTTTCCCCAGACCCCAGCCCCAAGTTCCCAATCGGAACGGCTCGGAGGCCGTCCATTACCACTTTCCGGTCTTGGCGACCCGAGGCTTGGGCAAGTCCTTGATGGCCGCCAGGGATTTCTGCATTTCATCCTCGGGCAACGGGAAATCCTCAAGCTGGCCGCGGAAGTACTTGTCATAACCGACCAGGTCCATCAGGCCGTGGCCGCTCCAGTTCATGAGAATGACCTTCTCCTTGCCCTCTTCCTTGGCCTTGCGGGCCTCGTCGATAACGCAGGCGATTGCATGACTGGTCTCAGGGGCCGAAATGAAGCCTTCCGTCCGGGCCCACATCACGGCAGCCTCATAACACTCGAGCTGGTGATAGGCCCGCGGGGTGACCAAGCCTTCGACGATCGTTTGACTGACCAGCGGAGCCATGCCATGATAACGAAGACCGCCGGCGTGAATGGCCGGAGGAACAAATGTGTGACCGAGCGTGTGCATGGGCAGCAGCGGCGTCATGCAGGCGATGTCACCATGATCATATGCGAACGGTCCGCGGGTCATGGTCGGACAACTGGAGGGCTCAACCGGGATGATGTCAATGTCGGCGCCGGCGATCTTGTCGCAGACGAATGGGAACGCCACACCCGCAAAATTGCTGCCGCCACCCGCGCACGCGGTGACCACATCCACTTTCTTCTCGCCGATCTTGGCAAGTTGCTTCTTGGCCTCCAGGCCGATGATGGTCTGGTGCAGCATGACATGGTTGAGCACGCTGCCAAGCGAATAGCGCGTCTTGCCTGAGGAATCGGTGACGGCAGCTTCGACGGCCTCACTGATGGCGATTCCCAGGCTGCCCGGACAGTTGGGGTCTCGGGCCAGAACATCGCGGCCGGCCTTGGTTTCGCTGCTCGGGCTGGCCGAACACTTGCCGCCCCATGCTTCCATCATCAGCCGGCGAAACGGCTTCTGCTCGAAACTGACCTTCACCATGTAGACCTTGCACTCGAGGCCCAAAAGGCTACAGGCAAATGCCAGGGCACAGCCCCACTGACCGGCACCCGTCTCAGTGGTGAGCCGTTTGATCCCGAATTGTTTGTTGTACCAAGCCTGGGGGACGGCAGTATTGGGCTTGTGGCTGCCTGCCGGGCTGACGCCCTCGTTCTTGTAGTAGATCCTGGCCGGCGTGCCGAGAGCTTTCTCCAGGCGCTTGGCCCGATACAGCGGGCTGGGTCGCCACAGATAGAGGATTTCCAAAATCTCTTCAGGAATATCGACCCACCGTTGTTGAGTGACTTCCTGCTCGATCAGGTTCATGGGAAACACCGGAGCCAGCATGTCCGGGGAAATAGGCTTGCCACCGGGTCCCAGTGGAGGCTGCAGCGGGCTCGGCAGGTCTGCCGCGATGTTGTACCACTGCCGCGGAATTTCGCTCTCGTCCAACAAAACTTTCGTACTCATGTCGTCACCTTTCTTGCAGACGGCGTCTTCCTTGCCACGACCACACCCAAGATCCGTTTTGGGTAGAGTCTGATTTGAAACAGTCAGGAGAGACCAACCGCCGGACCGCCGCCGGTCAGCGGATGATGCCCATCCTTCCCCCCCGGCAGCATCCTGCGCTACCTGCGTTCGTATGCTAGCGGTCGGGAATATCACATGTCGATATGGCATTCTTATACCATATCCAAGGCCCACCGCAAGCCCTCATCCGTGCGGTCTGTGGCCGGCCCCTTTCCGATTCGATGACGGATGAAAAACATGCATCAAAAGACGAATTCGGCGGGCCAGACAACGGGCGTTGCGGTGAGACAGAGGTGGATGCACAACGATGGCGGATCAGATCAAACCAGCCTTCTCGTCAAGGTCGAACATGATGTTCATGTTCTGGATCGCCTGACCGGCGGCGCCTTTGATCAGGTTGTCGATAGCCGAGATCACGATGATCCGCGACTTGACCACGCGGGCACTGATGTCGCAGAAGTTGGTGTGCGCGACCAGCGATGTCCGCGGCAGTTCCTTGCGCAGCCGGACGAAGGGCTCATTGCCGTAAGCGTCTGCAAAAACTTGGTTTACATGCTCCGGCGAGACCGGTTGCAGCGGCTTGAGGTAGATCGTGGAAAGAATGCCTCGCTCCATCGGAAGCAGGTGCGGGGTGAAGATCACCGAAGACTTGCCGCCTCGGACGTAGGCATCCAGCGTACGCTCGATCTCCACCATGTGTCGGTGCGTGCCGACGCCGTAAGCCTCGAAGTTCTCGTTTCGCTCGGGGAAGTGATGCTCCGGTTTGGGTTCACGCCCGGCCCCGCTCATACCGCTGGCGGAGTCGACGATGACCTCGTGCGGGTCGATCAGACCCGCTTTGAGCAGCGGTATCACACCCAGTGCGGCCGACGTCGGGTAACAGCCGGGGTTGGCGATCAGCCGCGCCCCGCGGATCTTCTCGCGGTAGAACTCGGGCAATCCGTAGACGGCGTGAGCCAGGTTCTCCAGATCGGTATGTTTCTTGCTGTACCACTGCTCGTAGTCGGCCGGTTCCTTGAGCCGGTAGTCGGCGGAGA
This sequence comes from Phycisphaerae bacterium, assembly GCA_030372985.1. Taxonomy (GTDB): domain Bacteria; phylum Planctomycetota; class Phycisphaerae; order UBA1845; family PWPN01; genus JAUCQB01. The sequence goes on from JAUCQB010000196.1 coordinate 4,760, forward strand.
AGTCAATCACCCGGAGCCCCGCCTGCAGCAGCGTAGGCACGAACTGCGTGGCCACGGCGTGGGGCACGCAGAGCATGACCACGTCCGCCCGCCCGGCCAGCGATGCGGGCTCGATCTCCTCGACCGGCAGCTCGATCCGGCCGACGAATTCCGGAAACACCTCGTGGATGTGCGACCGCCACATCCAGTCCTTCCGCCCGAACAGGGCGACGATCTCAACCTGCGGATGGCGGAGCAGCCAGCGAATGGCCTCACGCGAGGTGTAAGCGGTCGCTCCGATAATAGCTACGCGGATCTTTTGGCTTGACATAGTGCTGTTCCTGTACTGCACGTCTCCGATTTCTGTGTCGAATAAACATGGCCTCAGAATCCGAATGACAAGAACAAGTTGTCAGTCGTCAGAAGTCATCAGTATTCAGTCGCGCTTGCGACCGCCAACTGATCACTTCTAACGACTACTTCAAGGTTTCTTTCGTCCTTGGTCATTCGCACCTGTGGTCGGTATAGCAAACGACCCCGGCAAGGTATCGCCGGGGCCGTTGGATTTCCAGGTGTCGAGGAAGCGTTTATCGCTTCGAGAACTGGAACCTGCGGCGGGCGCCGCGCTGCCCGTACTTCTTACGTTCCTTCATGCGGCTGTCGCGAGTCAGGTAGCCGCCATCGCGCAGGACGTTGTCGAACTCGGTGTTGGCCTGTTTAATGGCACGGGCGATGCCCAGGACCACCGCCCCGGCCTGTCCGGTCGGTCCTCCGCCGGTGGCGTTGACGAACACGTCCACCTTGCCGATCAGGTTCGCCGCCCGCAGGGGCGCAAGG
>JAUCQB010000197.1 GCA_030372985.1 Phycisphaerae bacterium
GAGTCAGATGTGTATAAGAGACAGCCCGAGGGGTTCCCGCTGGCAACGGAACTCGACCCGCCCGCCATGACCGCGGCGATGGGGCAGTATTTCATCACCGGCGGGCTGGTTTCACACTGGCAAGGCAAGACCGATTCTGCGGAAGCGGGGAACGCCGCGCTCGACGCCGGTGCCGGCGAGATGACCGGGGAATCGCTCTACACCGTTGCCACGGCCCTGCCTGACACGTTCGCGAGCGGCTTCGCAGACGGCGAGGCAGTATCCCGGCTGCGGGGCATCCGCCTCTTCCCGCGAACGCACGGTTTTTTGTTCTCTGCGGCGACGGTCGGCGACCTCTGTCGATGGTTGAGCGAACGTCGCCTGCCGCTGTTCATCTGGCACACCGAGATTGAGTGGAGAGACCTGCGCGAACTGGCAAGGGCTTTCGGCGATCTGAGTATTGTCGTTGAAAGCCAGCCTCGCAAGATCATCTACTGTGCCGAGCCGCTCCTCGATCTGTTGCGATCGTGCCCGAGCGCGTTCGTCGAAACCTCCAACTTGACGGCACCTCTGTTCCAGGAGGTGCTGAAGAGCGTGGGCGCAGAACGACTGATCTACGGGAGCTTCATGCCGATGAATGACCCCCTGGTTCCGCTGGGCGTGCTCCTCGATAGCGACATGCCAGACGCGGACCGGACGTTAGTCGCCGGGGGTAATCTGAAACGGCTCATCGGTGCGGTTGCATGATGGCTGAACCTTTTATCATCGACGCCCACGTGCACCTCGGCCCGGCCAGGCAGATCACGCACGCCGATGCAAGCGTCGCCGGCCTCCTCCGGGTCATGGATGGCCATGCAGTCCGCCTGGCGGTGTGCTCCGATCATGCCGCGCTGCTGGAGCGGGCCGGCACGGGGCTGGACCGGCTGCGGCAGGCGTTCGAGGAATCAGGCGGACGCATCCGGGGGCTCGCGGTGATCGATCCGCGCGATCTGGATAGCGGACTGCGCGATGTGGAGAAAACGCTCGATTGGGAAGGGCTCGCGGGGATCAAGATTCATCCCTCGTTTCACCAGACGCCCGCCGATGATACCCTCTACGCCCCGGTGTGGTCGTTTGCGTCGAAAACGGGCCTGCCGATCCTGGCACACACCTGGAGTGTGTCGGCGCATAACCCTTCACAGGCTCTGTCAACGCCGGGACGATTTAAACGGTGGGTGAATCAGTTTCCCAACGTGCGACTGGTTCTCGGCCATGCGGGCGGCCGGGGCGACGGCCGGGCCGAAGCGGTAGAACTGGTCAGTCGTTACCCCAACGTGTCCCTCGACTTCGCCGGCGACATCTTCTGCTACCGCCTGGTCGAGTCGCTGGTCCGGTCCGTCACCGCGGAAAGAATCCTCTTCGGCTCTGACTACCCGTGGACGGGACCCGCCGACCACCTGACCCGCGTGCTGCTGGCCCCGATCGGCGATGCGGACAAGGAGAAGATCCTCTGGAAAAACGCAGCCGCCGTTTACCGGCTGAAGGTGAAATGATGCTGAACATCGATCTGAACGGGCGAGTCATCCTCGTGCTGGGCGGCAGCCGCGGAATCGGCGCCGGAATCACCGAAATGCTCTGTCGGGCCGGGGCAACCGTGACCTTCACCCACCGCGGGCAGCCGCAACATCAGCAGCGGATCGATGAACTGCCGGCGGCAATCAACGGCCTGCCCGGTTCGGCCATGCCTGTCCAGGCCGACGCCTGTGACTCCGCGGAAACACAGCACGTGGTCCAGGACATCATCGGCCGCCACGGCCGGATCGACGGCCTGGTCTGCAACGTGGGGCAGACGCTGCGGCGACCCGTGGAGGAGGTAACCGACGAAAGCTGGCGGCGATTCGTCGACGTGAACCTCTCGACAAGTTTCTATGCCATCCGGGCCGTGCTGCAACACATGGCTGCGGCTCATTACGGCCGGATTGTCCTGATCGGCTCCTCGGCCTTCTACGATGGCGGGGGCGGAGCGATCGACTATGCGGCAGCCAAGTCGGGGCTGCATGGCATGATGCTCTACCTGGTCAGGAACTATGCCCGCAAGGGAATTCTGACCAATATCGTCCACCCGTGCGTGATCGACACCGACCTTCTTCGCGAAGGGTACGACAGTCCCCGGAAGATCGAGTCGCTGATCGGGCAGATCCCCGTCGGCCGTCTGGGCAAGCCCGAGGATATAGCCGGAGTGGTGGCCTTTCTGGTAAGCTCTTACGGCGATTTCATCTGCGGGCAGTCAATCCTGGTCGATGGCGGCCGGACGTTTTTCTGAGTATGATCCTGCCCAATCGTTCGTTTGTGATCACCCTGGCTCAAGAGCACGAACATGAACTTCACTTGGATTGACGGGAGTATCGTCGGCTTCTACCTCCTGGCCACGATGATAGCCGGGATCGCCGTCCGCAAGTACGTCGGCAAGGTGGAACATTTCCTGGTCGCCGGACGTGAGATGAACCTCTATCTCGGCATCGCCTCGCTGGCCGCCACCGAGTTCGGCATCGTGACCTGCATGTACACCGCCCAGGCAGGCTACACCCGCGGATTCGCCGGCGCCATCCCCGGCGTCTGCAACGCCATCGCCATGTGGGTGATCGGCTATACGGGTTTCTGCGTTAAACCGCTTCGCGACTCGGGCGTGATCACCATTCCCGAACTGTTCCAGCACCGCTTCGGCTCGACGGTGCGCTGGGCATCCGGCGTGGTCATCGTACTGGGCGGACTCCTGAACATGGGCGTCTTCCTGCGGGTAGGCGGGCAGTTCCTGGTCGTCTGCTGCGGAATGAACGCCCGCTACCTCGAAATGGCGATGACGACGCTGCTGGTGGCCGTCGCGTTCTACACCATTCTCGGCGGCATGCTTTCCGTGCTCGTGACCGACTTTCTCCAGTTCGTGGTCATGAGCGCGGGCCTGCTGGCCGTGACCATCCTGGTCCTCTGGAAAGTCGGCTGGTCTGCGCTGGTCACCACGGTGGACGCCAAGTACGGGGCCGGCGGCTTCAACCCCTTCATTCACGCCGACCTCGGCTGGCAGTTTGTGCTGTCCAATCTACTGACCAACACGGCAGCGGTGCTGACCTGGCAAACCTGCATCGCCCGTCTTCTGTCGGCCAAAGACACCAAGACCGGCCGCAAGGTGTACACCGGCACGGCCTTCTTCTTCGTGTGCCGATGGCTGATTCCGGGAATCTGGGGTATCGCCGCTCTTGCGTCGCTGGCCGCCCCTGACATGCTGAAGCTCGGCGAGATCGCTGAGACAATGGGGGAAAAAGATGCCTCACTGTTCGCTATGCCCTACTACTTGAGCATCCTCGTCCCGAGCGGCTTGATGGGCGTCCTGGTGGCCGCAATGCTGGCGGCCGACATGTCCACCGACTCCTCTTACATGCTCACCTGGGGCAGCGTGATCTACAACGACATCCTTGCCCCGTTCCACCGGCACCGCTGGTCGGAGAAGAAGGGCATCCTGGTCAACCGGTTCATTGTCGCCCTGATCGGTCTGTTCCTCCTGTTTTGGGGCCTGTGGTACAAGCTGGAGGGCAATCTGTGGGAGTATCTGCAGACAACGGGCACGATCTATCTCTCCAGCATGAGTATTATGCTGATCGCCTGCTGCTATTGGCCACGGGCAAACAAGTGGGGAGCCATGGCCGCGATCATCGTCGGGGCGGCGTGCCCCGTGATCTGCCTTTCCTTGAACCTGTTCGTCAAGATCAAGGTGCCGGACGCCGCCGGGACGCTGGTCGAGGTCGGATTGGCCAAACATTACATCGGAGATGCCTGGGTCAACATCGGCACGTTCGCGCTGGTCGCCTTGTCGATGGTGGTTGTGTCGCTATTGACCCCTGCGAGGGAGCCTCAACATGCCTGAGCACTGGGCTGATCACTGGTTCTGGCTGCTGCTGACCGCCGCCGTCGTCATCTGGTATTCCACCATCACCGTCTACGTGGCCATCAAGGGCGTCACCGACATCCGGACGATGCTCAGACGTCTCGGATCAATGAAATCGACGGACAGCGAATCATAGGCGGGAGATTGGCGTCGTGCCTGGCCGCGGGCGCGCGTCGGAGACCCTCTTCTTGCCGAATGCTGACCGCTGACGGCTGACCGCTTCATCATCCAACGGCAGGTCTTGCGGTCCTTGGCCGCTGCGACCGTGCCCTACGAGAGTGCCCTTACCACCGACTGCGGTCGCAGGTAATCGAACAGCGTCTCGGGCCCGAGCACGCCGCCGCCGCAACCCGAGAGGTTGCAGCCAGCATAGGGCACCCCATGCGGGAAAAGGTTGTGGCCGTTGATCCAACTGTTACCTGCGACCAGGGCCTCGGCCACGCGATTGGCTTGCTTCATATCGGCGGACCACACGCTGTTGGCCAGGCCGTAACTGGACCGATTGACCAACTCGACGGCCTCCTCCTCTTCGCGGAACTTCATCAGGAACGAGACCGGCCCGAAGATCTCCTCGCGGGCGCAGACGTTGTCCGGATCGCCGCTCAGCATGCTCGGCTTGACGTAGAAGCCGTCGGGGTGCTCGGCGACCGTTGCCGGGCCGCCAGGCAGGACGAACTCGGCCCCCTGAGCCTTGCCCTTTTCAAGGTAGCCGAGGATGCGCTGCCGCTGCTTCTCGCTGACAGCCGGGCCCATCTGGGTCGACGGGTTCAGACCGTGGCCGATCTTGATCTGCTGCATGGCCTCGCGAGCGGTCTTGACGAACTGGTTCCAGATCTTCTCGTGAATCAGCCACCGCGTGGCGGTGCAACAGACCTGGCCGGTATTGAGGGTCACGGCGGCAACCAGTTTCTGAGCGACAGCGGCCGGGTCGACATCATCAAACACGACCGCTGCCCCCTTCCCGCCCAGTTCGAGCTTGACCGGCACGAGGTTGTTGCCGCAAGCGGAGGCAATCAGACGGCCGACCTCCGGCGAGCCGGTGAAACCCATGCGGTTGATGCCCGGATGCTCGGCCAGGGCCTTTCCGGCGGTGTGGCCGTAACCCGGAACCACGTTGACCACGCCCGCCGGTATCCCCGCCTGAGCGACCAGCTTGCAGAAGTACAGCGTGCTCAGCGGCGTGTCCTCGGCCGGCTTGATCACCGCCGTGTTGCCTGCCGCCAGCGCCGGTGAGAGGTTCCACCCCACCAGCAGCAGCGGGAAATTCCACGGCAGAACAAACGCCGCCACCCCGTAGGGGAACCGCACCTGTCGGGCCTCAAAGCCGGAAACGGCGATCGGCTCGCTCCGCCGCGTGTGGACCATCAGGTCAGCGTACCAGCGAAGCGTCTGGGCAACGTTGGGTACGTCAAAGCCCGCCGCCTGCGGCAGAGGCTTACCGACATCGAGCGATTCGAGTTGGGCCAGCGTCGCGCGACTCTGGTCCACCAGGTCGGCCAGCCGATGCAGAAACACCGCCCGCTCGTTGGCCGGCATCGTCGCCCAACCGCTCTTGCGAAAAGCCTCGCGAGCCGCCTGGACGGCCTTGTCGATGTCGGTCGCCTTGCCCTCGGCCACCGTCGCCAGCGGCGAACCGTCGCCGGGATCGATCGTCTGCAGGACGCCCCCGTCGGCCGCCTCAACCCATTGCCCGCCGATGAACATCGGAATCGGGTCCTGCAACAGAAACGCCTGCACCTCAGGGAGCAACCCGCTGATCGTTGCCATGGCTCCACCTCGCTTGAAAGGTCAACCGGCCGTATTACTGGGCCGGCCCCAGCCACTGCCGGCCAATCACGGCCAACCACAGCTCTCCATACCGGCCAACCTATGCCGGCGAGCCAAGTCGGGCAAGAGACGGAACCGGTCAACCCTTCACCACGGCAAAGGTGCTTCACACATGCTATAATGCAGCAACCGGACCATTGGGGTCCGTTGGAGGTACGTCAGTATGGGTTCGCCTACGCACCGAGTCGACCATCCGTACGTCTCCCGACGTCCAGATATGGCGGGCGGTTCGCCTGTGGTCGCTGGAACGAAATTCCCGGTCCGGTCCCTAGTCCAGTACGTACTGAAACAGGGTATGTCACCGGAGGAACTGGTTAGGGAGTTCCCACAACTCTCCCTGCCCGCTGTGTACGACGCGTTGAGCTACTACTACGATCACCAGGCTGAACTGGAAGCCGAGATGGAGGATAACACCGAGGCGCGTTGGCGAGAGGAAATGTGATGAGCCTCATCCGGATTTACCTGGACGAGGATGTTCGTCCCTTGCTCGCTACGATATTGCGTGAACGCGGCTACGATGCGGTAAGCGCCGTCGAACTCGGACGTCTGTCGATACCCGATGCCGATCATTTCGAGTACGCGGCTACCAACAATCGATCCCTGCTGACTGTCAACATCCGGGATTTCGTGCCTTTGGCCACAAGAGCTATCGAAGAAGGCAGGCACTTCTCCGGACTTATCGTCACGGAACAAATTCCCTTCTCTCAGTTGTTGCGACGTACCCTGCGGCTCGTCGGTGCAGTCCAGAGCGAGGAAATCGCCGATCGCGTCGTCTGGCTTGCCGACTACCGATGAATCGCTCGCCTAGCGACGGCAAAGTGTGCACGGTCTGTACTCGGTTGTTTGCGATTGAACGCTGGACAACAGGCAAGGTATGGTCGGAGCCGCTGAAGGCGGCGGAGACCTGCCAATCGGGACGGAATCATTGGCAGGTCTCGGTTGCCGAGGCGACCTCGACGCTGCCCTACCATTGAGTGACAACCGAGCAGCGAGGACTGACCACTCCTCATTTCGCCGGCTTCGAGGTTGCGCCGCCGATGACCATCACCGTCGGGGCGACGGCCGTGCGGATTCGCTGCTCCAGCTCTTCCACGCGGAGCTTGCTCGTCTCATAGGCCCGCCTGGCGTGGGGCATCTCCAGCAGAATGTTCATCTCGTATTCGTCAGCCGGGCCGACAAGCTGCCTGTTCTTCTCGATCTGCTCGTGGAGGTATTTCAGGCGAGCCTCGGTCTCGGCGCCGGCCACGGACTGCATGGCCAACTCCTCATTCAGCCTCCCGAGTACCTCACCGCCTCCGGCCTGGGCCACCCTGCGCCGGGCTTCGGCCAGTTGGACCTCACCCTCGGAGAGGGCAATCCGGACCTTCTGCACCTCTGACTGGCTGGTAAGCCCTTTCTCATATTGCTGCTGGACGAGAGCCAACTGCTCGCGGAACTGCTCGATTTTTCCCTGAAGCGGCTTGATCACCGCGTCATCGGTTGACTCCCTGAGGATCCGCTCGCCGGTCGCCTGAATCTGCTGCTGCAGGGACTTGAGCCGGGCTTGCTGCCCAAGCAGATCCATATCCATTCGCTGCCGCTCGTCGTCGAGTTGCCGAATCCGATCCATCAGCGCCTCGGGCGTCAGCTCAACTTGCCCGGCTTCGAGTAAGCCGTGACGATGCTTCTGCAGATCTCGCAGCCTCTTCTCGGCTCGGGCCTGCTCTTCCTCGCTCATGGAGAGTTGCTGGTGGACCGAAATCCGCTCCTTTTCCCACAGGTCGTTCAAAGCCTGCTGCAGTCGCTCGCAGATCGCTCTCAGGAATGCCTCGTTCCTGGACGGCGGGGCTTCTTCGATCCACACCTCAATCAGACCGGAAATGCTGCTCACCCGCGGAGCGGGGAGCATGATGTCGAACACTGCCGGCTGGCCAATAGGCTGGGGCACTCCCCCCCCGCGGGGGCTCGGACCAACTACTCCACCTGGCATCATCGGCTCGCCCGACGGTGCTCCGATCGGGGAAAACGGATCCTTCGGTGCCTTCACCCAACGACTACCAGCAGGTGCTCTCGGTTTGGGAGCAGTACTGACACTCTCGTCCAAGCCGCCCATGCCCCCCATGCCACCACCCATTTGTG
>JAUCQB010000198.1 GCA_030372985.1 Phycisphaerae bacterium
GCAGACATTCATGTCCATCCCACCGGCAAGTTCCTCTACGGTTCGAACCGCGGCCACGACAGCATCGCTGTCTTCACCGTCGATGAGCTCACGGGCCGATTGACCACTGTCGGATATGCATCAACCCGCGGCAAAAACCCTCGGAATTTCGCCATCGATCCGTCCGGCCGTTGGCTACTCGCGGCCAATCAGGATTCGAACACGGTCGTCGTGTTCAGCATCGACCCTCAACGGGGTCTGCTCACGGCAAAGGATGGCACCCTCGCAATGCCCTCACCCGTGTGCCTCAGGCCCGTTGTGAGAAGCAGGTAGAAACTGCCCTTGGCCTCTGTTGATGGTGAAACCGGTACCTGTTGGAGCTGCCATCGGCAAGTTCCCTGCGGGTGCACCCGGACAGCTTCGCAGCCTCGACCAAGACACGGTTGTGACACTGTGTCCTGGAAACGGAGCAGCCTGGGCGATTGACGCCGCGTCCGATAACCACTTTCGGCGTAACCGGTTGCACCGTACCACCGTCTAATGCATTGCGGCATAAACGGTTAATGAATCGCGGCTCGGCGGAGTTGCTCGCTAAGTCCGAGACAGCGTCTCCCAAAAAAGCAGACAAAAACCTAGATTTCGTTTGGAATTCCCTTGGACGCCGCCGGGTGCTCGACTATCATGAAGAGCGTAGGGCATGTGCCCCGATGCGCGTGGCGCTGAGGGGTAAGGCCGGGGACGGGTACCCTTGTACCGCCAAGAGGATGGAGAGTGCAGGGGAGGCAAGCAGCAGAAGGGATTGGACAGGAGACGCAACATGAAACGCAGTTTTGTTCTAGGGGCATTGATCTTGTTAGGAGCATCTGCGGGCGCTTTCGCAGAGCCGATTCTTCAATTATATCTTGAGGGAGCCACGTACGATTCAAGCAGCGAAACGTGGATCGCCTCCGGCGATGTCGGCACGTTGCGGCTTTGGGTCATCGCCCAGTCGCCGGTTCAGGACGTGAAGCTGGCGGTCGCGTACGCCTCAAGTGAGACACCGACAATCAACTTAACCGGCTCGACCACGGGGGGATATGGCGGTTTCACCGATCCGTCGCCGGCCTCGCCCGCAACCTACAGCCAAACGGGTGCCGACGGCAGCCTTCCGCTTCTCGGCGACGGCTCGCCTCTGGCTCCGCACGGCGTGTACGGGCCCGGGATCGCGTGGCAGGAATTTGACCTCGGCAATTTCACTCTCTTGGATTCGCCAATCGCCGACTTCATCAACTCCTTCCCGAGTCCGGGTGCCAAGAGCGGTCAGATTAGCGTGTATGAGGTGTCGGTCACCGGCGCATCCACGGTGCACTTTGATGCCTACGACCACGTTGACGGCAGCAACCATGTCAAATACGTGTTCGCGCCGTTCTCGCATGACGGCGGGACCGGCACGGTCCCGGCACCCGGCGCCGTGTTGTTGGGCGTCATCGGAATGGGGACCATCGGTGTCGTGCGCCGGCGTCTCCTGGCTGCCTAAAAAAGCCTGGTACTTCTCCTTTGAAACATACAACCGCCCCGATCACTCGGGGCGGTTTTCTTTGGGGTCGCATTCCGGGTCAAAACTGCTTGCGCTGGCGGGCCGTGGGAATGTGCAACTGCTGACGGTATTTGGCGATGGTTCTGCGTGAAACGGTGATGCCTTCAGCTTGAAGCCTGGCGGCGATCACGTCGTCGCTCAGGGGGTCCCGCTTGTCTTCCCTGTCGATGATCTCCTTGACGCGGGCCCGCACGCTGTCCCAACTCGTCTCTTCGCCGTTCTGCGTCTCGGTGCCGCCGGTAAAGAAACACCGCAGAGGAAAGATGCCCCGGGGCGTCTGCATGTATTTGTCCGCCACCGTCCGGCTGATGGTCGAGGGATCGCACCCGAGCTTCTCGGCCAGATCACTCATCCGCATGACCTTGAGCCCCGCCGGTCCCATCTCGAAGAAATCCTTCTGGCGACTGACGACTTCCTCGGAGACCTCCTGCAACCGGTTGCGGCGATACTGAATCGCATCGATCAAAGCCCCGGCCGACTCGAGGTTCTTGCGAATGAAATCCCGCGTATCTTTGTCGTTGCCCTGGTCTGCCAGCATACGGCGGTAGGTCTCTGAGATCCTGAGCCTCGGATTGTTGCCCCTGGCCAGCCGCACCGTGTAACCGTCAGTCTCCTCGGAGTAGTCCACAATAACGTCGGGAGTGATGGGCGGAACGTCACGATCGACGATCAGGGCACCAGGCCGGGGATAGAGCCGGCCAAGGTTCCGCACTGCCTGCTTAATGTCCTCGATGCTCCGGCCGGTGGCCTTGACGACCTCCGGATATCGGTTCTTCTCGATGTCGGTCAGATGCCTTTCAACCAGGATGCGTTCGAGTTCGTGGTTGCCTTCCAGGTTGTCCAGTTGCAGCAGCAGACATTCCCGCAGGTCCCTCGCCGCGATGCCCGGCGGATCGAGCGTCTGAACCCAGCTCAGGGCCTCGGCCATGTCGGCCGGCGAAAAAGGCGGTACATGTTGCTCCGCGATCTCCTCCAGCGGCGTTCTCAGATACCCGTCTTCGTCGATGTAGTTGATGATCAGCTCGCCCGCCTGCCTCAAGTGGTCGCCGACCTCAACAAAAGCCCACTGCTGGCGAAGGTACTCATTGAGCGAGATGCCCCGGCTGGCGGTGTTGGCCATCGCATCCATTTTGGCATCGCGCTCGCCATCGCCATGCCTGGTCTTGCGCCCAAACGGCCGATCGCTGTCGTCAAAATCGTACTCCCGGGAGAGCCGCTCGAGATGCTCGAAACCCTGCGCTTCATGCCTCTGCTCGACGTCAGCCGCCGCTACCCCCTCGCTGGATGGCTCCACTGGGGGCTGGACGTCGGGATCCGCCGGATGGACCAGATCGGCTTCCTCCAGGGCGGGGTTACGTTCCATCTCCTCCTGGATCTTCGCCTCCAGGGCCAGGATCGGGAGCTGGAGGATGTTCATCGACTGGATGAGCTGGGGGGTGAGCCGTTGCTCCTGCCGAAGACCCAAAGACAGACTTTGCGACATAAACTGCGACATCGACAAGTATTATACCCGATGGATGGCCTGGGCACAGCATCCTGGGGCGAGGGGGACTCAACTGGCGGCCGACCGCCATGCCATGGCCTGCCGCAAAAATCACAACCCGACCATCACCATAAATGTCGCTCTCATCGAACGGTAGGCAGGTCACCCCATCAAGCGATGATCACACAAGCGGCCCGGCTAATATCTCTGCCCCGCACCTGGAGCCGGCCTCAGGTAGCTCCCGGTGAACTTCGCGGCCGGCGATGTCAGGATGCGGCGTGACCGGGGCATGGTCAGAGCCGTCGCAAATAACGATTTGTGGTTCGTCTGCTACCCCGGGAGCAGGGACGTGCCCGGTCAATTCGCCTTGCCTGTCAGTTCGTCTGCTACCCCGGGGGCAGGGGCGTGCCCGGTCCATTGGGCTTGCCTGTCGGGGCTTGCATACCCGTGTCGGCCGATGGGCGGGAGGAAACAGTCCTGCGGGGGGGCTTAACCAGGACAAGCTCACCTAGAGGCGGCTCTTACCATAGGCGGTCCGCCTACCTCATCACTCATCACTCATGACTCACCCTCCCAGAGGCGGCTCTTACCGAAGGCGGGCCGGCCACGACGCGGGTTACAGCTATACGAAAAGACTTCATTTGTATATCAGATACTTCGCCCGTTGCTTCATGAACGACTCCCGGCCGGAGTTCCAGAACTTGACGATCTGGTCAACGGACTTGCCCTCCAGGAACATCTTGCGGATCCGGTCGGTTCCGCAGACTTTGTCGAACATGCTGTCCCGCTTGCTGCCGAACAGCTCGACCTGCGGATAAAGCTTGCGAACCGCGTCCATGACCTGGAACTGAACGGCGGTGAGGCCCACCGAGTCCCGATCGGTGATGTAGATCTGGACGCCGCCGCAAGCCTTGCCCTTCACATGATCCATGTAGTACGGCGTGAAGTACGTCGGCCGGAACCGCACACCAGGAAGCTTGCGGCGAGTCAACTCATTGGCAAAGGCCTCGGCATCTTCCACAAACGGTCCGCCCGCCAATTCAAACGGCAGTGTGTAACCGACGCCCTCGCTGACCACCTGCAACTCGCCCATGATCCCCGTGGCGGCATAGAACATCGATGTGTCGGCACGCGGAACGTGCGGCGAGGTCGGCACCCACATGAGGTCCGTCTGGTCGAACCACATGTCGCGCCGCCAGCCCTTGAGTGGGACCACCGTCAGGTCGCACTTGGTACCTCCCGCCAGCCAGCCCTCGCCGTTGATCATTTTTGCCAGCTCGCCGCAGGTCATGCCGTAGATGTACGGGATGGGAAAGTACCCGACATGCGATTTGTACTTGAGCTCAAGCGGGCGTCCTTCGATGCGATTGCCGGTCAGCGGGTTGGGACGATCGAGGACAACGAAGCGAACCCCGTTTTGGGCCGCCGCTTCCATCGCATCGGCCATGGAACTGACGTAGGTGTACGATCGACAGCCGATGTCCTGAACGTCATAGACCAGGGCGTCGATACCCTTGAGCATCTCCGGCGTGGGCTTTGGGGTCTTGCCGTAGAGCGAGTAGACCGGCAGACCGGTGGCCAGGTCCTTCGAGTCGCTGATCCTGTCGCCCGCGTGGATGTTGCCACGGACGCCGTGTTCCAGCCCAAACAGGGCGACCAGCTTGACCTTGCCGGACTTGTGCAGCACGTCGATGGTGCTCCGCAAGTCGCGCGTGACACCGGTCGGATTGGTGATCAGCCCGACGCTCTTGCCGGCCAGCGGCGCGAAGTCGTCAGCAATCAGAACGTCGATGCCGTTGTGGACAACCGCGCCTTTTCCGGCAGCAGGTGCGGCGGCCCACGAGGGAGTAAGTCCGACGCCCAGGACGGCAGCTACAAACAATGTCGAAATCGCAGGCACTCTCCAGCGCTGTTGCATGACTGATCACTCCATAAGCCCTCTGCAAACCTCATCCGAAGACCCGACAGCCGTCATGATGCCATTCGACCGTTGAAACGATGAACCGTCTCGACCATGGCCAAGAAGCTGTCCGCCGGCACGTAATTAGTGACCGAGTTGCCGGAACCGCAGGCATATCCGCCGTCGGTTGAGCATCGGTCAAGTATCTCGCTCGTGCGCCGACAGACAGCCTCGCGCGGCGCCCGGCTCAGCAGATCGACATCGACGCCGCCCAGGACGGCCACACGTTCGCCCCACCGCTTCTTGAATTCCTCGACGGGGACGATCGCATCCTCAAAGCTGTGTTTGCCGTCGATGCCCACGTCATCGATCAGATCGGGCATGACCGACTCGACGCATCCGCAACTGTGCAGGAGGAAGAACCGCCCCGTTCGGTGGGCCAGTTCCGCAAACCGGCGATGCCACGGAAGAATGTACTCCCGCAGATGATCGGGACTGATCAATGTGGCCGTTTTGAAGCCCATGTCATCACCCAGCCACAGGGCAAACACTTTGGGCATGGTACAGAACCGCTCAAAGGCGGCCAGCAACAGCTCCCCCACGCGATCGACCGTCTCTCTCACCAAGTCCGGCTCCTCATGGAGCATCATCATGAAATGCTCCAGCCCCATCAGGGTGCTGGCCCATTCGAGAACGCCTCCCGAGAAACCGATGGCCTCCATGCCGTCCGGCAGACAGGCGATGGCCGCCTCTGCCTGCTCGAAGCCGAACGAATCGGGGCTTGGCCAGGGATACTTTTTAATGTCCTGGCGCGTCTGGATCAGGCCCTGCTGCTCGTTGACCCATTGCCGGCCGACCACCGCGGCAGGCGCTCCTTCGGACGCCTGCCCATACTCGATTGTGAAGGGAATATCCACCCGAACCCTGTAGTAGTCATATCCGAGCCGCCACCACAGGCGCACCCGCTGATCGGCCCAGGCGTGCAATCGAGATCTCTCGCCGTCGGCAGGCAGCGGCAACAAGGGGCCAGGGTGCAGTTCCGACAGCACTTCCTCGGCGATGGCCAACTCGAAGAGCGGAACCCGGTCCGGACGACCTCGGCGCAGAATCGTTTTCAGTCGCTCCACATCCGGCTGCGGTTCGGGCAGATGAGCCAGCGGATCATCCATTACCAGGTCATCCCTCTTTCACGACGCGCCCCTTCGACCACGCGATCCCAGTCGAACGCCGGGCCCGGATCCACCTTTTCCTTGGTCACGTGCAGGTGGCCCAGCAAGCCCGACCATGCCGCAAGCTCTTGCTCTGTAAAGACTTGCGTTCTGACGCCGCCGTCATCGCCGCGAGGGTAATCGAGTCTCAGTCGCGGGAAGATGCGGTTCAGCGCCGCGGTCAGCTTGATCAGGGCGTCATACTGCTGGCAGGTGAAATCGTACTGCATCAGATCCTGGCCATTGATATTACCAGTCACAACCTCCTTGCGGGCCGCACGTCCAACGAACCAGGGCGTCCGGACCTTCCGTTCTTTCAGCCACTTGGGCGGCGATACGTACGGCCAGCCGAAGAGGTCCTTCGCGTACCACTCGTCGAGGGTCTTCATATCGCGATAGGCTCCGATGTGGGCGATCTCGACACCCAGCGAGCGGTCGTTGGCCGTGCCGGCGTGCCAGGCCCGCTCCTTGAGATCAAGCGTCTGGTAGATGGTCCCGTCGATGTCCAGCATGAAGTGGACGGACAGGCCGCGCATATCGTGCAGGATCTTGAAGCACCGGGCCGACGTCCCGCACGCGTCGTAGTGAATCACGAACTGATCCACTACTCGTCGGGCCTCGTCGAGACTCCAACCGCGGTCTGTCACACGGTCCTCGACATCCTTGGGGAGGTTTCGCCGGGTGCCGTATCGGTTGGGATCCAGCGGAGCGGCCGGCGTGTGCGGCATGATCAGCTCAGGTTCGAAATGACGCCGGCAGCGGTAGGCGTCATAGCCTCCGGGATCCATCCAGAGCACAACGGGATTGCCCGTGTGAAAGAACTGGCCGGCGGCGACGATCTCGTCTCCGCAGCGCAGGAGAGGATCACCGGGGCGCTGGCCGTATCTGGCCGGCGAACACCCGCACAATCCCGGAGCGATCACGATCGCAAGCACGGCAAACAATAACCGGACATTCCCTGCCATGACGGAGTCTCCCGTAAAGAACTCAAAGCTCAGTCACCCACCGGCTTCAGATCGAAACTGAAATCCCAGTCCCACTCGTCGTAATAGAGGTTGCGGCCGTCGATTTCAACCTCGCCCCGCTGGAAATCGGCGGGTTCGCTTCGCAGGCTCTGCTTGGGCGGGTCGAGCTGCCAGCCATAGTCCAGATTCACGATCATCCGGTAGGAATCCATGTGACCGAAGAAGAAGTCGCGTATCCGCGGGTCATCCGACTTCTTGAGCCCATAGGAAGCGTCGGCCGGCAGCCAGCCCCACGGCTCCACGTAGAACTCGGCCCAGTCGTGCATGTTCCATTCGAGCGGCTGCGTCTCCCAACCGGATTGCCACCGCGCAGGGATGCCGGCCGCGCGGCACATGGCGATGAACAGCATGGCGTGGATGCCGCAGTCGCCCCGCCAGGTAGCCAATCCTTTGCGCGTGCAACTGGGGATCGTTGAGTACTCCTCTTCCGCGCAGTACTTCAGCCTGGCGTCGATGTAATAGAAGATCTTCCGAGCCTTCGCCAGGGGATTGGTCTCGTCGCCGACCGCCTGTTTCACGGCCTCGCGCAACTCGGGAGTAAAGACGATATGCGGGGGCCTTTCTTCCAGACAGGCCTTGCCCCAGTCGGCCGGAAGCGGGCGAGCCGCGGCATCGTCCAGCTTCGGGCAAAAGGCATAGAAGACGTACTCAAACTCCTCCTCGAACACGACCGGCCGGGCCGGATCGGTGATCTGCTGCTCCAGATACAACGTTCGCTGGACCGCGCCGGACAGCACCCGATCGCCCGCGGCGTTGGGGGCAAGCTTGTACACCGCCGGTGCGGTGCGGATCAGCCGCACCTGCTTCTGCTGTCGATACTCCTGGGGAAACGGCAGCCAGCATCGCACCAGTGAACCGGCCTTGGC
>JAUCQB010000199.1 GCA_030372985.1 Phycisphaerae bacterium
TCTTGATATCGATGAAGCCCTTGAAGCAAATGACTCCTATCCATTCTTTGAAAGACTAGATACATTATTGAAAACCGGTTCGACAGGAACAAATGTGAACGACCTGGCATTCTGGTTTTCGCTGATCTAGGCTTTATTTCTCAGTTATACGAATAATCTGTCCTCTACTATTTATTTCCAATTCCCATTCACTACCTATCTGGCATTGGTTGAATTCATTGTATGAATTTGTTTGATAATCAAGTTTTCCTTGAGATGTCTGAAAACTGCAAATATACGACTCTGTTCTATTACCTTCTTGTTGCCCACTATCGAGAGACAGGTCTGGCCAATATGGATCAAGGTCATTTCCATTTACTACCGCTGTGTCGATCACGGACCATTCATAGTCCGTATAGGTACAGTAATCCATATACACTTCATAAACACAATCAACAACTTCTTCACCAACGCCACTTCCTGTGTCAACAACGTAGGGTGTGCCACATACTTCTACCGAACCTTCAACAGGAGCATCCTCTGTATGATGGTATTCTTTAGTGCAGGTACCAAGATCAGCGCTCTGTGGAATATTATCCAGCCAATCGGATTTTTCAGTCTGAACCAATCCGAGAATTGCGATTGAGCGTTCCCAATGAACTGAATTGACTGTTCCTGAAATGGTCTCTGTTTTCCCACCACCATCAGAAAATATCACGATAGAGAGAAAAATACAAATTGCAACCCCTGCAATGATCCCTATAATGATCCATAATGGATTGACTTTCTTGATTGGTAAAGCTGGGGCAACCTGGGCTAATTTTTCCAATGGAGCACCACATTTTGAACAAGTTTGATTTGTCTCGGGATTTGGTGTCTTGCAATTAGGGCATAACCGTTGAGGAACTTCTGCTGTTTGAACGGCACCTAATACTGTACCTGTCTGGCGCTTTTTACCACTGGACAAATCTGCTCCACATTGAATACATTTTTTTGTATCTGCAGGATTGCGTGCACCACAATACGCACAATGAATATCTGCGCCTTTTTTTGCGGCTTCAATGACTTTTTCATCAGTAATTTCATGGTCCTGCTCTGTTTTTTGAAATGCGACGTCATCAGGTTGTGGTTTTCCACAGCCCTGGCAGGTTCTTTGAGTCCCCAGGTTTTTTACTCCACAGGAAGGACAGTACCAGACAAGATTTACATAGCCTACTGTTTTTCTAACCATATTAACCTACCAAATCCAATCGTTTATCTCAGGCAGAAAACTGTATTATTTTTTCTTACCTGTAAATAGGGGATTTTTAAAGTACTCAAAGAAGGCATGATTGGACAACTAATTTCAGCATCATATACTGAGGTATATATCTCTTTCGTTGCATCCAAGAATTTTGCTAATGTCGAGATTGTGGAAATTCGTAAATAACCATTACAGAAAAAAGTTCCAATACCCATCGTGACCGGTATCATACTCCGGTTTGGTTCAGTCACATCATAATCAACAGGGTCTTGTGCAGGGGGAAGCATGTGGTATGCAAGGATATATTCCGCTGGGATATTGGTTTCCTTAAATGCAACTGGTTTTGGTTGTCCACCTGCGGTAGTGATCAAACCTTTTGCATCTAATAACCTCATATAATCCGGAGCAGCCTGTCCTCTCAACCAGGTACTTAAACGTACACCTTGCTTTGTAATGACGGTTCCCCAATAAATTCCGTGGGTAATATAAACCATCATTTGTGTTGCTTTTTCATCTTCCGCTATTTCAAATCTTGCAGTGATATCTTCCCCTGCCATCGCTCACCCCTTCTCATATTTATGAGTATCGTTTGCAGATCGTTGGAAAGAGATAATCATTGAATGCTTTTTCCTGATCAAAATCAGGCTTCCAATTCCAATCTGTACAGGCAGCGCTATCATCCAACCATGCAGGCCATGAATCAACAATCGCTTGCCGGCTGATATGCGGTTTATAAGTAATTTCAGCTTTTGGAAATGCAGATTTTACAATGCTGGAAATCTCATCAGCAGTTGGGCTAAAACTCGTAATGTTATACACAAGTCTTGATAGTTTTTCTTGAGGTACTGATTCGAGCATAAGAAGAGCTTTAATGGCATCCGGCATCGCCATGAAAGGCAAGCGGGTGTCAGGTCGAACAAAACAGTCATAAGGCAATCCCTGTGCAGCATGATGGATCATTTCTGGTGCATAATCACTCGTTCCTCCAGTAGGAACTGTAACTGCACTGATCAGCCCAGGGAATCGGATAGACCGAAAATCTATTGTATGGCTTGCTCTATCAGCAGCAAGTTGACGGTAATGGTATTGGTAGTATCTCCCAAGATGTTCACAATACAATTTGTTAATGCCATACATTGTTATTGGCTGCAGCCATTGATCTTCCTGAATTTTTCCAGCACCGCCAGCGCCAGGCCGATGAGGATGTAGGAGCAGAAGGGGACGACGAGCGCGAGCCACTCGCGCTGGTCGGGGCGCGACAGGTCGGCGAAGACGACGGGCCCGAGCCGCACGGTCGGGGGCGCGAGGCGGAAGAGCGCCGCCTCGAGCAGCACGAGGCCGGGCTGCACGACGGCCAGCGGCCACGGCGGCGCGGCGTGGCGCGTGAGCTCGAGCGGCAGGGCGAAGATCGTGGCGAGCCGTCCGTGCGTGGCGAGCTCGCGGGCGGCCAGCGCGTACTGCGCCGCGTCGTAGCTCAGGACGGGCGAGCGCCCGCCGAGGCCCCACGAATCGGCGTGGAGCATCCACAGCAGGACGCCGACGACGGGCAGGGCCAGGGCCAGCAGGTAGGCGGCGAGTGACGTCCGTGTCTTGCTCACGGCGCGCAGCCTAGCCTCGGCGGCGTACGCCGACAACCGCCGCCCGGAGGCCGTGCGGAGCGGTTTCCTGCCGGGGCGTGCCGGGAGTCATCGCCTGCTGGGTTTCCATAAGACGTTGAATTGCAACACAGTAAGTCGGTTTTCATCACCCGGATGGCCGTGCCGCCTCCGGGGCTTCGGTCCTGCCCGGCCCTGCCAGGGGACCGAGCGGGCTCGGCAGTAGGCCAGCGGCTTGCCGCAGCCGGCCGGAATGGCCTCAAGCGGCGGGCCTCCGGGGACGATAACCCGTGCAGGTTCAACCGTGCCCGGCACAGGGATGGTGGCGGGCTCAGCGGATCGTCATACGGAGGGGGACGTGCCGTGGCTACGTCGGGCGAGCGGGGCTTCAGTCTGATCGAACTGATGATCGTCCTGGTGGTCCTGGGGCTGATCATCGGTTACAGCATCCCGTCCTTCCAGCGCTTCTCGTCCACCCTGCAGCTGCGCGGGGCGAGCGAGAACATCGCCGGGCAGCTCCGCCTGGCGCGCGAGAAGGCGATTGCCACCGGCGTCGTCCAGCCCGTGAGCTTCCGCTACGGCTACCTCGGCGAGTCCGACTACCGCACGACGCCGGCCAGCGGCGTCGGCGGCTCCTGGCGCCTGCCGCGCGGCGTCACCTACGCGTGGGGCAGCGGGGCCGAGAGCACCTACGTCTTCCAGAAGGACGGGCGCTGCGACCGCTCGGGCCTGATCGTCCTGCAGAACAAGTACGGTCACCGCGACACGGTGAGCGTGCTGCTCTCCGGCTTCGTCTCGAACCACTAGGCACCCATGCCCACGCGCGCTCCCCATCCGTCCGGCCGCGAACGCGGCACCACCATCGCCGAGTTGATGATCGCGCTGGTGATCCTGAGCATCGGCATCCTGGCGGTCGCCCAGCTCTTCCCGGCCGGGACCAGCACCCAGGTGCAGTCGCGCATGGCGAACTCCGCGAACTACTACACCCAGGAGAAGCTGGAGCAGCTCCGCACCGTCGCCTGGACGGACCCCGCCCTGACGGTCGGCCGGCACCCCGCCACCGGCACGGAGGCCCTCGGCGACGCGGGGCAGTGGCAGCGGTACTACGAGGTGGACGCGATGGCCGCGCCCCTCGCCAACCTGAAGAAGGTCGAAGTCACCGTGCAGTGGAGCCACCGCGGCATCCGCTCCGTGACGTCCACCACCTACGTGAGGCGATGATCATGCACGCACGTCCCCGGAACGTGGCGGCAGGGAGGGCGCACGGCTTCTCGCTCATCGAGCTGATGATCACGGTCCTGCTGCTGGGCGTGGTCGTCATCACCCTCACCACCGTGATGTCGCTGGCGTCCCGCAGCAAGACCGCCACCACGAACGGGATCGAGGCCATCGAGTCGGGGCGCGTGGCCATGGACATGATGGCCCGCGACCTGCGCTCGGCCGGCTACGGCGCGGACCGCGACGCCGCGGTGGGGCCGCAGCCACCCATCGCCTACGTGGACTCGCTCCAGGTGCTCATCAACGCGAACCTGGAGCCGTACCCCGACACGCTCACGGCGCGGGCGGGCACGCCGCAGGCCTACGACCCGGCGGGCACGGGCAGGCCGCGGCCGCTGATCGGGACGGAGTGGACGCCCCCGGCGAAGTACTCGACCGGCGCCGAGATCGTGCGCTGGACGCTCGACCTCAACAACGACGGCGTGGTGGACGCGACGGACCTCGCCGACGTGAACGGCGTCGAGGCCAACCGCTCGCCCAACCCCGACGACTTCGAGCTGGTGCGGCAGGTCTACGGCGACAGCACGAACAACACCCTGGGCAACAACGGTCCGCTCACCCAGCGCGTCGCGCTGGTCCGCCGCCCCGGCGGCGGCATCGCGCCGCTGTTCCAGGTCTACCTGCGCGGCAGCACGGCCCCGTGGGACTGGTCCAGCGGCCCCGTGCCGGCGGCGCAGCTCGGCAACATCGAGCGCATCGCCATCGACATCACCGCCCCGAGCGGGAAGCGGGACTGGCGCGGCCGCTACGCGACCAGCCGATTCAGGACCGAGGTGAACTCGATGCGCAACGTCCCGCAGGTGAGCGCGGACGAGTACCTGGTGGACGGCTTCGTCTACCTCGACAGCATCGTGGTCAACCGCACGCGCGACACGGGCGAGCGCGGCCTCGAGGGCGCGACCATCCAGCTCGGCACCTACTCCACCGTCACGGGTGGCAGCGGCTACTTCAGCTTCTCCGTGCCGGCGGGGACCTACTGGCTCAAGCAAGTCATCGCGCCTCCGGGCTACGTCAACACCAGCGTGCCCGAGAGCCTTTCGGTCACCGTGCCGCCGGCGACGACGCGCAACTTCCCGGACGCGGAGCTGGCGGGCGGCCACGTCAACGTCTTCGTCTTCGAGGACCTCGACGACGACGGCGTGCAGGACGCAGGGGAGGTCGGCCGGGGCGGCGTGCGGGTCACGCTGCGGCCCGGGGGCACCTCGGCCTACACCGAGGCCTCGGGCTACGTGAGCCCCGCGCTGTTCACGCCGGTCGGCACCTGCTCGCTCACGGTCACCGCGCCGGACTCGTTCGTGGTGACCACGACGAACCCGGTCGTCCTGAGCATCAGCGACGGCAGCACGGAGTCGGCCACGTTCGGCGTCTACAAGCCGGACGCCGGCACGGTCTCGGGCACGGTCTTCCGCGACTCCGACCGCGACGGGGTCTTCGACCTGGGCGAGGCGGGGATCCAGAACGTCTGGGTGGGCGTGACCACCGACGGCGGGTTCACCGTGCCGGGCTACGCCTGGACCGACGCGAGCGGCGCGTTCTCCATCACGGTGCCGGCCAACGACCCGCCGGGCACCACGCCGTACTCGCTCATGATCATCCCGCCGGCGGGCTACTACCCGACGACCACGACGGCCATCAACGGCATCTACCTCGAGGCCGAGGAGACCCTCAGCGGCAGGAACTTCGGCCTGTCCTCCTTCACGGTCATCCGGCTCGACGCGAACCGCGTGCTCTCCCTGGCCAGCGCGGACATGATCGAGAAGGACTGGAACGGCAACAAGACCGCGAACCGCCGCGGCGACGTGGACATCGTCCTCGGCTCGGACACCGGCGGCAGCGACCAGGTCTCGACCTGGTTCAACCAGTACGACGGCACCCCGCTCTTCAACGCGAGCCCGGACTACACGCGCTCCGCGCCCGGGGCCGTGCTGTCCATGGGGCTGGACTGGCTCAACGCGGAATCCCCGCTGGACCGCCCGGACCTGGTGACCGGGTGCAAGACCGCGACGGCCGGCAACTTCTTCGTCTGGTTCTGCCAGAGCAGCAGCGGCAACGAGGGCTACTACCCGTCCAGCTACAGCCAGGCCTACAAGACGGCGGACCAGGGCGACGTGCAGGCCGTGGTGACGATGGACTGCGCCGGCGGCGCGACCGCCGACCGGCCGGACGTCATCGTCGGCACGAAGTCCCCGACGGCCTACTACGGCAGCGTCGAGCTGTGGACGAACAGCAACGCGACCGTCCCGACGCTGTCGCTCACCGAGACGTACCCGGGCACGGGCGGACTCGCGGCCGGCTCGCTGGGCGAGGTGAACGCCCTGGCGCTGGGCGACTTCGACAACGACGGCCTGCGGGACCTGGCGATCGGGGCGCGCAGCGCCACCGGCGGACAGGTCTACTTCATGAAGAACATGGGCAAGACCGCCAGCCCCCACTTCCTCCACCAGGGCCTCGTGGAGATCGTGGGCGAGGGCGTCACCGCCCTGGCGGTCGTGGACGTGGACAGCGACGGCCTGCTGGACGTGGTGGCGGGCACGCAGAACGCCACGGGCAACGGGCACCTGATGCTGCTGCGGAACAACACCGGCGCCTTCGACTTCGACATCGCCAAGAACGTGAACGCCCCGGGCATCGTCACCGCCCTGGCGGCGGCCGACATCGGCGGCGGCACGGTCAAGGACCTGGTGGTCGGCTACCGCGTCGGCACGATCGGCTACGTCGGCGGCGTGAGCATCTACTTCCTCGACGTCGGCACCATCCCGCACCTGGGGGTGGACCCCTCCGCGGGCGCCCTGGCGAACTGGGTGCCGGCGGTCACGACCAACGACTTCAACTACGGCACGAACCCGACGGCGCCGGCCCCCTACCTGCAGGACCTGGCGGTGGGCGTCAAGGTCTCCGCCACGACCGGCGCGGTCGTGGTCTTCGTCCGCTAGGAGACGCCCATGACGGACCTGCCCATCCGGCTGCTCCGCGACGAGCGCGGCATGGCCCTGGTCATCGCCCTGCTCGTGCTGCTGACCATGTCGCTCCTGGCCACCGTCCTGATGGTCTCGATCAACGTGGAATCGAAGATCACCAGCCACGGCCTGCGCGAGACCGACGCGCTCAACGTCGCCGAGGCGGGCATCGGCGAGGCACAGGCGCGCATCGCCGCCGGCGACATCGCCCTCGGCGGCAACCCGCGGGCGGTGGCGCAGATCTTCAACACCGTCGCCGGCAGCGTGCCGGTGCTCGGCACCGACTCGATGGGGCTCGCGACCGCCCAGCCGACGGGCGAGTGGCTTCCCTACAGCACGGCGAGTCGCGGCCCGAACGTGCTCACGGTCGAGTACAAGACCGACAACGCCCGGACGGTCGTCTACCGGTACGACGCGACGATGACCCCGCCGGTCCAGAGCCTGTCGGGCTCGCCCATCTACGTCATCACCTCCACCGGCGTGGTCGGCGGCGACGTGCGCCGGGTGCGCGCCGAGGTGTACGCGAAGCGCATCCCGGCGGCCGTCTACGCCGCGATGATGGCCAACGTGGGCGTGGAGCTCAAGGGCACGATCGACGTCTGCGGCCTCAACCACACGTCGAGCATGCCGACCGGCGCCGAGGACGACCCCATGTACCACACGGGGACCGGCGACCTTCCCGGCACCTGGTCCTCCGGCGAGGTGGACATCAAGAGCGGGGCGGCGTACTCCGACGGCAGCCCGACCGGGATCGTCGAGAACCAGGTCGGTCCCTACACCGGGCCGAACGGGTTCTACGCCGGCCCGTGGGACGTCTTCGGCATGTCCCAGGCCGAGTTCTTCGCGTGGATCGGGCCGCCGGTGGCGCAGCCCGAGCCGCCGCTGGGCCTGGTGTACATCGACGGCGACGCCGCCTACCACGGCGGCGACGGGGAGGGCCTCCTCTACGTCACCGGCGACATGACGATCAACGGCACGTTCACCTACCGCGGTCTCATCTACGTCGAGGGCGACCTGCACCTCAACGGCGACACGTGGATCCTCGGGGGGCTCATCGTCAAGGGCACGACGACGGTGAAGCTCGCCAACGGCAACGCCGCCGTCCTCTACAGCGCCGACGCGATCGCCGAGGCGATCGCGCGCGCGACCGGCAGCTTCACCCGCCTGTCCTGGCGCGAGCTGTACTGAGCC
>JAUCQB010000200.1 GCA_030372985.1 Phycisphaerae bacterium
AATGGCGTCGTCTACAAATACAACAGCGGGACGAGTTACCCTTACTGCGACACGACCACGAGCGACTCATCCAGCCGGATCACCTGGAACGGGACGACGTTCGGCGTGGTCTCCGGCAAGGGCAACCACCCGATGGTGATGGTGAGCTGGTACGGTGCGGTGGCGTACGCCAACTGGCGAAGTGCCATGGAGGGTCGGCCGCTCTGCTATGACTTGTCCACGTGGACCTGTAACTGGAGCAGCGGTTATCGCCTGCCGACGGAGGCAGAGTGGGAGAAGGCCACCCGCGGTGGGCTGTCAGGCAAGAGATACCCCTGGGGCGACAACGAGGATACCTCGAAGGCCAACTATACAGGGGCAACAACGGCGGTCGGATCCTATCCGCCGAACGGGTATGGGTTGTACGATACGGCGGGCAATGTATATGAGTTCTGCAATGACTGGTATGCTCCCGACTACTACAGTACCAGTCCGTACGATAACCCGAAGGGCCCGGCGGGGCCGGGGACGATGGCGAGTAGGGTCGAACGCGGCGGATCGTTCTTTCACACCGGTAATGGGCTGCGCTGTGCGTTCCGCAACTATAATGGGCCGAGTAGCCGCATCTACGACGGCGGCTTGCGATTAATCTTGGACGCCTATTGACGACTTGCAGCGTGTGGCCCCAGCCTTGCCTTTCTGCGGGAAGGAGAGGAGGCCACGGCTGCATGAGCGGAAGCAATTCCGCTGTGCCGAGAATAGCCATCAACAGGAGCAGCCGGGTAAGGGGTGCTAATCTCAGCACCCCTTGCTCGGCTGACGACACTGTTGACTGCCCGGTCGACGGTGCGAGCTTGGTGGATTCTGTCTCGGCGTTTGCGCACAATGATCGCGGCAAATGTTATAGGGCACGTTCGGGAGCTAATGTTATGGGCATTACGACGCTGGCTTCGATCTGGGGCCTCGCAGGGTGTGCTTGGTTGACTATGGCAAGTCCAATCGGTGACGCGTCTTCTCATGCCGCGATATCCGAGCAAACGCTCGTGGTGCCCGCCGCGCAGCCCGCCCGGTTGATTCCTCCACGCGGTCCGGCTAGCGAACCTGCACGCCAATATGCATCGAGTCAGCCCTCCCCGGCTATGACCCGATCGACAGATGAGGGCACGTCTGGCCAAAATACCCGGCCGACCGGCACCGCAACAAAGCTGGTCGAGGGCGCGTTGGCGGGAAGCAGTGCACCGTGGATCGGAGGAGGCGGCGCCGGCAGACAGGCCAGCGAGGCGGCCGTCTCGGCGTCGAGCTTGTTGACCACGGGTGCGGCCGCTGTGGCCGCTCCGCAGCCCACAACGTTGACCACTGTCAACAGCATCCGCGGGATCCAGCGGGGCTATGCCGTGGGGCTGGGCTTTGCCCATCATCAGAACGTCCTGACCTGGCAGCGCAACCCGGCCGACCGGCCGTGTCAGGAACTGGTGCGGGCGGGGTTCTGGCCCGGCACGGGCATGTGCGGAAGAAGGAGATGAGGGGGCAGCGACCAGCTTTTAGCTCTTAGCTGTTAGCCATT